>JAFZWN010000022.1 GCA_017617295.1 Clostridiales bacterium | reverse complement strand
TAATGTTGAATTCGGTATTGATATGAATCGGATCGAAGTCAGTACTGATCATGACAAGAAAATTATAGAGATAGTCTTACCTTCCTTATCGGTAATTTTATAGGATCAGCAATGGGGGCTTTTGCATATAACGTCGGGTATTCCAAAGCTATGTCTTTCTGTGTGGATACAGGATTCACAATGTTCGGTCTGGTCGATCAGAACTATGAACTCCCGGAAGATATCCTTAAGGAGATCGGAATTGATATATTTGAGTATGAAGAATTCGATTATGAGAGATTTGAACATGAGAAGTTCGAGTTCAGCAGGTTGGAATCGGAAAGATTTAATGAGGAAGTAATAGATATTACATTTATAAGGCGCGGAGTAATAGGAATATCGCAGATTGGATATATCTGATAATCAATATCGGCTGATCTGATCGGTCACACAACGATAAATCCTCTCGACTATAGATAAGGAACGTATTACAGCTAAGGAGATTTCATAAATGAGTAAGTCTTAAGCGGTTTCGCCCAGTCACAGGAGTTCACGACAATCTGTGCCCAGTACGGGATTATCAGGGGATCATAAGATCAATTCTATGTTAAAGCAAAAGGAAGTCCTTCGGGGCTTCCTTTATTAGTTTTGATCTTTGTGAGTATATGCTTGACATGCATTCTTGTTTTCATTTTGGAACAATGGAGGATGGGATTATATCAGATGGATTTCTTCCGTATTTAGTGCAGAAATGTGAGACCATCAAATTAGCGTTGATTTCCTTTATCTCGGATCTGTTTTATATTAGTGCAGGTTTTGTTGGTTTTGTATGTCTTGAACCAACAGCTTACGGCTTATATTCGCAGATGTCTTCTATTCGACAATCCAGGATATGGCAGAGTTTCTCAAGTGTGAATGTACTAACATTTTCGTTCTTTCGCAGACGATCTAATTGACCATTGCTGAAGCCATAGTCTTTTAGAAGTCTATATTGAGACAGCCCGCGCTGCTTCATTGTGGTCCATAGTCTGTCGTATGAGATCATGAGTTAAGTCTCCTTAGTTTCTTAACTTACTGTATTGACCGCGGATAGACTATTGCCCGTAATCGGGCTATTAACTGATTATTCACAGATTGTTATTAACGACGAAACGAATATTGCCCGAATACGGGGTAGAATAAAATTGTAATTCTTTTGAGGGAGAGGTGATTTGCATGAAGAAGACGATAGGATCGATTTTGATAATCATATGCATAATCAGTGGTATGCTGTTTTCTGTTTCAGCTGATGAAAATCGAATGTATCTTGGCGAGACAACCAAGACCGGTTGGGACAACGGATACAACGGATCAAATGATATCGGTAGAAATGACCCTCATTACGGTTGGTCTCTTGGAAGATTCTACATAGAAGGGTATACAAGTTCTGTAAATGATTCTAACGGAAATCCAGTATTCCTCAAAACTTTAGGGAACACAGTTACATTAGGTTTTAGGCTTGATCAGGATATTGATGAATTGAACGGTCAGAGCGGTCTTTCGATTGGTGAAGATGTTAATGGATATGATCAGTATTTTGGGACTGCTCGTACAAACTGTGGAAGAGGTCTTCTCATAATTCGAAAGACAGATTACCAGAATAATTATGAAGAACCAATTATATATACGGATTATCTTTCCGGTGTAAGTGTTGGAGCTGACACAGTGGTCGAAGTGTTTGAAGAAGGCGATTACGAAGTGGCCCTTGATTACGAGATTAGAGAAAACCATATTAACTGGGATCTGTTTGGAAACAATATTCAGGGAGCACCAACATTTACAAACTACCGTATTTACTTCAGATTCTCTGTGAGAAACGGAAACTGTATGGTGTTCCCCTTTGATGTTGTGACAGGAGAGGAACTTCAGAATCAGTCGTTTACTGATAATGGCTTCTCTCTTGATCTTGCCAGATCAAGATACTTGAATATCAATGTTCAGAGATCGGTTTTTGTAGAAGGAAATAATGGATATACGGAAGACGTTAGATTTAATAGACCTGCTTCTGATGGCTATCAATATACTGACGAAGGAGTTTACACAATTACTGTAAGTAATCAATATACTGGTCAGGAAACGGAAAAGGTAATCTATGTAGGATCAGATCCTATAATGAGAGCTTATGCTGTAACCGGTTATTCATTAAATGAAATCCAAGAAATGTTGCTAAGTGGATGTACAATCAGTGATGACGGAAGGATCGTAACCCCTACACCCACCCCAACTCTTCCGCCCGATGAAACGCTTGTTGAACAAGCAGTAGAGACCGTGGCTGAAGACGCAGATGATGTAACAACCTCAATAGAGTCTACTGTAGCAACAGTTCAATTGGAGGTTGAGTCTTCCGAAGATACCATAGTGGTGAAAAAGGGTGGTGCCGGAAAAGTAATTGCAATTATTCTTGTTTTGATTGTGCTTGGTGGCGGCGGAGTTGCAGGGTATATGTTTAAGGACAAGATTTTCGCTTTTATCGGAAAGAAGGGTGATAAGCCTGAGTCAGAAAAACAGATCACTCCGATTAATGAAACTACAGATGAAGAAATAGTAAATTCTTCATTGGATGATATACGTGAGAATGAGGATAATTCCGAAGACGAAGAGATCGAAGATTCAGAGGAAAACAAAGATGTAACTAATGCGGAAGATGATCCACCGTCAGCAAATGATGAAGAGTAATGAGAGTATTATAACTTGATCAAAAAAGGGGGGAGAAAGATGAAAAGATCTATTGCATTATTTGTGATTGCATCTATGTTGTTTACTGGATGCACGGTTACGCCTATAACAGAGACTACTTTATCTGAGTCAGATTCTCAAAATGTTGAGAGTGAAGCTGTGGTTTTAGCTGCTGAGACAACTGGAACAACATCTATTATTGTTGAATCTGAAGCGGTCTCTGTATCGCCGGAAACAGTTGAAGAATATGATGAGTTGGAGGAGTTGAATTTTGCCAGATTGGGAGACCCCAAGCTTCTTACATATGTTGAAGATACAGTATATCTTGATTTGTGTGATGAACTTGACGGAGAGTATTTTATCGAGAATGTTGATGCAATTTATATCTCTCAGGAATATATTGATGAATTAACATATAATTCTCAGGCAAATATCTTTTTTGGTTTTACGCTTGCTGAACTGGATGATCAATTTCAGGGAACCAAATATGTCTTTACTTTAGGTGAAGATGGACAGACCGTAGTTCAGCCAATGGAAGATTATGATGATACTTATGATCAGATTATTCGTAATGTTGCTATTGGTACTGGCGTTATTCTCCTTTGTGTAACTGTTTCGGCAGTTACTGCTGGAGCTGGCGCCCCGGCAGCTAGTATGATATTTGCTATGGCTGCACAAAGCGGAACTATTATGGCTGTATCATCGGCGGGTATTGGAGGTGTATCCGCTGGTTTGATTACTGGATTGCAAACTGGTGACTGGGATCAAGCATTGACTGCTGGTGCTCTTGGAGCAAGTGAAGGGTTTAAGATGGGAGCAATTACAGGAGCTCTTACTGGAGGCATTGTTGAAGGAATAGGGCTTCATGGTGCGACTTTAAACGGATTAACAATGGATGAAGCAGCAATTATTCAACGTGAATCTGATATACCGCTTAATCTTATTCGAGAATTTGAATCTATGGATCAATATAATATATTACGTGATTCCGGAATGTTTGGAGGGAGAGTTAATGGTTCAGCTGCGCTGATAAGAGATATCGATCTTAATTATGTTGATGATATGGGTAGAACAAATCTTGAGAGGATGAGAGAAGGATTAGCTGCTCTAGATCCGGATGGAATACCTTATGAACTTCATCATATGGGTCAATCACAGGATTCTGTACTTGCGATACTTACAAGAGAGGAGCATAGAGGAACAGGGAATCATCAGATTATGCACGATCTATTTTCTCCTTCTGAGGTCGATCATGGAGCTGTTTGGGATGCACAACGTGCTGCTTTTTGGAGAAGTTTTGCAGCAAGATTCCTGTAATAGAATGAGGTGTGGGATTATGATAAATATATGTGACCTGTTGGCTGGTAAATCTAATTTTCATCACTTAACGAGCGGTGCCGACTTAGATAAAATACGCGAGGCGGAAGAAAGCCTAGGAGTGGTTTTTTCGCAAGAATATAAAGAAATTACTTCAAAATATGGTGCGGTTTCTTTTGGAATACACGAATTAACAGGAGTATGCGACTCGAAGAGACTCAATGTGGTTGAAACAACAGAGCGAGAACGATCATATAACGATACTATCCCTGCGAATATGTATCTTATTGAAGTAACTGGGATGGAAGATGTTACGGTTTGGCAGGCTGAGGATGGAAAGATTTATCGAATTTCGTATCACAAAGATCCAGTTCTCATTGCTGAATCATTATATCAGTATATAGAACTATCATAATTGGATAATAGAACAAAAAGAATGATCTTTTGTAAGAGATAGTATTAGTGTTCCATTATCATTGATAGAACGAAATCGTGTAAACGAAATGGGTACTTTCATCATCCATCTCATATCGGGATTTGATGTGTTGGGATGAGCCGAGATCCAAAGTCACAGCGCGGTTGAAGGAGTTATAGTTAATGACGATCGTTACGCTATCTTGCCTGATGCTCTTGATCTTAAATAACCAGTCGTCTTTATCGTCGTAGGGCCTGCATTCGGTGGTCAATTCGCCCCCAATATACTCGTAGACGCAGTCGCCGGCTTTGATATCCTTGATCTCATATTCTGTACTAAAATCTTCTTCTTCGGAAAAGCCAATCGGGCCACGTGTTGCACAGATCTTCAGTGTCGTTTCCTTTTGGCATCCGCATAAAGACAGCGCCAAAGACAACACAAGAATCGCCGCGATTATTCTTCTCACAGTTAATATCCTCCCAGTCATTCAGATCCCTTTTTCCTATGCATTAGTATACATTATTTCCCAGGAGAATTTGAAGATTACCTTTGCATCTACTTTGGGAGGGATTGGAATTTTTCTACAGAAAAACGGGCCCCACTTCATCGGGACCCGTTTCTTTCGTCTATCTATAAGCTTACAACTTACGCCTTAACTTCCACTGTCTCGGCAACCTTCTCTCCGTTCACTCCCTTGCAGGGTTTGATGAAGAAGAATATGGCGATGAAGATCGCGAGGATGATCGTGACTGCGAGGCCTCCTTCGAGGCCGAAGTCGCCGCCGTTGATGAGGGCGCCGCTCTCGTGGGAGACTGTGTTGAGGATGGTCTCGCCGGATGCTCCGCCGCTTACGAGGACGCCGAAGACGTTACCCTGTACGAAGTTCCATGCTGTGTGAAGGCCGCTGACCATCCAGATGTTTCCGGTCTTGATGAAGATGAGGGACATCAGTACGCCGAAGAGGGCGATGTTGATGAAGGGGAGTACCTTCATGCCGGGGTTGAACAGGTGCATCGCTGCGAATATTACCGAGTTGACGATTACGCCGACCCATACGGGATATCTTCTGGATGTAGATACGAGGATCTGGCCTCTGCAGAGGACTTCCTCGGAGTTGCCCTGGATCATGTAGCCCAGGAATATGATTATAAGGGGAACGATATTGATGCTGGGAGCAAGGCTGATCGTGATGGTTCCGAACATAGCGCAGACTGCGATCGAGAGGGCGAAGGTCACGATTCCGAGGAGAAGTCCGATAAGGTAATGAGGAACGGCATTCTTCTTTGTGAAGCCGACGGTATTCAACTTTCTCTTCTGGAGGAACTTGGCGAACAGCAATACAAGTACCGTACATACTATCGTGACTGCCAGGTTGATCATGGTGGTGTAATTGCTCTCGGAGAAACCCAGGAACCACAGGTTACCTGCCGCGTCAGCCACGGCATTGGACTGGGCTATGTAGAGCAGTGTGAAATCGGCTATGCTTTCGCCTATTACTACGAAAAAGAATAATGCTATGCCCATGAGTATCTCGAGGATTACATGCTGTCCGGCCTTGCCCGTCTTTTTGTTCTTTGAGACTGCCGCTGCCTCATCGATGATCTTCGGTCTGTTGATAAATCGTTCCATCTTTAAATTGTCTCCTTTTTGGTTTTCTGACTTTACTTTATCGGCCAAAAGATAATATCACGGAAATATAAGTTAAAGAATTGTTTAAGTGTTCAAATAGACATTGCCGGCGGCTGTTAGTAAAATAGTTGTATATATTCCGGTTGCTTTCGGGAGGGAATGCGCTTTGGATATGAACCTGACATATTCGATCATGTATCTGGAGATCAATCTTATCTCCGTTATCATGGTCGCTTTCGTTCATTATAAGACGAGCGGTCTGACGAAGATGGTACCAAAACAAGTGATTGGGAACAGGTGCTTTCCGGTTTTGGGATCAGTGAAGAGGACCTGAATAAGGCAGAGGATCCCTCCTGAATACTATGACTACCAGAGACAGAAAAGACATTATAAGAAGATATCTGCAGTTTATAGTCGGGCTCTTTGTGGCCTCGATGGGCGTGGCGCTGTCCACGAAGGCGGGGCTTGGTACGTCTCCCGTGGCATCCGTTCCTTATTCCGTGTCGCTCGTGTGTAAGCTCCTGACTTTCGGCTGGTGGCTTAATATACTGAGCCTTCTTCAGATATTTACCCAGATCCTGGTCATGAAGTTCAGATGTAATTACGTCGAGATCCTTATTCAGGGCGTGCTTGCTTTTATCTACGGGTATATGACCGATCTGTCGTGTTATCTGATCAGGGGGATAACGGCGGAGACATATGTTGTTAAGTTCGTGTTCATGCTGCTGGGCTGCGTTGTCCTCGCACTGGGCATATGGATACAGTTTAAGGGCGGCGTAGCCATGCTTCCGGGAGAGGCGATGAACCGCGCGATCAGTAAAGTGACCGGGAAGAAGTACGAGAACGTTAAGATCTTCTTTGATCTGTTTTATATTGTTACGGCAGCCTCTGTCTGTCTTCTGTTCCTCGGTAAGCTCGAAGGAGTCAGGGAGGGGAGCATTATCGCCGCTTTCCTGGTGGGGACTCTTATCAAAGGCTATAACAGGCTGTTCGATAAGGTCACGCATAAGAAACAGGCCGCTTGATCCTTTTTTTCAAATTTTTTTGTGATGGCGCTTGCATTTTTGAAACTATAGCAATATAATACCCTTAAAGTGTAAAATTACACATTGAATGATAGCGATATCAGAAGATCATTAAGTTAATGGAGGAATACGATATGCCTTTGGTTCCGATAGTTCTACTTGTGGGGTTCGGGTTTTTCGCATGGTTTGCAAATAAAAAGTTCGGGACAGAGCTTAGAAATGCCAGGGATGAAGGCCGTCCTATAAAGATAGGACCTGCGATCCTGATGATGGTAGTGCTCGGACTCTTCTGTATCCCTGCTTTTCTCGTTATCGTTCTGGTCGTCGAATATACTATGACCATGATTCTTCATTAAGGAGGCTTAAGTTATGGAAGGAACCATCGTTTATATAATTATCCTCGCGATCCTTCTCGGGCTCTTTATCTGGTCGCTCGTGAACTTCATTTCCGAACGTAAAAGTGCCAAGGCGGAAGGCCGGGCCATGAGGTACGGTCCCATCGTTTTCTTTGTCGTGATGGGAGGGATCTTCGCCTCAGCCCTTATCTTCTTTATCGCGCTTCTGCTGCTCCTCGTGGCGATAATGACCAGTATGTGAGGTGGCCTTATGAGTGACAAGACTTTTGTAAAGATCGTTATCGCCATGGTCGTGATCTTCACGCTCCTGACCGCATTTCACATTTTTTATGATGTATATGCTTATAAGTATTCATCGATCATATATTTCGTTTCAAAGGAGATATGGTGATGAAAAAGGCTTTGATAATAATAGGTATTACTGTTCTTTATGCGTCTGCCAATCTCGGGCTTTACCTGGGACTTACGCAGAGGCTGTCGAATAACTATAGCGGCGTTAACCAGCTCAAGATGATCGATGTCAGTAAGTTCCTGCCCTTCGAGGAGGAGTCGGAACTCGCCAGGACTGGATCCACATTTCATATAGAAGATGACCTTCCCGTCCTCGACGGTGCGGCGGCACTCGTTCCCATCTATGCGTCCGTCATAGATCAGTGCTATCCCGAAGGCTGCGTAACATACGAAGGCGGAACTTTTTCCGATGACAATTATTATGGCGAGAACTTCGCCGATGACAGCGCCATGCAGTACCAGAACACCGTGCGAGGCTTCAATGCCGTAGTTGACGGCAGCGTCGATCTGTTCTTCACGGCGCATCCTTCGGCCGACCAGATGGCGTATGCGCAGGAGCAGGGAGTGGAGCTCGAGATAGTTCCCATAGGGCTCGAATCGTTCGTGTTCTTCGTTAACCGCAATAACCCCGTCGAGGATCTGACCGTCGATCAGATCAGGAGCATCTATCGGGGCGAGATCACCAACTGGAGCGAGGTCGGAGGCTCGAATGACGTCATCAATCCTTTGCTTAGGATACAGGGCTCGGGAAGCCAGACTATGATGGAAGCCTTCATGCAGAACGACATGATTACGAGACGACCGATGAATGCCATTTTCGGCAAGTCTATCGGTTATTCCTTCCGTTACTATCTGTCCAGCATGGTCGCCAACGAGAATGTCCGCATGCTCTCCGTAAACGGTGTCTATCCCAGCGCCGAGAATATACGTAACGGTTCCTATCCGATCACGGCCCAGTTCTATGTGGTCTACAGAGCCGACAACGATAATCCGAACCTGCGCCCTCTGGTGGAGTGGCTCAGATCCGAAGAAGGACAGAGGCTCATCGAGGGCTGCGGATACGTGGGGCTACCGCAGGAGTGAGCAGTAGTTTGATTCCGCAGTCGATTGCAGAAAGGACCTTTATTAAGCTTCTTCAAGTGGGATATAGTTCCGTCGGCAGGCTTAATTCATTCTGTCAGATCCGCAGGCGCTGTCAAGTCCGAAGCCGCTGAAGCGGTGGTCTTCGGCCAGACTTGACAGAAGGAGCCTGACGGATCTGTATAATAGTTCATAAGCCGGTCATCGGCTTTTCATGCATATATACGGAATGTTATAAAATCAGAGGATTCCGTATATTGTTAACAGGTTTTTCTTCGTTGATATATACGGGAAATGCGTTATCAACCGGTTTCCGTATATAATTCTTGGAATGATATATACGGAATAATGAACTATTTTATTTTCCCGTATATAATTATGGCTTTTGAAACCAGATCTATATACGGAATAATCCAATTTTAGATCTTCCCGTATATTATGAATCAAAAGAAAGTGGTAAATGTATATGAAAAAAACTTGTATCAAACTTCTTACGCCTTCTCGGTAGTTAATTGATTTCGTGTAGTTTTATGGGGAATTGTTACAGAGCAGTCTTTTAGGCCCGGTCCGGCCTTTAACTTGAAGAACCTTCATTATTCCCTTTACATCTTCCACCTGAATATTTCCTTATAGTTTAATCTTTCCTCTGAATGATATAATGAGAGGTACTTCATTATGAATCGGAGGTTAATATGGTTGAATTTGATTCTCAGAACTCGATAATCTGCCCTTTGGGCGTTTTTGTAATAGGCACTTACGACGAGAGCGGCGTTCCCAATGCCATGACGGCTGCGTGGGGTTCGCAGAGCGATTTCGGCGAGATCTCGATCTCTCTTTCAAAGCACAAGACGACTGAGAACTTCGAGAAGACGGGCGCTTTTACCGTTGCTTTCGCGACGGCCGATACCGTTAAGGAATCCGATTATTTCGGCATCGAGAGCGGTAAGAATATCAATAAGATCGAGAAGGCCGGCTTCCACTATCGAAAGAGCGATAAGGTCAATGCTCCGATCATTCTAGAGTATCCTCTGACTCTCGAGTGCAAGGTGAGAAACTGGAATACAGAGACCGGCATCCTTACAGGCGAGATCGTGTCTTCCGTTGCTTCCGAGAGTATCATTACGGACGGCAAGGTGGATCTCGGTAAGCTCCGTCCCATCATGTACGATTCATCGATGCATCTTTACAGAGTGATAGGCGAGGCCGTCGGTCATGCTTATAGCGAAGGCATCTCCATCAAGAACAGCGGTGCCGCGCAGAAGTGGGATAACTGATGCAGAGACCGGAAGGGAAGATGACTCCCGAACAGATAAGAGAGTTCTTTGCCACCGACAGGTTTGCCGCACTGGCAGGGATAGAGATACTGGAAGTTTCCGAGCATTATGCGAAGACAAGGATAGTCGTCGAAGATAAGCACTTAAACGGCAACAATGTCGTTATGGGCGGCTGCATCTATACGCTCGCGGACTTTACTTTCGCGCTGGCCGCCAACTGCGGCGATACGCGCTCGGTGACGCTGACATCCAATATCGTCTTTAACAGTCCTGCTACGGGCAAGATCTTATATGCCGAGACCGAGATAATAAAGGACGGCAGACAGGTCTGTAACTATATCGTCCACATCTCCGATGAGAGGGAACGAGTAGTTGCCACTGTTACGATAATGGGCTTCCGTCAGTAAGGATTTGACTCGTGTAGTAAAATATATGAGGTAGTAAAAACAGATCTGCTCGGGGGAAGCGATCAGGGAGAAATGAACTGAATCGGTAGACTTATGAAAAAAAGCAAGAATAAAGTGATCAAGTATTTACTGTCCACGGTCGTGTGCGCTTCTGTGGCGTTCCCCGTTTTCGGGCTTCCGCTGGGGATCAGAGATACGCTCGATCCTTCGCTTATGGTAAGAACGGCGTATGCCGCTTGTTTTCCCGAACTGACTGAAGAGGAGATGAACCTTCAGGAAGCTTCGATGTATCAGTACGACGAGGCGAACGTTCTGGGCGCGGGTCAGACGATACAGGCTACATATACCGACGATTATGTTAATCCCCACGTGGATAACTATAAGGACCTTAACGCCGATACGTATCTGGTATTCCAGAGATACGATGAGGGCGGATGCGCCATAGAGCTCGTCGATCCGGAGTTCTTCGCTCCCGCCGATGAGAGATTGTTCATTGCCGCATACGGCTCGATCCTGAAGGAAGAGCCTGTAATGGATTCCATTACGCTTTCCGAGATCGGCTTCGGTATCCAGGTAACGAGGATCGGTGTCGGTGATACCTGGTCGAAGATCAGACTGGATGACGGCCTCGAGGGGTATGTTCTTACGAATACCCTTTCCATAGAGAGACAGTGGGTCGCCATCGACCGTATCGTATGGGTCGATACAGGAAGCCTGATGCTCCGTGCCGAACCCAGTACGGAGAGCGAGATACTTGCCACGCTGTACGATGAAGACAGACTTCACTGCGTGGCTTGGAGTGACAGCTGGTACAAGGTAATTACGGAGAGCGGGCTAGAAGGATATGTATATGAATCCTTTACAACAACGATCGCGCCTCCCACACCTACACCCACACCCATTCCCGTTGTGCGTCCGTCCGGAGGCGGCGGTGGCGGAGGCGGTTCCTACACCAACTACAATAATATCCAGGGCATCACATATGCCAACGTAGGTAATAACGGACAGACCGTAGCCAATATCGCGGTCGCCATGGTCGGAAGGCCTTACGTATGGGGCGCCGCATCGGAGAACGCGGTCGACTGCTCGGGACTCGTCTGCTATGCCTACAGCCAGGTCGGAGTATCGCTGCCGCACTATTCCGTATCGCAGTGCAGCGTCGGTGTAGCTGTCAGCCGTGAGAATGCCCAGCCCGGCGATATCGTCTGCTGGGATACGGGCGGAGGCTACTGCGGCCACGTCGGTATCTATATCGGCGGAGGACAGTGCGTCGATGCCACGGGTGTTGCATACGGTGTCTGCTATCACTCCCTTGATATGCACCCGATACTGACTATAAGACGTGTATTTACATAAACCCGAGAACCCCTGAGATATCAGGGGTTTTCGTTTGTCAGGACGTATCCTCTGCCGCAAATCTGCCCGTTTTGACATAAGGCCATGCTGTAAAATGTAACGGTACGGTCATATCAGTGATGCTTTGGGGTAGCATTCGGGTGATAGGATTTGTATAGGTGAAAGTATGAAAAAGAATGGGAATAAAATAGTTAAATATCTTGTATCCACGGCAGTATGCGCTACCGTGGCTTTTCCGGTATTCTCCTTGCCTCTGGGAATGCGTGATACGCTGAATCCCTCGCTCCTTGTCAGGACGGCATATGCCGCGGCTTTCCCCGAGCCCACCGCAGAAGAACTGCAGGCTCTCGAGGCACGGCAGTATCAGTACAATGAGGCTGATGTCCTGGGCGCCGGTGTGACGATCCAGTCCACATACACGGATGATTATATAAATGCAAGGGTAGATAATTACAAGGATCTTAATGCCGATACGTATCTGGTATTCCAGAGATATGATGAAGGCGGATGCGCCATAGAGCTCGTCGATCCGGAGTTCTTCGCTCCCGCCGATGAGAGATTGTTCATTGCAGCATACGGCTCGATCCTGAAGGAAGAGCCTGTAATGGATTCCATTACGCTTTCCGAGATCGGCTTCGGTATCCAGGTAACGAGGATCGGAGTCGGTGACACCTGGTCAAAGATCAGACTGGATGACGGCCTCGAGGGGTATGTTCTTACAAATACCCTTTCCATAGAGAGACAGTGGGTCGCCATCGACCGTACTGTATGGGTCGATACCGGAAGCCTGATGCTCCGTGCCGAACCCAGTACGGAGAGTGAGATACTTGCCACGCTCTACGATGAAGACAGACTTCACTGCGTGGCTTGGAGTGACAGCTGGTACAAGGTAATTACGGAGAGCGGGCTCGAAGGATATGTATATCAGTCCTTTACGACACAGACTCCGCCTCCCACACCTACACCCACACCGATCCCCGTTGTAGTTACGAGCTCCGGCGGAGGCGGCGGAGGAGGCGGCGGTGGCGGAAGCTACAACAACTACAGCAACGTCACCGGTATCACATATCAGAACGTCGGTAATAACGGACAGACTATCGCGAACATCGCGGTCGCCATGGTAGGTAAGCCCTATGTCTGGGGTGCATGCTCCGCCGATGCGGTCGACTGCTCGGGTCTCGTCTGCTATGCATACGGACAGCTGGGCGTAACGCTCCCGCACTATTCCGTATCTCTTTGCAGCGTCGGCGTAGCGGTAAGCCGTGATGAAGCCCAGCCGGGTGATATCGTCTGCTGGCACAGAGGCGACGGCTACTGCCATCACGTAGGAATCTATATCGGCGGAGGCCAGTGTGTCGACGCCACGGGTGCCGCATACGGCGTCTGCTACCATTCGCTCGACATGCACCCGATCCTGACCATAAGGAGGATCTACACCTGATCAGGTGTATGCCGGATAATATGAGAAATTCAAGTGACTGTCATATCGTAAGAAAGGGCGTTGCTCTGCTGGCGGTAACGGCAGTCGCTTTTTCTTTGGCTTCATGTACGCCTTCCGAGGAGAAGACCCTGATAAAGGCGGCCCGAAAAGAACACGGCAACTGTGAAGTGGTATCTTCGGCGACTACGGACGAAGGCACGCAGGTGGTGTTAAGAGATGAGCTTCAGGGCTTCGAATATACTGTCAGCAGTTTCCCGTTCGACCCTGACGGCGATGGTTCCTTCCCCTCGACGACAGATTCTTTCGAGTATGAGCTCAAGGTGTTCGTTCTCGGTGATATAGAGGAAAATCTCGACGTGATCCTCGAAAATTACGACGCAACATTTGATCCGTCTGACATGACGTTCACCCTGCCTGATCCGGATGACGCAGAGCATATGGGACTCGAGATCGCCACACTGTTCCAGAGCAGGAACAGCGTTGAGCGCCTGGACGGCTGGATCTTAAACTTCGAGGACAACGACGGCGAACATATCGGCAGCATCACGCTGCCTTATATCTCCTGGAGGACAACCTGAAGGCACAATCCGTTTTCAACCGTTATGACTCGGAACACCCGATCTTGAGCGGTTCACGGATCACTTCTGAAAACTGTCTTTACTGAACGGAATTCATAAGGTTTTGCCCCTTTTTCACCCGATTTTTCACTCTGAAATGCCCCCGTAATCCCGATTTTGAGGCAATAAAACCATGTATCATCTTACCTGTCGCGGGTGGTGACCGTGATTGCACTAAGAAGGTGAGATAATGAATTTTTTGAGATCCGTAAACACGGCGGGTAATATCGGCAGGGCGGCCTTATGCCTTGTGATGTTACTCGAAAACAACGGCCTTATGCAAATAGGCCCGGAGGATGTATCTTCTGCTCCCGTTGTTACCGGAACAGGTTATATTTCCGAAGACGAGAGCCATTCTCCCGACTATGGCATGAAGATCGAACAGATCTCCTGTGCTGTACCCAACGAGGGATTTATCTATGACGAGACACCGTGCTATATAGCCGATGGTTGTATCGCTTTTGAAGATCCGGTACAGGATCCTTCCTCCGCTACCACACTTGCAAGCGGCACGGAAGTCACGAGGACCGGTATCGGAACATCCATGGACAGAGTGGTTACCGAAGACGGCCGGGAATACTACGTGGTGAAGTTTGCCGCCAGACCCTCTGAACCGGAAGAAGCCGAAGAAGAGGAAGAGGAGATCGATCCCGGACAGCAGATCGCCGATATCGCGGTCTCCATGATCGGTACCAGATACCAGTATGCGTCTGCGAGTGAAGACGCCGTCGACTGCTCGGGACTCGTAGTATACTGCTACGCCCAGTTAGGCGTTGAACTGCCTCACTATTCGGGATCCCTTTGCGACGTCGGAACGGAAGTATCCGAAGAGGATCTCCGCCCGGGCGACATCATCTGCTGGAATAACGGCGGCGGTCACTGCGGCCACGTCGGCATCTATGTCGGAGACGGCCAGTGCGTCGACGCCAGAGGCCACAGAGACGGCGTCATCTACGCAGACCTCGATCTGCACCCGATCCTTACGATAAGAAGGATCTTTGAAGTATGACGGGTGTAAAAGGAAGACTCGGCAACCGCGACAAGCCGAGAACAGCTTAACCAATAACCTCCATTTATTTTAGACTCTTGAAAGCGGCGCGCCGGATATCTGTGGCGTGCCGTTTTCGCTTTGTCATCGGGAATATGTACCGGGATCCCGAGCGGCTTGACAGCATGGTGTTATTTCCGCTGACAGCCTTGCTTGTCCCTGATTTTTCATTTGTAAGCGTGTTTTTATGTACAACACCAGGGACAGAGACGGGTTTGTCCCTGATTTTCTGCTTGAAACCGCATTTTTATGTACCAAAGTAGGGACAGCTGCGCGATGGCTCTGTTTCTGTTAAAAAACGCGGATTTAATAAACGAACAGGACACAACGGCGGAGGGCTCTGTTTCTGCTCCGGCCTCTCATGCATCAAAACAGGAGACAGCGGCGGAGGGCTCCGTTTATGTAGAAAGAAATGCGGAAAACACGCCAAACGTGTTAGAATCGTGTTAATGGAATATACGAGGTTGTTTATATATGAAAAAGATCCTCTCAACGATAATATGTCTGGGCATGGTATTTCCGCTCGTATCGTGCGCTCTTTTTGACCGTGATGATAAAGCGGTGCTTGAAGCCGCCAAGGAATATGCCGAAGCCGTTGTCAACTGTGATCTTTCCGACCTGTCGGATATTATGGAAGACGGTGACGATGCTGCCGAGCAGATCTCCGGGTATATGTCCGGGTATACGGAGCTGCCACCCCGGGAGGTGATGTGCGGCGTTATATCGGACAGCCTTTGCTACGGTATCGATGAGGGGACCGTAGTATCCTCCAAAAGATCCGGGACGGCCAGCGTCGATGTAACTTTCGCGATGACAGACTATATATCTCTTTTCGATGAACTGGTAGAAAACGACGGCTCAGACGATGAATATATCGATATGCTTTCGGATGCCCCGAGTGACTATTTCATCACGCAGACTGTCGATCTGGTGCTTATAGACGGGCAGTGGCTGGTCGCGGATGAGAACTGCGAGGGCCTGTACGAAGTATATGCTTACTATTCTTTTCTGGATCAGGCGCATTTCCCGAGAGAGAACGATGTTTCTGTCATATCGGGCGAGTTTTTCTTGGATGCATTTCATGATGCGTTAGGCTTTGACGACAGCCGCGGCACCTGGGGCGGCGATGACAGGAACTTCACGTTCTGGTTCGACGGTGACGGTTATTACATAACATACAACATATATGACCGTGACGAGTACGGTCGTGATCATGCGGCTGATCTGTTTGAAGACGAAGTCGACATGTACGATGATAATTTTGTGGACGGTTTCCGCGGAGATCACTGCAGCGGTCTTAATGTTGATGCAGGCTATATCATATTCGACGGGCTGTCTGAGAACACCGGGAACTACATGTACGGCGGGATATATTACGCCGGCAATACTTTAGCATATATAGTTGCTTACGATAACGATCCTGCGCGTAATGCCGCGGTAGAAGACCTGCTTCAGCGGCTTCAGTATCCGTCACCTGAGACTATGTTCTGACAGCCGGGCTTGTCCCTGATTTTTCATTTGTAAGCGCATTTTTATGTACAACACTAGGGACAGAGGCGGGTTTGTCCCTGATTTTCTGCATGAGGCCGCTTTTTTATGTACAACATTAGGGACAGCGGCGGAGGGCTATGTTTCTGTAAAAAAATGCGGATTGATAAAACAAACCGGACACAGCGTACTCACCCGCCCCGCGCAGTACCAAAATGCCGCCGTTTATGTTATATTTTGCAGGACAACAGATCAGAGAGGTAAATATATGTCGCAGGGAAGAGTAATGGGGATAGATTTCGGGACGAGGCACATTGGTGTCGCGCTGTCCGATGAGCTTAGGATAATCGCTTCGGGATTCGAGACCGTTAACTGGAACGGTGTTGATGACAGCAAGGCACTCGAGCGCATAGCGCAGATAGTCAGGGAGAAGAACGTCTCGGTCATAGTCCTCGGCAAGCCCAGAAGGACCGACGGGACGCAGTCGGAGACCGAGATCAAGGCGATCGAATTCGGCAAAAAGCTCACTGAGCTCACGGGTATCGAACCGGTCATGAAGGACGAACGTTATACCACGGTCATCGCGTCACGGATGCTGCATGATGTCAACGTCAACGCCAAGAAGCAGAAAAAGATCATTGACCAGGTTGCAGCAGAGGTCATAGTAAGGGAATATCTGCAGCAGCACGGGTAATATGTGATATAATCAAAAGAGGCGAAAGTGCTTATGCTGATGCCTTTTGCAATGAATAAAGGAGAAATATATCAATGAGCGATAATGCAGATTCCATAATCCTGGTAGATGAAGAGACAGGTGAGGAGATCACCCTTACTCTTTTTGATGCTTTCGAATACAAGGGCAAGAACTATATCGTATGCATGGCTGACGGCAATCCCGATGTTGACGAGGATCTGTCCGACATAAGCATCATGATCCTTAGAGAAGTCACGAACAAGGACGGCGAGAGCGAGCTCGTTACTATCCATGACGAAGAAGAGGATGAAGTATACGATTATTACGATCAGCTTCTTGAGGAAAGCATAGAGGATGAAGACGAATCAGAGGCAGAATAAACCTTTCTCTTCGTCAAAGAAGAAAAAGGAGACCGCGGGCGTCAAGGACAAGCGAGAGGATGAACTGATCGTTATCCGTGATGTGTCGAACGGGAAGGAGTACTATCTCTCGATCGTCGATACGTTCCTTTATGCCAAGCGCGAATATGTCGTTATGTATAACTACGTGCCCGACGACGGCAACCATGCCGATCCCGAGCTCGTTATCATGCGCACCGAATTCTCGGAGAAGGGCGACCAGCGTTTCTATTCCATCAAGGATAAGGACGAGCTCGAGGTTGTCTTCTCTTATTTCATGAGGCGCTATTATAATTCTTCGGTACCTGACAAGAAGGATCGCGTCGGTATCAATTTCAAGGGAGATATGTGATGTCGGGCTTCTGGTCAAAGGCCGGTTCGGTGGCGCTTTGTTTCTGCTATGCGGTGATCGCTCTCCTCTTTTTCGCGGGGCTTCAGCTGGCATCCGGACTGATGCTCGCATATCTTGGCGTCGATCTCTATGAGAATGACGGCGCGTTTACCGTTACTTACTGCGTCATAATAATCACTTTCGGATTTATAGTTTCGAAGCTCCTTACGTTGTTCGGATCGAAAAATATTATCGAGACCAGGAAGCAGCAGTGGGAACCCCTGTGTTCTGTTTTAATGGCTTTCGGGCTTTTGGGGCTTGTTACGCTCTTTATGGTCCTCGTCGGATATCTGGCGGAGGCCGGAGTAGGCAATACCCAGGAAGAACTCGAGAGATATAACGAATCAGTCGACCGTTATGCCGGAGTCGAGGTCAGCGTCATTCCGATCGCCGATCATATACTGGGGCTTATCGGTTCGGCGTTTCTCGTGCCTCTGGCCGAGGAGATCACTTTCAGGGGCTTTATAATGGGTTTCTTCAAGAAGACGGTCAAGCCGGTGTGGGCGATCTTACTGTCGTCCCTTATCTTCGGCGTCGTTCACGGAACCATCATTCAGATAATCTACGCTTTTGTCTGCGGGGTGGTACTCGCATGTGTCTACCAGATGACGGGAAGCATATGGAACAGTTATCTGATGCACATGGTATTCAATCTGTTCGGAGGTTCGCTCAGGACATTCTTTGAGAGCGGGCTTATCTCTTTCCCTGACGGCTTCCTCGATAACTTCGATTATGTGAGCTATATGGCGGAGATAATGTTTATCGGACCCGCGGTGGGTGCCGCCATGATCCTTTACAAGATGTACAGAAAGAGGATCGCCGATGAATCAGCTTGACAGGTTCAGGTTCGGTCAGCTTCACAAGAGGAGGATCGTTCTGTTCATAGTGGTCCTCGCGGTGGCTGTGCTCCTGGCGGGTTCTTTCCTCGGTATACTGGGTATTTTCGGACAGAGATCGGAGTTCGTGCGCGTCAAGCTCTCGTCGGATCTCTCGGGTGCATATAATTCCGGAGTCGGCGTGAACCTGTCTTCGGTGCCTTCCGCTAACAGGATCCCGGACCCTTCCTTTGAGCGCGGCAATACCTACAGGAACTTTACAGTTGCCGACACCGGGAGCGATTTTGTATTTCTCGAGAACTCGGAGGAGCTCCCTTCGATCGACCGTAACGCGACTTCGCGTATCAGGATCCTTTCTGTCGGTAATGACGGCATAATGACCGAAAAGTATAGCGGCCGCGTCACGGGTTTTGACGAAGCCGGGCTCGGGCGGATAGTTTATGCCGAAGATCCTGAAGGTATCGGCAGCGGGGAGCCTCTTTATAAGCTCACGAGCTTTAACGACAGATATGTAGGACTGACTTCGGAAGGGGAGATAATCACGGGGCTCTTTACATCCGAGCCTGAGCTCATCCTTTCTCAGGAGACTTTCGTCGATATGTGCGAGACGGATAATACCCTCTATTTCCTCTCCGCGGCGGGAAGTGTCTATATCTCTTCCGACGGAGCATCAGTATCGCTTTTCCGCGAACTGCCCCTTACTGATTCCGAGCCTGTCAGTCTCTCGGTGATCGGAAGTAACATCAACATATACTGCAGGGGCGGCGAAGTGCTGTCCGTGGATTCGGATTCCTATAGAACGGTTGAACTTCCCGAGGTCTCGGAGCCTTCTTCGCCTGTATGCGTTACCGATCGTGAAGGCGGTGTGATCGCTGTGGCGGAAGGGCACGATATCTATGTCTCCCGTAACGGCATCTTCTTCTCGAAAGTGACATCTGCAGTCAACTATGTCGTTGACCGTAATATCGTGAGCGGAACTTTCTCGGGCGGGTCCTTCTGGTTCCTCTGCGACGATTCGTCCGTCCTCCGCCTGACAGAGTCGGAGAACGGTTTCAGATGTTTCAGGTTTGACATAAACGGTATTACTATCTCCCAGATCTGCGGAACGGAGTCGGGACTTCTGACCGCTGTTTCCGATGACGGAAGAGCCTTTATCCTAGAAGGAGACCGTTATATGGAGATCGAGCCTTCGGGCATGACTGTCTCGCGGATCTACGGCGGCAATTCCGAGAGACTCCTTGTCTTCGGCGGCGGCAAGCTCTTTTACGCATCTGTCTTAAGCGGCATAGAAGTTGATGAGCCGGTCCCTTCCGACAGTATCCTCGAGGGTGATATGTGTATCTTCGAGTCGACGGGAAACGGGGACGCGGGCGAGTTCTGGCATGTGTCGGGAGCCCGTACGGGATTCTCCGTTACCGATTCGTGTTCGTACGATATGTCCTGCTCCGCATGCATTAGCGGACAGTCCGAAGACCTTCACGCCGTCTGGTGCGATCTCGGGAATATCTCTTCCGAATTCTCCGTCAATAATTTCTACAGGATCAGCCTGGCTGTCCGCGGCTTTAATCTCGAGAATACCGATATCTATGTATGGATCTCGGGAGACTCTGAGGGCTTCGGCAATGAAGGCTTTGTCATAAGCGGAGCGGGAGACCGTTTCACCGAGGAGAGCTATGTCTTCGCTGTTACCGACAATATGGTAAGGGGCGGGGAGGACCTGAAGCTGAACATAGCTTTTCATGGCACGGGAATGCTCTACATAGACGATATATACCTGGGTGAGGATAAATACGGCAAGGATGATATGCCGCAGTCTTTTACCGACACCATGAAGGACACATCCCCCGCAGCCATCAGGTTCGGATCGATGGTATTCGCATCCGAAGGCTTCAGCGAAGAGACCTTCTATTCATCCGACGTTTCCTCTCTGGAGAATGCATTAAAGCTCACACGCGACTCGGGATCGGATCCCTGGCTCGTCATAGGTTCATATGCCGACCGCGATTCGGTGGAAGAGATGCTCACATATCTGGCCGGCTCGGTATCATCCGAAAAAGGCCGCCAGAGGATAGACAACGGTACAGCGGTCCCGTGGTCACGCCAGTTCGATACCATCTATATCGAGATAACCGATAGTGACGGTATCTTCGTCACCGATGCGCAGCGCGGCGCCTATGTATCTTATGTTATCGGTCTTATCCGCCAGTCACAGTATTTCTCCGATATAAGGGAGCGTGTGGTCTTCCTTGACGGAATGTCTTACGAGGGTGGAGTCATATTATCGAATGCGGATTTCCACAGCCGCTCTATAGTCTTTGATTCGCGCGATTACTCGGGAGAGTATTCTCAGGCCAACTATGATTCCGTGAGGGCAGCCGGTCATTCGTCCGATTCGGGCGAGTTCATATCGAGCCTGAGGTTCACTCCGGGAAGCCTTCCTTCGACTTCCGCCGAAGTGATCGATGCCATCCTCGCAGAAGGATCCGAATTCGTGAGGATGACTATGGTGGATGTCTCGCTGTCGCCGCGCCATGTGGATCTGGAATCCGACATGATATTCTCGGGAGACTCGGATCTGCAGGACGCTCAGACGACATCGCAGCGTATGCTCCTGGTCCTTAATACGATCAGGAACCTTCATATACTCGATGATTCCCAGACACTCTACAGAGAGGTCCTGGATCCTCTTAATACATCCGTGGCCGGAAGGGCGGAGGATTTCCGCCGTGCATGTACGGTAAGGCTCGTGGAGAGCGAAGGCAATATCTGCCTGATCGTCGCCAACCATTCGGATTCGCAGCAGCAGTTCCTCCTGGTATCCGGTTCATCGGCGCTTGTGGGTTCCGATATCTTCAGATACGGTCCCGACGGCAGGTTCCTTATCAAGAGAAATGTCCTCTGGATCGACCGCCGCCAGACCATCGGTCCCGGCGAATATCTGATAATAAACGTTCAGTGACATCTCCCGTTTTTTTCGGAAAAGATCCCGTAACTTTTGCAACCTCTTTTTTGTAATTACGTCTTATATAGTGTAAAGATAATAATGTAAACACTTTACGGAGGCATATATGAACAGGAAGATCAGGACTATAGCGGCAGTCATGGCAGTAACGATGCTCCTCGGAGCATGCGGTTCTCCCGCGAGACATACGAGAAGACACGACGATGATCCCGATGATATCGCCCCGACCGTAACAGGTAAGGACCGCGAGGAAAAGCAGACTGACGGGATCGATTTCTCGGCGGTCCAAGATGCTTCTTACGATGAAGAAACGGTCGACGCTTATATGCAGTTCGCGATCTCGCTTTATGCCAATTGCGTTTCCGAAGGTGAGGAAGATCAGAATGTCATGATCTCTCCGGCATCGGTCCTGATGGCGATGGGAATGGTATCGGCAGGTGCTTCCGGAAATAACCTCGACGAGATCATAAGTACGCTCGCTCCCGGAGCAGATCCCTATGAGCTCCATGCTTTCGCCGGCGACTATAACAGAAGGCTCAATTCCGCAGATGATTCGATCCGAAGCGTCAACAGCATCTGGATCAACGAGAACCGTTCCGAAGGCATCTATCAGGATTTCCTCGATTACGTAACAGGTACTTATGATGCCGAGATCAGGAATATCGCTTTTGATCCTTCCGGTGTCGATATGATCAATTCCTGGGTAAATGACAATACGGACGGCATGATCCCCAATATCATCAGCGAGCTTAATAACAGAGATCTGATGGTGCTCGTTAATGCGATCGCTTTCGAGCAGGCCTGGATGATCCCTTATACCGATGCCGATATCACCGAGGACCACGTTTTCCATAATTCGGACGGCACTGATTCTTATGTCACCATGCTCTTTGACACATCGTATATGAACTACTATTCGACTGATATAGCGAAAGGTTTTGCAAGACCTTATGAGGGAGGAGATTATATTTTCCTCACGATGCTCCCCGCGGATGAATCGATCAGCGCCAACGAGTTCGTTTCGAGCCTTACAGCAGAGGATTTTACGGAATTCTGGAACAGCGCGACCTATGATCGAGTCATCACCATGATGCCCGAGTTCGAGGCCGATTATGATATCGAGCTCAACAATGTCCTTCAGCAGATGGGGATCAACGAGGCTTTCGATGATAGAGGCGCCGGCTTCGGGAACATGACCGACATGGAAGTGTATATCAGCAGGGTCATCCATAAGACTCATATCGAACTCGACAGAGGAGGCACGAGAGCCGCAGCAGCAACGGCAGTCGATATGGCCACCGCAAGTGCCGAGCCCGAAGACTACGCTCCTCCGACGGTTATCCTCGACAGACCTTACGCATATGCGATCGTGGAAGCCTCCACCGGACTGCCGCTGTTTATCGGAACGGTAAATACACTTTAAAAGATGCCCTCAGGAACATGGATCAATGCCCCGCCGCTTTTTTGTAGCGCGGGGCTTTTTGGTGTGGTCTTTCGGCGGGACATTTTTGGGAAAATATGCAACCGGCTTCGATCAAGTGCGTCTTCTAAAGTATCAGGGATAATGTTACGACAACAAAGGAGATTAACTATTATGAAAAAGATGATCAGGACCACCTCGGCAATACTTGCAACGGGAATGCTTCTTACAGGATGTAAGTTCGGATGGGGCTCAGAAAGACCCGATGGCCGCGTGACGAGCGATCCGGACGCTGATACCGTTGTGTCTGTTCCCGATGCCGATGATAAGACCGGGGAGCGCACGGGAATGGATATCGCCGGTATCGGCAATGCGACATATGATCAGGATACAGAGGAAGCATATCTTGATTTCGCGATCTCTCTATATTCGCAGTGTGCTTCCTCTTCAGATGAGAATACGATGATCTCTCCCGCTTCTGTGCTCTTCGCACTGGGAATGACATCAGCGGGCGCCGGCGGCAATACGCTGGATCAGATGGTGGATACTATGGCTCCCGGACAGGACGCGTATTCGCTTCAGGCTTTCGCGGGAGACTATAACAGAAGGCTCAATGAGGCTGCGGATATCACTCTTCAAAGTGCCAACAGCATCTGGCTCAATGAGCTCAACAATGTCTCCGTCTACGGCGATTTTCTGGATTACGTAACTGATACATATGATGCGCAGGTCAGTTCCGTCGCATTTGATCCAGACGGCATCGCCACTATGAACGGCTGGGTCGATGATGCCACGAACGGCATGATCGATCAGATCGTCCCCGCGGATCTGGATCCCACAGCAGTAATGATCCTTATCAACGCTGTCGCTTTCGATGCCGAGTGGAGCGACGGATTCAGTGAAGATATGATCCATAACGGAATATTTCATAACAGCGACGGGACCACTTCCGATGTAACGATGCTTCACGAGAACGAAGGCAGTATCTACCTGGAGACCGGCCTCGCGACCGGGTTTGCCAGATACTACGGCGAAGATAACGACTATTATTTCGTCGCGATGCTTCCCGAAGACGAGTCGGTCAGCGCCAACGAGTTTGCCTCATCACTTACGGCAGATGATTTCCGAGAGTTCATAGACAGTATGACCACAGAGTATAACGTTATCTATGAGCTTCCCGAATTCGAGTCCGATTACAACATCCTGATGAACGACGTTCTTACCGATATGGGTATCGAAGATGCATTCATGTCTGACGGAACGGCTGATTTCAGCAATATGAGCAATTTCGAGCTTTACATCAACAATGTCATCCATAAGACTCATATCGAAGTGAACAGGGAAGGGACGAGTGCCGCTGCCGCAACGGCGGTCGAGATGGATTTAAGATGCGTTGCTCCGTCGGACAGTGACGACAGATACGTGATCCTCGACAGACCCTTTGCATATGCGATCGTGGAGGCATCCACGGGATTGCCGCTGTTTATAGGAACGGTAAATACTCTTTAAAAGATGCCCTCAATATATATGGACTCAGGCCCCGCCGCTTTTTTGTAGCGCGGGGCTTTTTGATGACTTATCAGATTTTTTTGAAAAGTTTTGTGATCTTATGCAACCTTCCTCTTTGTAATTCGTCTTCTATAGTGTCAGGGATAATGATTTGACAAGAAAAATAAAGGAGATTATTAAATTATGAAAAAGATGATCAGAACTACAGCAGCTTTACTTACTGCCGGAATGCTTCTCACAGGATGCAATACCGGAAACATCTCCGGAACGCCCGGCAGCCGTGTACCCGATGAGCCTGTCGCCCCTTCGGTACCTGTTACGGAAAACGACAAGGTCGGGGAGCGCACGGGTATGGATCTCGCCGGTATCGGCAATGCGACATATGATCAGGAAACACAGGATGCATATCTTGAGTTCGCACTCTCGCTCTACAATCATTCTTTCGAGTATGCTCAGGCAAATGAGAACACCATGATCTCTCCCGCCTCGGTTCTTTTTGCCCTTGGTATGACATCGGCAGGCGCCGGCGGCAATACTCTCGAGCAGATGGTAAATACTATGGCTCCCGGCCAGGATGCATATTCTCTTCACGCTTTTGCGGGAGACTATAACAGGAGGCTCAATTCCTCTGAAGATATTATGGTCAGAAGCGCCAACAGCATCTGGATCAACGAGAGCAAGGAGGCATCCGTGTACAGCGATTTCCTGGATTATGTAACAGAGACTTACGATGCCCAGATCGGTTCGGTCCCTTTCGATCCTTCCGGAGTAGAGACTATGAATAACTGGGTCAACAGTATGACCAACGGCATGATCGACAGGATAGTATCTGATGAGCTTACTCCTGATGCGTTTATGGTCCTTATCAATGCCATTGCTTTCGAAGCTGAGTGGAGCGACGAGTTCAGTGAGGATATGATCCATGACGGAACTTTCAGGAACAGCGACGGAAGCACATCCGATGTAACGATGCTTCGCGAGGAAGAAGGCAGAAACTATTTTGAGACTGACTTCGCCACCGGCTTCGCAAGATATTATGGCGATCAAAACGAATACTATTTCCTTGCCATCCTTCCTACTGACGAGACGGTCAGCGCCAACGACTTTGCCGCATCTCTTACGGCCGAAGATTACAGCGAATTCATAAACAGCAGAACGATGGACTATAATGTTATCTATGAACTTCCCGAATTCGAGTCCGATTACAATATAGGTTTGAACCGTATTCTTCAGGATATGGGTATCGTGGATGCTTTCGATGAGAACACAGCGGACTTCAGTAACATGAGCGATACCGGCGCATATATCACTTCCGTTATCCATAAGACACATATCGAAGTCGACAGCGAGGGTACCAGAGCCGCTGCAGCCACGGCAGTATTCACGGGCGATGCATGCGTTATGGAGCCCGATAACAGCAGATGCGTTATCCTCGACAGACCTTTCGCATACGCGATCGTTGAATCATCCACGGGACTTCCTCTCTTTATCGGAACGGTAAACAGCCTCTGATGCTCTCAACAAAAAAGAATAGGTGATAGTGATATACGCCCCCGCACTTCCCTGAACACGGAGTGCGGGGGTTGTTTGTTTGCGATGAAGTGGGCCGAAAGTGAAAAGGGTACAGTTTATACGAAGCCTTAAACTGTCCACATAAAAAAGCGCCGGCCAATATACAGCCGACGCTTTCATATAATAATATTTCGACTTACTTTGCAACTACGTTTGCGAGTCTGCCCTTGACGTAGATGAACTTGACGATATTGCGGCCGGCTAATGCCTTCTCGAACTTCTCATCAGCCTTGACGATCTCTTCGACTGCAGCCTGATCGGCGTCGGAAGGGATATCGACCTTGAACATTACCTTGCCGTTGATCTGAACGGCGATCTCGATCGTGTCCTTGATAAGGGCGGCGGGATCGAACTCGGGCCACTTGCAGTTGAAGACGGAGTACTCGTTGCCGAGCCTGTCGCACCAGATGTCCTCGCAAAGGTGAGGGGCGAAGGGGGCGAGCAGAAGGACCAGCTTCTCGACGACATAACGGAAGAAGTTCTCGTTGAATTCGGACGAATCCTTGTACTTACCGATCGCGTTGATGAGCTCCATCATACGTGCTATGGAAGTGTTGAACTGGAACCTGTCGATGTCGTTCGTGACTGCCTTGATCGTGTAGTGGAGAACATAGTTCAGATCCTGTGCATCGCGGGAGAGCTTAAGTCCCGTGATGTCGGAGGAAGCGATCGAAGATGCCTGCTCGGAGAGCTTCTCGACACGGCCGATGAACTTCGTGATGGCCTGAAGTCCGGTGTCGCTCCAGGGACCGCCCTCTGTATAGGCGAAGCCGAAAGCGAGGTATGTCCTGAATACGTCCGAACCGTACTTGTTGACATACTCGTCGGGAGCTACTGTGTTGCCTCTGGACTTACTCATCCTGTTGCCGTCGGGACCGAGGATTATTCCCTGGTGAACAAGGCTCTTGAAAGGCTCGTCAAAGTCGACAAGACCCATGTCTCTCATTGCCTTGCAGATGAAACGTGAATACAAAAGGTGCATGGCTGCGTGCTCGGGGCCGCCGACATACTTGTCAACGGGGCAGAGTCTGTCGATCTTTTCTCTGCTGAAGATCTCCTTGTCGTTCCTGTTGTCGGGGTAACGGAGCTCGTACCACGAAGAATCAACGAAAGTATCCATCGTGTCGGGATCCCTTCTGGCGGGTTTGCCGCACTTGGGACAGGTGCAGTTCATGAAGGACTCGCACTTGGCAAGAGGGGACTCTCCGTCGGGAGTGAACTCTACGTCGTAGGGGAGAAGGACGGGCAGATCGGACTCGGGTACGGGTACGACGCCGCAGTCCTCGCAGTGGATCATGGGGATGGGTGTGCCCCAGTATCTCTGCCTTGAGATAAGCCAGTCGCGGAGTCTGTAGTTGACCTTCTTTTCGCCCATTCCGAAAGTGGCGAGCTTTCCAACGATCGCGTCGATGGCAGCATGCATCTCGATGCCGTCGAACTCTCCGGAGTTGACGAGTACGCCCTTCTTCTCACAGTAGGGAAGAGCGTCCTCGGCGCCGGGCTCGGAAGCTACGACCCTTATGATATCGAGGCCGTACTTCGTGGCGAAGTCGAAGTCTCTCTCATCGTGTGCAGGAACGGCCATGACGACGCCCGTACCGTAGCCGGCGATTACATAGTCGGCGGCCCAGATCGGAACCTTGCGGCCGTTTAAGGGATGGATCGCATATGAACCGGTGAATACGCCGGTCTTCTCTCTCGTGGTGGACATACGGTCGATGTCGTTGACCTTGGAAGTGGCGAGCCTGTACTCTTCGACGGCTGCCTTGCACTCGTCCGTGGTGAGAGAGGCGCAGAGCTCGGACTCGGGTGCGACTACAACATATGTGACGCCCATGAACGTATCCGCACGTGTGGTGAATACTTCGAGCTTCAGGTCATTTCCGTTCTCGTCCTTGAGCTTCTCGCCGTTCTTCTCGACGGTGAAAGCGACCTGCGAGCCTTCGGATCTGCCGATCCAGTTGGTCTGTATCTTCTTTGTCTTCTCGGGCCAGTCAAGATCGGGCAGACAGTCCAGGAGCTCCTGGGCGTAATCGGTGATCTTGAAGAACCACTGTGTCATATTCTTTCTGACGACTTCGTTGTCGCATCTCTCGCACTTGCCGTCGACGACCTGCTCGTTGGCGAGAACGGTCTTACAGTTGGGGCACCAGTTAACGGGTGCGTTCTTCCTGTATGCGAGGCCCTTCTCGAAGAGCTTTATGAACAGCCACTGGTTCCACTTGTAGTAGTCGGGCATACATGTGGCCAGCTCGTAGTCCCAGTCGAAAGTGGCGCCCATCTCCTTGAGCTGCTTCTCCATCGTAGCGATGTTCTTGAGAGTCGAATCCTGAGGGTGGATGCCCGTCTTGATGGCGTAATTCTCGGCAGGCAGTCCGAAAGCGTCGAATCCCATGGGATGGAAGATGTTATAGCCCTGCATCCTCTTGAATCTTGACCACGAATCGGTAAGAGAGTAGTTATACCAGTGACCGAGGTGAAGGTTGGCACCGGACGGATAGGAGAACATCTCAAGACAATAGAGCTTCTCTCCCTCCTTATCGGGATCGAACTTGTAAAGTCCGGTCTCTTCCCACTTCTTCTGCCATTTGCGGTCGATATCGACTGAATAAGACATATGATTCACCTCTTATATAATATTTTTAAAATAAACTCCACAATTGTACCACGGTTTGTTTTCTTTATAAAGTAGGTGATCTTCCTGTCGAAAGTGCGGCATACGTGATATCAGGGCGGGAAAGGCCATGACGAGCCGATCCTGCCCTGATATTTTGGAGGTATCAGTTGTTTTCTATGATGTCTTTAAGCTCCAGCCTTATGCTGAAGATGCCGTTTTCGCAGGATGCGCTTATCCCGATACTGAGAAGGTCGGAGAACTGCTTGGCGATCGCGAGCCCCAGCCCCGTGCTGCCCTTTGTCCTCGAGATATCCGTCGTGTAGAATTCGTCGAAGATCCGGTCGATGTCGATCGTTTCTCCTTGCGGGAGGCCGTTGCTGAAGATAAGCGCCGTGCCGTCCCTTGTGATCTTAAGATCTCCCGTTCCGTGCTTGAGGGCATTTGATATCAGATTGTCGAAGATGCGTGTCAGCATTATCGCGTTGGCGGAAGCGGTGATCTTGCAGTCGCCGATGCTGAGGTCTATCCGCCTGCCGTTCTCCTCGAAATTGTCGTAAGCGCAGGCGACCGATTCCTCGAGGATCGCCGTGACGTTGACCCGGGTGATCTCGGGAGTGCCTCCCGAAGAGAGCACCTTGGAGAACTCGAAGAACGAATCGATCAGGCGCTGCAGGCGGTCGAGTCTCTCGGCAATGATCTCGAGCTCGCGGCGCTGTTCCTCTTCATCAAGAGTGCCTGAGCGGAGAAGGTCTACATAGCCGACTGCCGATGTCAGCGGGGTTCTTAGGTCGTGCGAGATGTTAGTGACCATCTGGTCCGTCTGGTGGCGCTTTCTCTCATACTCCTCCTTTTGAAGACGGAGGTCGGCGATAAGGCAGTTGATCTCGCTTATGAGCCTGTCGGTCTCGCGGGAGCCGCCGTGTGAGTGGAGCGTTCCGCCGCTCCTGCCGTCCTTGAGCTTAGCGAGCGCGTCGGCGATGCTCCTGATCTCCCTTTTTTCGAGGATGACTATAACGGTCAGGATGACGACGGCTATGCAAAGAATTATGACGGCAATGAGCATTTATTTGATTTCCTGTTTTCGAAATACCAGATATCCCGCGGATACGGCTGCTGCTATTACTGTAACACAAACCACGCCGGTTTTGATAAGGTCACCGATAAATTCGGGATCGTCCTTGAAGGCTATCAGACCGTAAACGTAAGAGGGAATGTATGCCAGAAAGTACGGTGTGATCCCGACGATCAGGAAGATATTGATCAGCATCGTGCACAGGAAGATGTATATCGCGAATGCCGACAGGATGAACGGAAGGCTCTTTTGGATAAGGAAAGCCAGTACGTTGAAGATCGTAATGAACGTCAGGACGGGCAGGATCTGCAGAAGCGATGCGAGGAGCACGAGCCCGAACGGCATGCTGTGACCGCTGCCGTTGATGATGAGGTTGACTGCCCAGGTGTAGATATTAAGCGCGAGATTTCCCGCGATGGTGACAAACGAGACCGTTGCCAGCTTGGAGAAATAGTACGTCTTTCTTGACACCGGAGCCGTCAGGGTGTTCTTGACCGAATGGCACGACAGGTCCCTTGTGATTATAAGGACCTCGAAGATCAGCGCTGCCACGAAGATATATATGTAATTGCCGCCGATGCTGACCAAGTCGGGCATAAAGCCCTCGATGCCGAGTGTAAGCTCGCGGCACTCCGAAGTAGTGAGCTCATACGGATCGATCCCTTTGCTCTCGCAGTATTCCTCGATCACCTCGCCCGCGCGCTCTACCTGCGGATCGCCGGACGCATATGATATGAAGTTCATCGAATAAAGACCCGGGGTCATAAGGAGGACAGGCAGGAGTACGAGGCAGATGAGCCAGAGCGTGGCTTTTCGAAGCCTGAAAAGATCGGATCTGATTATGTTGATCATGCGTGTTCACCTCCAAGCAGAGACTTGAAATAGTCTTCGAGCGAGATCCCCGCTTTTGTGACTGAAAAGACGTTGATGCCCTCGATCGAAAGGATGCGTTGTGCGTCTTCGGGGGTGAGGTCATCGTAGACGTTGATGTCGGTATCGCTTATGACCGTGTAGTCTTTTATCTGCGCCTCCTTCTCGAGTGCGACGACTGCGCGCGTCACGTCTTCGCACTTGATCTTTATGCCGACGCGGCAGCAGTCGTCGAGGTCCTTCTTGGTGATGTCCTTGAGGATGCGGCCGCCGTCGATGAAGATGAACCTGTCCGCCAGATTATAAAGTTCCGAGAGGATGTGGCTCGAGATGAGTATCGTTATGTTGTGGTTTGTGTTAAGGTCGATCAGAAGGTCGCGTATGTCGCTTATGCCTATGGGATCGAGGCCGTTGATGGGCTCGTCGAGGATCAGGAATTCCGGCTCGTCCATGATCGCGAAAGCGATACCGAGGCGTTGCTTCATGCCCAGGGAGAAGTTCTTGTATTTCTTCTTTCCCGTGTCGCCGAGCTTGACGCGCTCGAGGGCCTTGTCTATCTTACCGAGGTCCGTGATGCCCTTTTGGATGCAGTAGTACTTGAGGTTGTTTTTGGCGCTCATGTCGGAGAAGAAGGCAGGATAATCTATAAGGCATCCCATCCGGTCGTTCGACCCGTTCGTCGGGTCGCCGAAAGTCGTGCATGTTCCGCCGGTGGCTTTGGAAAGTCCCGTGGCCAGACGCATGAGCGTGGTCTTGCCGGCACCGTTTCGGCCAATAAGCCCCACGATCTCACCTCTTCCGATACTGAGACTGACGTTTCTTAAGACCGTGTGCTTACCGTATGTCTTTGTCAGTTCTTTTGCTTCGAAGACAGTTTCCTTCATTAGGAAGATCCTCCCTGAATATCGTTTTATACTTACGATCTTACAGGAGGAAACTTACACGAGTCTTAAGGCTAACCTTAACTTTACCTTAACGGATCCTGTAGCCCACGCCTCTTACGGTCTCTATGTATTCGTTATCGGGGTCCGCGTCCTTGAGCTTTTTCCTGATCCTGCTCATGTGGACGTTCAGGGTGTTCTCGTCGGCAGTATCACCCATGTCCCACACCTTATCGAATATCCTGCTCTTTGTGACGATCTTGCCGCGGTTTTGCGCGAGCAGCAGGAGAATGTCATATTCATAGCGCGACAGGGGGACTTCGGTGCCGCACACCTTGACGATATGTTCGTCGGTGATGATCTCGAGATTACCGTTCTCTATCTTTGCCGCCTCGGCGTGATGAGTCTTGAGCCTGGCGTTGATCCTCGCCAGAAGCTCCTCGTTATGGAAGGGTTTGGTGATATAATCGTCGGCTCCTTTCGCGAACAGATCCACCTTCGAACCGATATCGCTCACGGCGCTCATGACGATGACGGGTACATCCCTGATCTTTTTGAGGTCTTCGATGATCTCGCTGCCGCTCTTCCCGGGGAGCATGAGGTCGAGAAGGATGAGATCGATGTCCTTACTGTGCGCCAGTACCCCTTCCGTTCCCGAAAATGCGCTCGTCACATGAAAGCCGTTTCCCGTAAGGAATATCCGGAGCATGTCCTGGATCTTTGTATCGTCCTCGATGATCAGGATGTTACGCATCTTCTCTGTCCCTTCCGTCAATAACTTAAAGATGATTCTATGATAAGCATTTCGGCTTGTTCCCGCAAGTGACGGAGATAAAAGGTGTAATAGAGGCGCGCCCATGATATAATTATCGCGTAAAAATGCTTTTGCTTTTACAGAATTTTTAGAGGGATGAGGATTGCAAATTATGAAAAAAAAGATCTCAATGCTTTTGGCTTGTGCCATGACAGTAAATTGTATGTCTGCAGGCATGACAGCTCTCGCATCACCCGCTGATGACGCTTTCGGCTATGAAGTCTCTGACGAAGACGATGACAGCGACCCCGAAGAGGATGATGACGATTATGAGGCCAACGATTATAACTTCGGGGACCCCGCAGGTGATCTCGAGGAGATGATCGAGAACTTCCTTCTGTACTTCGGAGATCCCGAAGAAGATGTCGATGATGACCTTGAGCCCCAGGTGACGGGGAATCCTACTCCGACTCCGACGCATGCGCCGTCGGGCGGTTCCGATGCGGAGGAAGATGAGGATCTCGAGGAACCCGTTGATTACGGTGCTCTTTATTCGGGTACGTGGGTTAACGAGAACGGCTTTGCATGTATCATCGATACGACGGCCGGTACATATACTGATGCCTATGGCTGCAGATATTCGCTGATGGGTATCTCGGAACACGGTATCGTTGTCTGCGAGACAAGCGATGAATCGGCTTTTAACGATGCCATGGTCCCGGTTCACGGCATGCTCACCATCGGATGTGAATTAAGCGAAGACGGAACGACTTTAAGTATCGGCAATAACGATGCGGTAAAGCTTGATTCCGAAGAGGGACAGGAGATCGCGGAGCGCGTGTTCGATCTTCTTTCCGGAAAGGAATTCTCGATGGGAACTGACCACGCAGTGATCTCTTTTAACGAGGATATGACGGAGATGGAAGACGAGCTCATTATCGACGGCCCTCTGAATATATCTTTCGACGGTATCGGGATCCATTTCCTGGATATCCCCGGTTATACGGCTTATATCCGTATCGTGGAAGATGTTCCCATGATGGCATATGAGGGGTCTCTTATCCCCATGGCTGACGGAACGGTCAACCTTACCGGAGGTCTTTGGGTATATTATGAAGGAGCGTCGGACACTGCCGTTATCCTTGATTACACGGATCCGGATAATCCCGTGGTGGTAGATCCGGCGACAGGCGAGAGCGGAGCTCTCACGCAGATAGCTCCCGATATATCTTATTCCGGAGAGATCTCGCTCCTTTCTTACGACTCCATGCAGTTCATGGGCGGATATGCCGCATCAGGTGTATTCTTTGCGATGGATCCCGTTGCTGCGGCAGCAGGAGAACAGAGCGATGACATATCTTACGAAGTCTGTTATCTCCTTATGCAGGCTGACTCTCCTTATGCGGGAGAGATCGTTCGAAGGTATACTGCTTCCTGCGGCAGCCGCGGGATGAGTACCGAGTGCAATGACCTGTTTTGCAGCGGTGCGCTCACATATGACAGATATGATGATGAGTGGCATTCCGATATCGTTTATGCGAGAGAACTGACCAAATACTTTGTCAATTATAACGAGGATCTTGCTCTCGTTCCTCTTACATGCGCAGTATATGTCGTCAGATACGATGACCGTGATATCACGATCTCATTTGATTACGACGGTGATATCCCGGATACGGCGGCGATCTACTATATCGAGAATTATATCAGCGGCGAGGGTGAGGCTCTGGAGACATCTTTCGAGCACGGTTATGCGGAGTGCGAACTCGGTGAGACCGGCATCTATGTTCTGGCTGAACCGCTGCCTGCCGTAGAGCTTACGATCGATAACTTTTTTGATACCGACCCCATGGATACTGCCTGGGGCATGAGCGAATTCGCGGGTGATATCCCTTCGCTCGTTGACCTTGATTATCTGCAGGAGGAAATCGGAGATGATATGTTTGTCGTTACGACCGCAGAGGAACTCGCATCGGTAACATACCTCATCAACACTTATCCTTTCCTTAATAATGTGATCATAGACCTTCAGGCCGATATCGATCTTTCCGGTTACGACTGGGCTCCTATGGGTGTTCCTTCAGAGATCTTCGGAGCACGTAATTACTTCGGCGGATTTTTCTTCGGAAACGGCCATACCATCACCGGCCTTAATATCGATAACAGCTATCCCTGTAACGCATTCTTCGGCAACATTATCGATGCCACTGTTATAGGTCTCGGTATCGAGGGCGCGGAGATCTCCGGAAGAGGTTCGTGCATACTTGCAGTCAATCCCGAGAACTGCGATTTTGCCGACTGCCATGTTATCGGCGAACTTCCCGATGCTTATGGTAATCTCCCCGGCCGTATGGGAATAAGCTATCCTGCAGGTGGCAACACATACAGGGACTGCTACTGCAGCATCACGACCGCGGATGGCGACTACGAGGCTGATATCGACTTCGTAAGTGAATATGCTCCCGAGAATAACGCCATCTCGTTTTTCGATCCCGAGGGAGACGGAACATACGATTATTCCGAGGACTTTATGTTGATATAAAACATCAGATCGAAGGCTGTCCCAAAGAAGATATTATAGACCTGTCCCTTCCCGGGGCAGGTCTTTTTCGGTCTGCGTTGTCAAATGTCACGGCATCACGCAAAGTATCACAACAATGGCCTGTTTTTTGTGATACTTTGCAAGATCCTCGCAATTTATCACAAGATCACCACTGTTTTTGTGATACTTTGCGTGATGATTGTTTTGAGATATGTTTTGCCGCAAAATCCACTATCGTTATAAAAGTTAACGGTCGTTTCTGCATGGTATAATACTCTGTGAATCAGGAAAAAAGGGGTAATCATTTATGAAAAGATTTATTTGCGGTGCGTTAGCTATAGCTATGGCCTTGAGTATCGGTTCCTGTAAGACAGACACAAAGATCACCGAAGATAACGATGAGACTTATGATACGGAGGAGACTGCTGATACGTCCGCATCGGCAGAGAGTACCGGACCGGACGAAGATCCCCCGGCCGTTGAGACCACTCCGGCTCCATTGCCTTCGGGAAACGGAAGCCCCCTTTCCAATAAACTTGAAGAATATGACGGTACATGGGTCGATGACAGCGGTTTTGTCTGCCGTATCGATGCGGCCGGCGAGACTTTCACGGATCCTTACGGAATAACATACAAGATCATTGCTGTTTCTGATGACGTTTTAACGATATGTGAGATCATCGATTCGGTCTATAACCCGGGTGAAAATGGTCTTCCGGTTCACGGAATGCTTCAGGTCAGTCTGGCGTTTAACGGTGACGGTGTTCTTGATATCCTTGATCACGAGGCCGTAAGGCTCGATTCTCCGGATGGAGCCGCGATAGCCGATGAGGTTACTTCTCTTCTCGCGGGAAATATGTTTACGATGGGAACCGACAGCGAATCGTACGGTTTTAACGAAGATATGACGGTCTTGATCAACCCGATGCTGGAAGAAGGAGAACAGCCGATCGTATTTGACGGGATCTCTATCGATATGGGTCAGGATCTGGTCGCTTATGTTGGTATGCATGATGACCTGATCACGCTCTCGTATCAGGGATCGGTTACGCCTCTGAACTCGGAGAACGGACGTCTGTTCGGCAGATGGCTCTATGTGGATTCGATGACCGGAGAGGTCACTGTCCTTGATCACAGTGAAAACTCGGGTGACGTATATACCGACCCTCTGACAGGCGAGACAGGAACGGTCGACAGCGGGGCGCCCGTTCTCTCATGCGAGAACAGGTACGGGGTCATAGATTATAACAACAGGGAATTCATCAGTTTCCTCTACGGTCCGGGAATATACGGGGCGTTTAACGAGTCTTTCGAGGGGGACATGATCGAATATTCCGATCTTGATCTTCTCGTAAGCTTTGATTCTCCTTATGCGGAAGATATCCTGAGCAGATATATTACGGTCAATTCCGGAAGTGATGAGACTTACGGATATGTTATGGATTTTAACGAAGGATCGCTGACGTTCGATCTTTGCTCGGATCAGTGGCCGACGGATATCGCTTATGTTCAGGCGATAACTGATTATAACGAGTCTTTCGGAGTAGGATTTGATATCAGTCTGATAAGCAGCTACTGGAATGTAATGAGATACGATGATACCGACATAACTCTCTCGTTTGATTATGACGGGACTCCCGGAGAAAATACGTCGATCTATTATCTTGATATCTATGAATACAGGTCTGAACCTGTGGCCGTGGATACGGTATTCGAAGACGGGACCGCATACTGTACGCTTGGGGATCCCGGCGTGTATTTCCTCGGGGATACCATGTATGCGACGGAACTCACAAGGCAGAATTATTTTGATACGGATCCTCATACCACAAGGTGGGGAATGAACGAGATGGCAGGTGATATTCCGGATCTGGTGGATCTCGATTATATAAGGGAGAGTATGGAAGAGGGAGTGTTCTATGTATCCAATCCCGGGCAGCTCGCATCCGTAACTTATTTTGTCAACACATATCCCGATCTTGACAGAGCGATAGAAGGTGGAGACATGCTATGGGGCGTTTGTGTCGACATTACAGATGACATCGATCTTGCCGGCTACAACTGGGCGCCGATCGGTGCGGACCGCTCGTATTTCGGTTCCCAAAATGGATATGCCGGAACATTCTGCGGTAACGGTCATACGATAAGTAATCTTACTATCGAAAACAGCAATACTACAAATGCGTTCTTCGACTATTGCTATATGTGTACGGTCGTCGGTCTCAACATCGAAGATGCCGTTATAAGCGGAAGCGGATCATCAATCCTGGCCGATGACATATCGACTGCCGAATTTGCCGATTGTCATGTAACTGGTCAGCTTCCCGATTCGACTTCGTCTGACGGTGATGATCTGTTCAGCGCGAGGATATCGTCCGGAGGTAATCAGTTCAGGGACTGCTCTTACAGTATCATATCGTCTGCCGGTTCTTTCGAAGGCGAGATAAACGAATATGAAGATAACGAAGATATCATCAATCTCGTTATTGCAACTTTCGATCCCGAGAGAGACGGTATATACGATTATTCGACAGACTATTTTATCGACGGAGTCGGAAGCGTTCTTATGGATGACTGATAAGGGTTTTTAGTGTATGAAAAAGAGAAAGATTTGCTGTTTGTTTCTGATCCTTTCGCTGATGCTCTGCGGATGCGGTAAAAAGACTTCGCGTGACCATTCTGATGAGACTGCTTCTGATCCTGAAGACATATCGGAAACAAACGATCCTCTTGAAGGCGATATAACCAGACCTGTCATTCCTCTGACGGCAGAATCGCTTGACGGCACCTGGGTCGATGATGAGGGATTCGTGTGCAGATTTGATATCGAAAAAAATACTTTTACCGATACATACGGAGGCATATATGATCTCATAAGTATCGACGATACGGAAATAACAATAGGACAGACTGAGATGGTCGGAAGTATGGGTTTGATACTTCCGGTCGGAGGAACGATGACGATAGATGCCGTTATGTCGGGAGATACTCTTTCGATACTTGACAGTGATGCGGTCAGATCAGACTCGCAGGAGGGAAGAGAGATATCCGACGGACTGCGGCGGATGCTCGCGGGACAGACCGTGAATACCCAGGGGCTTTTCTCGTCTATTACTTTTAATGATGATATGACCCTGATGACGGGTTCCAGGGAACCGGAGGATGAGCTCTCCATCACATATGACAGTGCCGTCATTACGACGGAGATCGGTGATGAGATATATGTCAGATCCATTGATGACGAGGTGTTGTTTGTCTATTACGGAAGCCTCTATCTCATGACCGGAAATCATGTCGATATGGGAGGAAGATGGGTCACATATAATATGACTACCGGACGTGTCAGGATGATGGATTTTACCGGTGATCGCGGTGAGTATTTTGCCGAGGATCCCGTCACGGGAGAAAGGTCTGAACTCGATTACGATGAGCCGCGCTTCGTAAGCGGTGTTTTTGATACGACTCTTGAAGTTTGCGGCGTTGATTTTGTCGGCGGATACGGAGGCCCCGGAGTCTATGTATGTTATGATTCTCTTTATTCTTCTTTTGATGAAGACCGTGAGATGCCGGAGTATATCTTTGTGATCGATATGAGTTCCCCGTTTGCATCCGCGATACTGCAAAGACAGATCACGATCAATGAAGACAGAGGAGATCGAAGCGAAAGGATCATTCCGATCCTTGACGGATTTATCTCCGTCGATCTTTATGATAACGAATGGCCTTCGGAGATAGTACACGTGATAAGGACGGATGGGCAGGATGTCACATCCCAAAGTTACGGCTGCGAAATGGATCTTATGAGCGGCTGTTATGAGATCACTCTGGACGGTACTTATGAAGGTGATATCTCTGTCTCTTTCAGGTGCCCCGAAGACATTACAGAGATCACTTCCATATGTTATGAAGAGAACAGTTATCCGTACGATCTGGTGAGAATTGATACCGTTTTTGAAGACGGGTATGCACGTGCGGATATTTCCGAGAGCGGAACCTATTTCCTGGGGGATGTTTCTATAGGCGAAGAGGTCACGGCAGATAACTTCTTTACGACCGATCCTGCATCGACCCGGTGGGCGATGTCGGAAGGTACGGATGACGTTATCGACCGTGTCGATCTCGATTATATCCGTGAGAGCATGAACGGTGTCTTCGTCGTTGACAGCGTCGAAGATCTGGCATCGCTGACGTACTTTATAAACGTATACCCGAGAACTTATGAGGACTATATGCTCGTATGGGTGGATCAGATCGCGGATATCGATCTGACGGGCCTTGACTGGGTGTCGATGGGGGCGTACTCCGCACATGACGGCGGCGAGAGGTCTTTCTGCGGGATATACTGCGGAAACGGACATACGATACGCGGCCTTCATATTGAAAATGAAAGTCTCAGGAACGGATTCTTCGGCAATATCTACGCTTCTACGGTCATCGGCGTGAATATAGAAGATGCGTATATCACGGGAGCCTTATCGGGGCTTATCTGCGGCGATACCAGTACGACCGATTATATCGACTGTCATGTAAGCGGAATGCTGCCCGATTCGATCTGTACGGACAGCGATCTGTTCCCGAATATGAGTGACTTCGGAAACAACGGGTATAACTTCTGCTCATACAGTATAAGTAATTCGGAAGGGCAGCTTTTTGAAAGTGGATTGGCGGCCAATTATCCCCATCCCGGATCCGAGAACGATCTCGAGAATCACTTCGATCCCGATCATAACGGAACGTTTGATTATTCCGAGGATTATTTCTTCGGCGGAAGGGTCGGCGATACGCCTGCGGACGTGGGCGATATCGATCCCGAACTCGACACAGACGGCGACGGTATCCCCGATTATATCGAGATCACGGGTATCCATTCGATAACGGGCGAGGTATTCTTTACCGACCCCTATGATCCCGATACTGACCACGACGGCCTGACCGACGGGGAAGAGTGCGGATTCGTCTGAGTCCTGATGTTGCAGATGCTGTTGCAAAAGAGGTTGTTTGTAGAACGGTTTGCAAAAATTCTGCAGATGCTGTTGCAAAAGACCCTTTTTGTGACATGTTTTGCAGCATCATCAATCGTTTTTTGGCTGTTAATTGTCGATATTTCACGTCAAATTGACACACACTTGACATTTTTTGCCGCATATATGCAATTGATTTTACTTGCCTTTACTGTATAATAAGATTGTTTTTAACGAATTTACAGTGCTTTCGGGCACTTTCTTATATATGAGGTAGCATAAATATGGGTCTTGGAATGGAAATCGGTATCGATCTCGGTACCAGTAGTGTTTTGGTGTATATTCGCGGCAAAGGTGTTGTTCTTAAGGAACCTTCCGTCGTAGCAGTAAATAATAAGACAGGTAAAGTCCTCGCAGTAGGTGAATCCGCGAGCCTTATGCTCGGAAGGACACCCGGCGTAGTAGAGGCTATCCGCCCTCTCCGTGAAGGCGTTATCTCCGACTTCAGAGCAACGGAAGTAATGCTCAAGGCATTCATCGGCAGAGTATGTAACGGTATCAGGGCCACTTACTTTAAGCCCACTATCGTTGTCTGCGTGCCCTCGGTGATCACTCCCGTTGAGCAGCAGGCGGTCGAGAATGCCTGCCGTCACGCAGGTGCGAAGGACGTATTCCTTATCCGTGAGCCTATCGCGGCCGCCATCGGCGCCGGAATCGATATCACAAAGGCCTGCGGCTCCATGGTAGTCGATATCGGAGGCGGAACGACGGATATCTCCGTAATCTCCCTCTGCGAGCCTGTTGTCGATGCATCTTTGAAGGTCGCAGGCGACAAGTTCGACGAAGCGATCATAAAGCACGTTCGAAGAAAGCATAATATCCTTATCGGTGAGAAGACGGCAGAGATGTTAAAGATACAGATCGGATGTGCATATCCTCGTGATGAAGAGCTCACTTTGGATGTAAGAGGAAGAAATCTCATCACGGGTCTTCCCGCTACCGTAACCGTATCTTCAACAGAGATGCTCGAAGCTCTCGAGGAACCCGTATCATCCATCTTCGAAGCAGTGCATGTAGTACTTGAGAAGACACCTCCGGAACTGATGGCCGATATCTCTCAGAGAGGTATCGTTATGACGGGAGGAGGAGCACTCCTTTACGGTCTCGACCGTATGCTCGCCACGAAGATCGGAATCGACGTTTATATCGCTCAGGATCCCATCTCATGCGTTGCTATCGGAACGGGTAAGGCACTCGACATGATGGATAAGTTCGCAGCGCTCGGAGACAGTGAATAAGATCGATTAACATAAATATTGATGCGCATCTATCAAAGGATGCGCATTTTTCATGTTTTCCGTAAAAGAGTGTCGTAAATATATATGATCTGTATATCTGCTCCGGTTATCGGCTTGGCTGATAGCCGGAGTATTTTTATTTCATAATACTTTATCGGCCGGCTTATCCCGGATCATACAGATCCGACAGGCTCATGGTGCCAAGTATGCCAAAAGGTAACGCAAAGCTGTTACGGACTTGACAGTACCTTAGGAACTGACAAAATGAATTAAGCTGACCGAAGATTGACAGAGTGTTAAAAGTCGTTTTCTTGTAAAGGCAACATAATCTGTCAGTTTAGAAAATAATGTTGCTTATTTGATGTGTGTTTTTTCGTTCAGGCAACATTGATCTATAATATCTTGTATTTATGTTGTTTTTTCTTTGTTTATTATTTTCTGATCCTGATGTCGGTTTGCAGATCCGGCATGACTTATAATTTCAGAGCTGTCATTACCTTGAAAAGCAACATAGATCAACTAAACCGGTTTATAATGTTGCTTCCCTGCATATCGGCACTTTGGAAAATCATCACAAATCGAAGAAAGACTCGGATCATGTTGCTTTATCTTATGTATACGGTTCTTTCGATTTATATTTTTTTCGTATACATTTGCTGCTTAATTATGTTTCATAATATACGAGAAAACCTAAAACTTGTTATTTTCGTATATAAATACGGCTTCTAAAAGCAAAATAATATACGGAAAAAACGTAGAGTTCATTGATCCGTATATTCATGCAGAGGATTATATACGGATATCAAGAATGAAAACTTTTCCCGTATATTTCAGCACAGAAAAACTAGATAACAATATACGGGATTCAGGCATATTCAAATATTCCGTATACGAGTATGATATTCCTTTGCTCAGCAGTTTGGTTAAGGCATGAGAAATGGGACATGGTGTGTCCCATATAGTGTTTTCGGGCGTTTGCCCGTTTTGTGTCCTTCCGCTTTTAGCGGACCGTATCGTAATATCGGGTCATCAAATAAAGCTGATCCCAAACGACAGGGAAGAGCAATAACATTCAACTTCAGGAGGATATGGAAATGAAGGCAAACACAAAGAAAACAGTATTTACGATCTACATGGTTTTTATGGCGATACTTGTCGTTACCATGCTGGTACTCTCGCTGGTAACGAACGAGATGGTATATCTGGGCGTTGCGACGGCATTCTCTGCTTTCAGTAACGTACTGTTTCTGTTTTACAGAAGGAATAATAAGGACTGAGTCTTTATCGATATCCTCAATCTGAGAGAGCAGCCCATCGCGGCCGCTCTTTTCTGTTGTCATCAAAATGCTCTTTGCGTTGTAATTAAACAGGTATCGGAAATCGCCGTAAAGTCCCAAAGATATTGACATTATAATATATGTGTTGTATCATTCACACAAATCTGATATTCCGCTTTTCCACTTAGACAAAGTTAGATATTTGAATATTGATTTGATTTCACTATTATGAGGTATATATGTCAGAATTTGAGCAACTGATTGCAAAATCGAAGGCTGATCTCGCAGCTATTGCTGTATCATTCGGTGATTTTTCTCAGGAAGAAGCTTCAAAGAAGAGTAAGGACGAACTGACCGCCGCCATCATGCGTATCTCCGTTGATGAGGTTAAGAACCTGAAGGCTGGTCTTAAGAAGTCCAAGGAAGCTCCCAAGGAAGCCGCTCCCGAAGCAGAGCCGGCAGAAGCCGCCGAAGAGAAGCCCAAGGCAGAGAAAAAGACTAAGGCATCATCTTCCAGAAAGACAAAGAAAACGGCTTCCAAAGAAGAGCCCAAGCAGGTCTCCATCGAGGAGATCGGGGCTGAAGCCGACGCTCCCGCTTCCGAAGAGAAAGCTCCCGAAGTAAAGGAAGAGGCTCCCGCCAAAAAGAAGCGCACAAAGAAGACGCCCGCCAAGGAACAGTCCAAGGAACAGACCAAGGAACAGTCCAAGGAACAGACCAAGGAAGGACCCGGGGAGGAAGCTAAGGAAGTCAAGGAAGACGTAAAGGAAGAAGCTAAAGAAGCCCCGGAAGCTTCGAAAGAAGATAAGACAGCGGCACAGGCCAAGGCTAAGTCCAAGTCATCCGGAAGAGGCAGGAAAAAGACTTCCAAGGGTGCTGAGACAGCAGTGCCCGCATCCGAATCCGAGACCGCCAAGAAAGAGGAGGCTTCGGAAGAGAAGGCTCCCGAGGCTGCTTCCGCAAAAGAGGAGAAGCCCGCTTCCAAGGCAGGGAAGAAGAGAAGGATCTCTTTCGGACCGTCACAGGAGATAAAGGAAGTCGAGATCACAAAAGAAGAGGCTGAGGCAGAAAATGCCGAGCAGCCTGCTCCCGCTCCCGAGATCCAGTATATCGAGATCGAGGGCATCCTCTCGATCGGCGGCGGTGACAATAAGAATGATTTCTGCGGATTTATCCACAGGAACAACTATCTTCCGGGCGAAGGTGATGCCTATGTTCCCGGCCAGATGATCAAGAGGATGGGACTTCGAAGAGGCGACAAGATCACAGGCCTCGCTCTGCCTCCCAAGGGCAAGGAGAAGTATGCGCCTCTTCGTAAGATCACTGCGGTAAACGGTATCGAGATCAATGACGAGTCTGACTACGAGAAGACCAGGAAGCGCCCCAGATTCGAATCTCTTACAGCTATCTATCCCGACGAGAGACTTACTCTCGAGACAAAGGCTGAGGATCTGTCCACGCGTATAATCGACCTGTTCTGCCCCATCGGTAAAGGTCAGAGAGGTATGATCGTATCTCCGCCTAAGGCAGGTAAGACCATCCTTCTCAAGAAGGTCGCCAATTCCATCACTGCAAATAATCCAAATTGTAAGGTAATAGTACTTCTTATAGACGAGCGTCCCGAGGAAGTTACGGATATGCAGAGGTCCATCAAGGGCGAGGTCGTTTATTCGACTTTCGACAAGAGACCCGAGAATCACGTAAGGGTAACGGAACTTGTCCTCGAGAGGGCGATGAGGCTCGTTGAGCTCGGCGAGGATGTAGTCATCCTTCTCGACTCCATGACGAGACTCGCCAGAGCATATAACCTGACGATCAATCCCACAGGACGTACCCTGTCGGGCGGTCTCGATCCGGGATCCCTCTACGGACCCAAGAGATTCTTCGGTGCCGCCAGGAACATCGAGTTCGGCGGAAGCCTCACGATCATCGCGACTGCTCTTATCGAGACCGGCTCGCGAATGGACGAGGTAATCTTCGAGGAGTTCAAGGGTACCGGTAACATGGAAGTCGTTCTGGACAGAAAGCTCGCCGACAGACGTGTCTATCCCGCCATCGCGGTCGACAAGTCCGGTACGAGAAGGGAAGACCTTCTTCTCTCGTCCGAGGAGCTCGAGTCCGTCTGGCTCACGAGAAAGGCCATGGCCGAAGTCGATACCATCGCGGCTACCGAGGCGGTCCTCTCCTATCTCAAGAGAACGGCCAGCAACGCTTCTTTTGTACTGTCTGCCAAAAAGTCCTTTTCGACGGATTCCTGATTGACAAGGCAATATAAAAAGGGTATTATACCCAAGTTACTATTTAATCCGGTATGGCATACGTGGTCTTAGAACCGGCTACGCGTCATATCTTTGATAAGAGGTGAAAGAAATGAAAACAGACATCCATCCCAAGACACAGCTTGTCACGGTTAGATGTGCGTGCGGCAATACTTTCGAGACTCTGTCCACCAAGCCTGAGCTTCGTGTTGATATCTGCTCGAACTGCCACCCCTTCTACACAGGTAAGCAGAAGCTTGTAGATACAGGCGGACGTGTTGACAAGTTCAACAAGAGAATGGGAAGAGCATAATAAGCTCAGTTACCGTAAACAAGAGAGCCGACTTTGTTTGAGGTCGGCTTTTTTATTTTTTGACAGATGGTGTAAAATCATATGGATAACAAACATCGAATGGAGATAGTTTAATGAGCGAATCAAGACCCGAGCCCAAGAAGACCACGATAGGCGGTCAGGCTCTTATCGAGGGAATAATGATGGTCGGTCCCGAGAGGACAGCCATCGCCGTCCGTAAGGGGGACGGTTCCATATATACGGAAGAGATCAAGCAGAGCGAGAAGGTCTCATATTTTGAGAAGGTGCCTTTTGTCAGAGGATGCATCCGTTTCTGGAAGATGCTCGTAACGGGTACGGGCGCACTCATGAAGGCGGCCGACATCTCCGAGGAGGGAGCTCCCGAAGAGCCTGCTGAGAAGCAGTCCGCTCTCGACAAGTATTTTGATAAGCACTCCAATGTCATGATCACTCTCTCGGCGATCCTCGGTATCGCGCTGTCGATCGGACTCTTTATCCTGCTTCCCAGGCTCCTGGTCGACATCATCGCCAGGTTCATCGGCCCCGAACTAGCCAATCTCACATGGATGACGTTCATCTTTAATATTGGCGAAGGTATCCTGAGGATCATATTCTTCCTTTTATATCTGGCTCTGTCATCAAAGATCGAAGGCATCGAGCGCGTCTGGAAGTATCACGGCGCCGAGCATAAGACCATCTCCTGCTACGAGGCGGGCGAGCCCCTGACAGTCGAGAACATCACGAAGTTCTCGAGATTCCACCCCAGATGCGGAACGGCGTTCATGTTTATCGTTCTCGCCATCTCGATACTTATCTACTCCGTGGCAGGTCTCATCATCGGCGAACACAATATGCTCATCAACCTGCTCTCGAGGCTCATCCTCGTGCCCTTCATCTGCGGTATTTCCTTTGAGATACTTAGGTTCGTCGGACGTCACGACAAGAACCCCGTCTGCAGAGGCCTCAGCAAGCCCGGCATGTGGCTTCAGAAGTTCACGACCAGAGAACCCGACGGCAGGATAATCGAAGTAGCCATCGCGGCAATGCAGGCAGTTATCCCCGACAACGCCGAACAAGATGTCTGGTGATCCCGGCAGATATTTAAAGATACTTACTGAAGCGGGCATCGACACAGAAGATGCCCGTTTTGAAATGCGGTTATTTTCCGATCGCGCCTCTGATGAGGCCGAGCTCGATTCCTTTGTGAAAAGGCGCGCCGCAGGAGAGCCCGCCGCTTATATACTGGGCGAAAAGGATTTCTACAAGGATGTTTTCTATGTGCAAGAGGGTGTCCTGATCCCTAGAAGCGACACGGAGATACTGGTCGAATCAGCGCTTCGGTATCTCGGCTTTTGCAGCATGCCTTTCGGTGATATTGCATCGGTGCCTGTAAGACCTGATGCGGGGTCGTCGCGGATAAGGATCGCGGATCTTTGTACCGGCAGCGGATGCGTCGGCATATCGGTTGGAAACGAGATCGCAAGGAACGGGCGCGAGTCGATGTGTTATCTTTGTGATATCAGCGAGACGGCGCTCGAGATCTCCGAAAAGAATATATGGCTGTGCGGCGTTGCTCCCGATTCGTTTCAGGTCTGCAGGGAAGACGTGCTGGCTTCCGGATCCGCGATCGCAGAGTACTGTCCTTTCGATCTGATAACGGCCAATCCGCCTTATATCGATGAGAAAGACATGAATGAGCTGCCTCCCGATGTGGACAGGTACGAGCCTCATCTGGCGCTTTTCGGCGGCCCCGACGGACTCGATTTCTACAGGAGCATGGCAGGCAAATACATGTCATATCTTAAAGCCGGTGGTGCTTTTATGGTCGAACACGGGTATAATCAGGGGGATGCCGTAAGGGATATCTTCCGTAAGGCAGGTTATTCCGATGTGATGACGATCAGAGATTACGGCGGCAATGCCCGCGTGACAATGGGTATCAGGAGATAACAATATGCCGGGTAAGTTTTTCCTTTATCAGTATCAGGAAGGGGATGTGATCACTATGAAGAAGAAGCATCCCTGCGGAAGCAAGGAATGGACGGCCATAAGGGTCGGAGGCGAAGTTAAGCTCCGCTGCAGAGGCTGCGGCAGAGAGATGGAAATGGACAGGCCCACACTGGAAAAGTCAACGGTCAAAGTCGACAGAACGGGAGAACAATAATGGATAGTCTTCAGAAGATAGCACTGCTCATAGATGCGGATAACACCCAGCTTGGCAAGCTCGAAGGAGTGATAAGAGAGATATCGACTCACGGCAGGATCGTCGTAAAGAGAGCTTACGGCAACTGGAAAAAGGATATCCTGAAGAACTGGGAAAAAGAGATCAAGAGGCTGGCCATCAACGCCAATCAGCAGTTTGATTATGTGACCGGAAAGAACGCCACCGACATGGCTCTCGTCATCGACGCCATGGACATGCTCTATAAGGATATCTACGATGCTTTCGTCATCGTTGCCAGCGACAGTGACTATACGCCTCTGGCAATAAGGATCCACGAGTCCGGCGTCTATGTTATTGGCGTGGGCGAGAAGAAGACGCCCGTTGCTTTCCGTAACGCGTGTGACGAATTCATATTCCTCGAGAACATCGACAGCGGCAAGAGAGGCGTCAAGAAGGGCGGCTTCAGCCTCTTCCGAAGGAGCAGCGATTCTCCCGAGCAGACTAAGACGGAAGAAGATACCGCAGCTGCATCCGATACCGGCGCGGAGACGATCTCGGATCTTCCCGACGAAGACATCGAGAGCACGGTCGTCTACGATATCGAGACCGTTCATAACCTTCTCAAATATGCCTACGACACATACCAGGATGAAGAGGGCTACTGTAATGTCGCTTCGGCGGGCACTTACATAAAGCGCGCCATGCCAGAGTTCGACTCGAGGACCTACGGCTTCAGCAAGCTCCCCGAGCTTATCGAATCCTTCCCTGACCGCTACGAGATGACCCGCTATAAGGGCAAGGGAACTGTTACGATCGTAGCCTACAGGTGCCTTGACTGACCATAACGCGATTATAGCCGGTATCTTAAGAAAAGGTTTGACGATTTTTACCTCAGATCTCCTCGATGTTCTGCGACACGCAGATGTATCTTCCGTCGCAGTCCTCGAAAACGAACTCCCTGTTGAGACTGCTCTTCTGAGCGGCGGTTGCTTCGGGAAGCTCGCGCACGATCTTTACGCCTGCGCCCCGGAGCTCGTTTTGGAGAAGGAAAGGCTCGCTGGCGTAGATATATAGGTCATAATCGGTGCCGAATAACAGGCGCAGGGGGATAGTGTCCGCCCTGGAAGACTCCACCAGTACGATCGCGATATTGTCCCTCGTAAGCCTTATGTGCGGGACTTTCTCGTCGTCCAGGTGGACGGCCTTGAAGCCCAGATTCTTTTCATAAAAGATAGCGGTCTTTGTTATGTTCTTACAGGGGAAAACGGGAGCCGCGGCATTCATGAGATGGAGCTTGCCCGAGCCTTCTTCTGATGATTCTGCACTTCCGGAGCCGTCGTCCTTGATGAGCTCTTCGGACCCGGAGTCGGCCTTGAAGCCCAGAAGGGGCTTGCCGAACATCTCCTCGTGTGAGTCGAGCGAGTCGAGAAGTTCCTTTCGCTTCATTATGGTCTCCGTCGTGGGATCCTTGGGGATGACCGCCAGAACGTCCACCTTTTCGAGGTATTCGGCGAGATTTACGAGCCTGATAAAGAGAGGGAGGATCTCATTGCATTCGGCGGGCAGATCTCGGTTGCCGTGAAGGAACTGCATTCCGTATTCGACGGCCTGGGCAGGGAGGGAGGCGAAGAGCTTGTTTAAGAAGTTGAGCTCGAGCACGGTATTGTCGTGCACGCCTCCGCGGTTTATAGTTTCCTCGAAAATGTCAAAAACGCCGTTCATGTCGTGCGATGGATAATTCTTAATAAGCATATGGGTTTTCTCCCGTTTTTTTCGTTCATTATAACATCAAAGAACTTATTCAAAACAGGATGCAGTTAGTCTAATATTGGTAAGGAACAAAAAGGCTTTTCATTTCGGAGGGTAAGATGGCCGCGGAAAAAAAGACAAATGCCATGAGGATGCTGGACAAAGCCGGCATCGATTATAAGGTGATGGAGTACGAGTACGACGAAAATGATCTTGACGGTCATCACGCGGCTGAGTTTTTCGGACTGCCTTACGAAGAGGTCTTTAAGACACTGGTGGCAAAGGGCGGATCGGGCGAATATCTCGTGTTCTGCCTCTCGGTCGATGACGAAGTGGATCTCAAGAAGGCAGCAGCCCTGGCAGGCGAGAAGAGAGTGGAGATGATCCACGTCAAGGACCTTCTGAACATCACGGGCTACATAAGAGGCGGCTGTTCTCCAATCGGAATGAAAAAGAAGTTTAAGACATATATCGATGAGATGATCCTTCTCCTGGACGATATCTGCGTGAGCGCGGGTGCCAGGGGAGTGCAGCTTCGGCTGAAGCCTCAGGATCTGATCGATTTTACCGAGGCCACGGTTGGCGACATCAGCAGAAGGTAATCAAGATGGAAAAATATGAAGTATTCAAATCGCTCGCGATCATCATCGTCGCGGCCAAGCTCTTCGGTCTGGGAGCCCGAAAGATAAAGGCTCCCCAGGTGGCGGGAGAGATCGTCGCAGGACTTCTTATCGGTCCTAGCGTGCTGGGACTGGTCGGCTATTCCGACTTTATCGGCTACATGGCCGAGATCGGCGTCATAATCCTGATGTTCACCGCGGGTCTCGAGACCAAGCTCTCGGAGCTTCGAAAGAACGGCATCAAGTCGCTCATTATCGCATGCGCCGGCGTTTTTATCCCTCTCGTCTGCGGAACGTTTCTGTATTTTGCTTTCTACAGCATGTCCCCCTGGGGCAGTGACGGTTTCTATAAGGCCGTCGCGATCGGCATGATCCTGACCGCGACGTCGGTATCCATTACGGTCGAGACCTTAAAAGAGCTCGGAAAGCTCTCCGAGACAGTCGGCACCACGATCACGAGCGCCGCGATCATCGACGACGTTATAGGTATCCTCGTTCTGACCCTGTTCCTCGGCACCAAGGATGCCACGCAGGACTTCGGGTATACGCTCCTGAAGACCGGCCTCTTCTTCGTCGCCGCGATCATTTTCGGCTTTATCATCTATAAAGTGTTCAAGTTCGAGGACAAAAGGCACCCTCACACCAGAAGGATCCCCATTATAGGTCTGGCGATGTGTTTCGCGCTTTCCTTCGCGGCCGAGAGATACTTCGGGGTTGCCGATATCACCGGTGCTTATGTGGCGGGCGTTATCCTAAGTTCCCTCGACGATTCCACATACATCTCGCGTAAGATGGATATCAATTCCTACATGATCTTCGGTCCGGTGTTTTTCGCGAGTATCGGACTTCAGACTGATGTGCGCGCCATCAATTCCACCGTGCTCCTGTTCTCGCTCTGCTTTGTGATCGTCGGAATGGCATCTAAGATCATCGGATGCGGCTCGGCCGGAAGGCTCTGCGGCTTCAAGGGCAGGGACTGGATGAAGATCGGCGTCGGCATGATGACCCGCGGCGAGGTCGCACTGATAGTCGCTCAGAAGAGCCTTTCTGTCGGGCTTCTGGACGGCGCTTATTTCACATCGGTCATCCTTCTTATCATCGCATCATCCATAATTACCCCTCTTTTGCTTAAATTCCTCTACACAGAGAAGGCCAAAAGTTTATAATATAGTGATCACACTTCTTCTCTTGGAGGTATAAATATGGAACTTAAAGGAATAGACGGACTCAAAGAGGGTTCCCGTATCTACTTCATAGGTATCGGAGGAATCTCCATGAGCGGCCTGGCGATCCTGGCTCAAGGCTACGGCTTCACCGTCGGCGGTTCCGATATGAATCCTTCCGAGAGGACAGAGGAACTCGCTTCCAAGGGAATTAAGATATATAACAGCCAGGTCGAGTCCAACCTTATAGAGTTTCAGCCCGATTATATAGTCAAGACCGCGGCAGTGCTTCCGGGCAATGCCGAAGTGGCTTACGCGATCTCTAACGGTATCAGGATCTTTGACCGTTCGGAATTCCTCGGCCTTATCACCGAGAGCTACGAAAAGGTCATCAACATCTCCGGTACTCACGGCAAGACCACTACCACTTCCATGACTTCCCTGATGCTTATCGGGAGCATGAAGGATCCGACAGTTCATCTGGGTGCCGAGCTCACCGACTTCGGCGGCACGGTAAGGATGGGCGGCAACCGCGAAGTCCTCGTATCCGAGGCCTGCGAGTTTAAGAGGTCTTTTCTTCAGTTCCGTTCGACGACTGCAGCCATCACCAATATCGATCACGACCATGTCGACTGCTATCCGACATTGCAGGATGTCATCGACGTCTTTGCAAAGTTCCTCGATAAGCTCGACGATGACGGCTATGTCGTTGTTACTTACAGGGACAAAAATATCGTGAAGTCGCTCTCACAGGCTGACGAAGCGCGCGCCAAAGCCGGAAGGGCGCCCCTTAATATCGTAAGGTGCGCCAGGGAGGACGACGAGCCTGCCGGTGCCGATTTTGTCGCAAGGAATATCGGCTTTGACGGCGGTCTTCCTTTCTTCGATCTGTACGGCAAGGGAGAATTCATGGGTCACGTGAGCCTTCGTATCCCCGGAAAGCACAATATCGACAATGCGCTTATCGCATCCGCCTGCGCTTATCTTAACGGAGCGGATGCGGAGAGTATCGTAAAGGCGCTGAACGCTTTCGGCGGTGCCGACGGAAGATACACATACAAGGGTCAGTATAAAGGCTGCGACGTCGTAGTCGACTACGCGCATCACCCGACGGCAGCCAAGGTCACGATCGAGGCCGCACAGCAGATGCCCCACGGCGACATGATCGTTATCTTCCAGCCCCTCACGTTCAACAGGACGAAACTCCTTTTCGAGGATTATGTCGAGAAGCTCCTGCCCTGCAAGAAGATCCTCTTTTCCGAGATCTTCTCGGACCGCGAGATCAATACAGGAGAGATATCCAGTAAGGACATTTCCGACGAGATCAATAAAAGAGGCGGAGACAGCGAGTTCTTCGCCGACAAGGATGACCTGGTCAGGAGACTTGACGAACTTATCAAGCCCGGGGATCTTATCCTGATCCTGGGCCCCGAGGACATCAGAGCCCTCGGAGATCGACTGGTGGAGTCCGGCAAGTAATGAAGAGCAGCGCCCCCAAAGGAACCAAAAAGAAAAATAACAGGCTCAAGCCTTTATCCCTTATAGGCATCGCGGTAATGCTCGTGATGCTCCTTCAGATGCTGATACTTTTCGCCGTGTCGAAGACTTCGGAGGATTCCACTCCTGCGCTCGTTTATTACGGCACGGAGATCAAGCTCCCCGAGGCTTCGCTGAAGACGGCTCTGAGCGCGGCCGGATTCGATTTCAGGATCGCCGAAGAGGGGCAGACCTCTTTTGACCGCGAGACAGTCCTTCTGGCAGTGGGCGAGAATGCTTTCGACGTAATAAAGCTTTATGCCGATGACAGTAATGTATTGGGCTTCGTCCTCGTCGATCCCAAGTATCCCGGCAATGCCGCGGCAGAAGGCATCAACACTTTCTATCCCGATAAGCCTGTCGCGATCTTCTCTGGGAAAGAGAACTGGTCTTCGGTATCCGACCTGCCCGATGAGGCACTCCTTTACGAGCGCATGACCGGTGACGATACGGTCTACGGAGTTCCCGTAACACGCGGAAAGTACTTCTCTTCGACTGTTTATATAAATAATTCCGTCAACAGATATCTGTCGTTTTCGGGCTATAAGGCTGATGGCGAACTTCTTATCTTCTCGCCTCTGTTCCAGAATGAGCTCGCGGGATATCTGTCGTCCGTATATCACGATCACGTGGGAAAGATCGATACCGCCAAGATCAACATGAGGCTGTTCTTCTTTATCCTGTCGGTATTCGCGTTCATAACGGGACTGCTCCTTTACATGGCCCCGATGAATGCCGTCTCGGCTCCGAAACCCGGCAAGGGGAGAGCGCTCCTGCTGTTTATAACGTCAGTCGTCTTAAGTGCTGCGATAATGTCGGCGGCACATCTTATAAAGAGCGTCGCGATCTTAAGGGTAGCTTCACTGGTACCGCCGCTTGCGGTCGGGCTCGTTTCTGCCGTATATGTCCTTGCCGGCAATGCACGCAATAAGGAGAAACTGTCATTTGCCGCGAAGGGCAAGGCTCTGCGCCCCGTATTCCTTATCCTGGTGACGGGCGGGTTCGTGCTCCTTTTCGCTCTTCTGACGGGAGATATGACAGGAACATCGAGGGTCCTTCCCATCGTACTTGCGGCATGCGTCGCAGACGTTCCCATCAGGCTCGTGACATATGCTTCGGTCAATCCCGTTCACTCGCTTCCCGAGATGCTCATAAGCCTGCTGCCGGTCCCCGTTATCATAGTCGCTGCATGCATGTCCGGCAATCCCGCGATCCTCATTATGATCCCCGCACTCCTGTTCCCGTGCATCTTTGCGCGCGCGGTCAGGACAGTGTCGGACTATCCTTATATGGCGGCCTTCGCGCACGGAGTCCTTCTGGCTCTGGCGGTGCTGCTGGGGTGATGTAGGCCATTTCTTCAAAGTCAGAATTTACAAAATTATGCCAGCTTGGTGTTTGGTATTGCCGGGGTGATGTAGGCCATCTCTTCAATGAGTTTGATTTAATTGTCCACCTTGTGTGCCATTTTGTGTAGAATCAGCATTTTGGTACACAGATCGGGGCTTGTTTGTGTGCCAAATCGTCGATATTTGCTGATCCGGCACACGTTTTTTCCGCTTTTGTGTGCCAAAATCGTTGTTTTCGAAGAAAAGGCACACGATCTGTCAGTGTTTTGTATACCATTTTCCCGTTTTTTCCAAAAAGGGTACACAATGAATAAACTGCAGAGTAGAATGACCATAACAGATCTCTTAGCGTCAAAGGAGGGGCGGTATGGACTCTTACGGTATTCGAAAAGAAATGTCAGACAGATTCGATCTTATATCCAAGTTAGTCAGGGAGGCTGAGATAAAGATCGGAGGATTTCCGGAGGGGCGCGTCAAGATCCATCGAAGGGGGGACAGATTGTATTTCTATCTGGTTGATGATTCTACCGGTCCGTCCGGAAGATTGCTGAAAGAGCAGGAAGCGGATATTGCCCAAATGCTGTTTCAGAAAGATTATCTTCAAAAGATCATCAAATCCGGTGAACAGGAAACGATAAGCCTTAAGAAAGCATTGGAGCTTTATCCTGAAACAGTAGTCGAAAAAGTATACGATACGCTTCCGCCGGAGCGGCAGGGAAGGGTGAAGCCGATTGTCCTGTCAGATGAGATGTACATTAATAACTGGCTCTCGAGACCATATAAGAAAAAAGCAATAGCTGAAGGCATCCCGTTCTTTGAGACCCGGAAGGGCGAGCGTGTGCGGTCGAAGTCGGAGCAGATAATCGCCGACAGGCTGGCGGCAAACAATATCCCGTATAAATATGAGCGCCCGCTGAAACTGAAGGACGGGATCATTCATCCCGATTTTACTATACTTCGGATGAGCGATCGAAAGGAGATATATCTTGAGCATAACGGAAGGATGGACGATCCGGGTTATGCTGAAGATAAAGCGCAAAGAACAAACAGGTACATTATGAGCGGTATCCTCCCCGGCAGGGATCTGATACAGCTTTTTGAGACGAAAGCCGTGCCTCTTGATGTGAGAGTTCTTGATGTACTGATCAAAGAGTGTTTTACATAGCACCCGGAATCATTACCCGGGTAATGCGTAAAGATCGGCCTGAAACCCCATTTTTTCATTGACACTTTTACCCTTCTCTGATAGTATATGCGGGTGACCGCATGCGACGGGCTCCTAAATGCGCCTGAAATTCAATGTTTTCGGGCTCTGCCTTGGGTAATGCAGCGAGACTGGAAGAACAGGAGGACACAACATGTACGCAGTAATCAAGACAGGCGGAAAGCAGTACAAGGTTGCTGAGGGCGACGAGATCTTCGTAGAGAAGCTCGAAGGCGCTGAGGGCGACAAGGTAGATTTTGATGTACTTGCTATCGCAGACGACAACGGTATCAAGGCCGGTTCCGATCTTAAGGCAAAAGTTTCCGGTGAGATCGTAAAGCAGGGCAGAAACAAGAAGATCGTTGTTCTGAAGTACAAGGCTAAGAAGGGCTACCGCAGGAAGCAGGGCCACAGACAGCCTTACACACGTGTACGTATCACAGCCGTTAACGCTTGATCGTATAAGTAACTTGACATGATAACTGTAAAGATCGTCCGGACGGGAGAACGTAAGATCAGCGGGATCTTCGTGAGCGGACACTCGGGATATGCGGAGAGCGGAAGCGATATCGTATGTGCCGGTGCTTCGACTCTGATCTACACTCTGATCAATTCGCTCGAGAGGATATGCGGCTCTGATCCCGTGAAGATCAGTAACATTATCGAAGGCGAGGATGTCAATGCCGAGGTGATAGTACCTTCGGAGGACAGAGCCCAGATAATAGCCGAGACGATCGCCACCGGATATATGTCACTGGCCGCTTCGGTCAACGGCGACGGGATGCAGTATATCATGATAAAAGAAGAAATCTGAACTTTGGGAGGTGTAACTATGCTTAAGATGAATTTACAGCTCTTCGCTCATAAGAAAGGAATGGGTTCCACCAAGAATGGTCGTGATTCCGAATCCAAAAGACTTGGAGCCAAGAAGGGCGACGGACAGCCGGTTCTTGCAGGCAACATCCTTGTAAGACAGCGCGGTACGAAGATCCATCCCGGTAATAACGTAGGTATCGGATCTGATGATACTCTTTATGCCAAGATCGACGGTCGTGTTAAGTACGAGCGCAAGGGCAGCGATAAGAAGCAGGTAAGCGTTTACCCCGCTTGATCGCCTAAGAGAATAAAAAGTAACAGGCTGTCTCTTGATCGAGGCAGCCTTTTTAAACCGAAAGAGACAGGAAGTCACGTTATTTCCCGAAAGACATAAACGGAGGCACCATGTTTATAGATCATTCCAAGATATATGTAAAAGCAGGCGACGGCGGTCCGGGCTGCGTCTCTTTTCACACGGAAAAATATGTAACCAACGGCGGCCCCGACGGAGGTGACGGCGGCTAGGGAGGAGATGTCGTCTTCAAGGCGGTTGCCAAGATGACCACTCTTCAGAATTTCCGTTTCAAGCACAAGTTCGTAGCCGCAGACGGCTCGAAAGGCATGAACCGCAAGATGTACGGCAAGGGAGGCGAAGACCTCGTGATCGGCGTTCCCGTGGGAACAGTGATCAGGGATATCAGTAACGACCGTATCCTGGCCGACTTCACCGAAGACGGTCAGACCGTAATAGTCGCCAAGGGCGGCAAGGGCGGTATCGGCAACATGCATTATGCCAATGCCATAAGGCAGGCGCCCCAGTTCGCCAGAGCAGGTGAAGCGGGCGAGGAGAAGGAACTCTATATAGAGCTCAAGCTCATCGCCGATGTTGGACTCGTAGGTTATCCGAATGCGGGTAAATCCACGCTACTGTCTGTAATGACAAAGGCTAAGCCAAAGATCGCGGACTATCCTTTCACGACGCTCGAGCCAGTTCTCGGCGTTGTACAGGACTTTGACACGTCCTTTGTTATCGCGGATATCCCCGGTCTCATCGACAATGCGCACGAGGGTGCGGGTCTGGGACACGACTTCTTGAGACATATTGAAAGGACCCGGCTCCTGATCCACGTCGTGGATGTATCCGCGGCAGACGGCAGGGATCCTATCGACGATTTCAATTCCATAAACGATGAGCTCGTCCAGTTTAATCCCCTGCTTGCCGAGAGGCCTCAGGTGGTCGTCGCCAACAAATGCGATGCCGCCACTTCCGAGGAGATCGGGATGTTCGTGGAGGAAGTGAAGGCACAGGGGTTCGAGGATGTTTTCGTGATATCAGCGGCAGCCAGGATAGGCATACAGGAACTGACCGACAAGGTCACGGAACTCGTATCGAAGCTGCCGCCCGTCGTCATACATGACGTTTTCGACGAAGAGGAAAAAGTTTACAGATTCGAGAAGGAAGATAAATTCAGTATCGATATCGTCGACGGTGTCTTCGAGATCACCGGAACGTGGGCAAACCGCGTCATGGAGTCCACGAATTTTGACGATCCCGACTCTCTTGCTTATTTCCAGAGAGCCATGATATCCGCAGGAGTTATCGAGGCTTTGAAGGAAAAAGGCATAGAAGAGGGCGACACTGTGAAGATCGGACCGCTTGAATTCGATTTTATCGAGTGAGTTAACAATTTATTAACAATTAAACACAATGTTTTCTTAAAGTTAATGTATATTATGAGTAAGAAGAGTAACAGGAAGTCTTCATGGAATTGAGTTTGTATTATAAAAGAGTCGCAGAGCGGCTCTTTTTTTGTAGGTTATAAGGCATTTGGGTACACGGATCATGCTGTTTTGTTGTACCCAATCCCTGATCTTGGGCAATTGGGTACAAACAGAAGTGCGCGGTGACTAAATAAACCACACCTGCAGCGCGGTGCCTGTATAAGGATCAAAGCACCTTGGCGAGGAAAGATCTGAGCCTCTCGTTGTCGGGGTTATTGAAGACGGCGTCAGGGGTATCGTCCAGGATGACACGGCCGTCTGCCATGAACATGACGCGGGAGGCGACTTCCCTGGCGAATCCCATCTCGTGGGTTACGACTGCCATAGTCATACCGTCTTTGGCGAGTGCTTTCATGACGTCGAGGACTTCGCCGACCATCTCGGGGTCGAGGGCAGAAGTGGGCTCGTCGAAAAGAAGAACGTCGGGGTGCATGCACAGTGCCCTTACGATAGCGATCCTCTGCTTCTGACCGCCGGACAACTGGCTGGGATAAGCGTAGGCGCGGTCCAGGAGAGCGACCTTTTCGAGGAGCTCCATGGCATCGACTTCGGCTTCTTCCTTGGTCTTGTTAAGGAGCTTGACCGGGGCGATCGTCATGTTGTCGAGTACGCTTAAGTGAGGGAAGAGGTTGAAGTGCTGGAACACCATTCCCATCTTCATGCGGAGCTTGTTGATGTCGACGCCGGGGCTTAGGATGTTTATTCCTTCGAAGAGTATCTCGCCCGAGGTCGGACGCTCAAGGAGGTTGAGCGATCTCAGGAAAGTGGATTTTCCCGATCCCGAAGGACCTATTATCGCCAGGACCTCGCCTTTGTCGATCGTGGTCGATACACCGTCGAGAGCTTTTATCTCGCCGCGGTTATAGTGTTTCTTCAGATTATTTACCTCTATGAGATGACTATAGGTTTTGTTCTGATCATCAGCGTTCACTGTTACGGAACCTCCTTTCAAGCCATGTTACGACTCTGCTGAAAAGCATTACTATCACCAGATAGATGAGCGCAACGGCGATAAGGGGCATGAAAGCGGAGTATGTCTGGCTCCTTATTATGTCGCTTCCCTTTGTCATGTCCATGAGACCTACATAACCGGATACGGATGTCTCTTTTAAAAGGACGATGAACTCGTTCGCGAGAGCGGGAAGGACATTCTTGAATGCCTGGGGAAGGACGATATAAGCCATTGTCTGGATATAGTTGAAGCCCAGGGATCTTCCGGCTTCGAACTGTCCGTTGTCGATGCTCATGATGCCGGATCTTATGATCTCTGCGACATATGCGCCCGAGTTGATCCCGAAAGCGAGGACCGCTACGAGGACCTTGTTATTCGATGAGGCAAAGATGATGAAGTAGGCGATCATGAGCTGGACTACTACGGGGGTTCCTCTTATGACCGTCAGGTAGACCACGCAGATAGTGTTGACTATCTTAAGGATCACCTTAAGAAATCCCGGTGTCATGTCATGATAGGTCTTATCGTGAGTCGCTCTTATTATCGAGACGATCATTCCCAGAACGATACCGAGAAGGACAGCAAAAAACGTGACCAGAAGGGTAATTCCCAGGCCTTTCAGTATATAGTTCTTGAATCTGCCCTTGGCGATGAAGTTGTTATAAAAATCCGCGATAAGCTTACGAAGCCATTCGGGGATGGATAAATACAGTAGAAGCATCTTTTCCTCCGCATCTTTTCACCAAACATACCTCCCTATTTTAATAGGAAAAGAGGCGGAAATAAAGTGTCATTTCCGCCTCTTTCTATCTGATCTTTTTGATCTGTTAAGTGATATCAGCCCTCGGCAGGGATGTATCTGTTGATGATCTCGTCGATCGTGCCGTCGGCCCTAAGCTCGTCAAGAGCCTGGTTAACAGCAGCGAGGAGCTCCTCATTATCCTTGTTGATAGCCATTGCATAATCCTCAACGGCAAAAGGTGTCTCAAGGATCGTAAGTCCCTCGTTGGCTGCAACGAAAGCCTGAGCGGGCTGGTCGTCGATAACTACGGCATCTACCTTGCCGGAGATGAGTGCGAGTACGGCATCGTTACCTGTCTGATAACGGTCGATCCTGCTCTCGCCGAGTTCGTCTGCCATGTAGATATCGCCTGTTGTACCGGACTGTACGCCTACGATGTAGTCACCGTCGCAGAGAGTATCGATATCAGTGATCTCGGAACCCTCGGGGATGATGATGGACTGGATGCCGGTAGCATATGTGGAAGAGAAGTTAACGGACTGAAGTCTGTCCTCGGTAACTGTCATTCCTGCTGCACCGATATCGTACTTGCCTGCCTGGATGCCGGCGATGATGGAATCGAAAGCGATGTCCTGGATCTCAAGTGTGAGGCCGAGTCTGTCGGCTACTGCCTGAGCGATCTCTGCATCGATACCTACGATCCGGTCGCCGTCGTAGTACTCATAGGGCGGGAAAGCAGCATTTGTGGCCATGATGAGCTTACCGTCCTCGATCGTCATTCCGGACTTCTTAGAGCCGCCGCAGGATGCGATTGCCATTCCCATGCATGCGATCATTGCGACCGAAACGAGCTTTACAAAAAGATTCTTCATAAATCAACCTCCTGATCTGATATCTTTTCTACCTTTTTGATTATATTCCTCTTACCTTTATAGGGGGTAATTACAATGTTTTCAAGATTAAATGCCGAAAAACCTGATTATTTGAGCAATTCATCAATAATGGCCTTTTCTTTCTCGGAACCGAGAAGGCGCCAGTTCCCGCAGAGACGGTCGGCCGTTTCCCTGTCTTTGACCGTGATCTTAAGAGAAGTGTTCACGGCTTGAAGGGATACAATGAAACGGCCGTCCTCGGCCGGATCGATAAAGGCCTTGATCGAATTGATCTTTCTGGTCTGCTCGAAAAGTTCTTCTGCCATGGAATCGAGATTGGTCTTCATCTGAGGGTTCAATGTGACGATCAGATCCGAGAGTACAGCCTCTCCGCCTTCTGTTATCCGAAGCGTCTCGTTCATTCCGATGACTTCGCCCGTTCCGGTATCTTCAATAGTCTTATTGATAAGATCTCCCGAGATGAGCTGACCGTAGACTTCCGAAAAAGTGAAAAAGTCCATAAGGAGCCCCGAGAGGCATCTGTCCATGAGAAGGTGATAGGATACGCCGGGCGCATTCTTTACAAGGTACAGTATCTGAAGCTTGTTCTGGGCTTCTTTGCCTGCTGCCATGCTGACCTCCTTTTTGACAAATTCTCTTTAGCCTTTTTAAGGACAACACCAATATTATATAAAAAATAGCTCAATTTGTAATAGTATTTATGCGTATTCGGGTGTTATACTCTTAAAAGTCTACAAAATTCTAAAGGAGATTCACTTATGATATCTTTGGATTATTCAAATGTACTCCCTTTTATCGGCGGCGAAGAAGCAGTCGAGAGGATCGAACCTCAGGTTAAAGCCGCACACGATATGCTCACCAAGAAGAACGGCCCCGGAAATGATTTCCTCGGATGGCTCGATCTTCCTTCCAACTATGACAAAGAAGAATTCAGCCGCATCAGAAAAGCAGCTGCAAAGATCAGAAGAGATTCCGATGTCCTCATCGTTATCGGTATCGGCGGATCCTACCTCGGCGCCCGCGCAGCCATCGAACTTCTGAACCACTCTTTTGCCAATGCCGCCAAGAAGACGGTAAGAAAGGCACCCCAGATCTTCTTCTGCGGTAACTCCATCTCAGCCACATACCTCGCTGACCTCATGGACATCATCGACGGCCAGAGAGTATCCCTTAATATCATCTCCAAGTCCGGTACCACAACGGAGCCTGCCATCGCTTTCAGGATCCTCCGCGCTTACATGGAGGAGAAGTACGGTAAGGAAGGCGCCAGAGAGAGGATCTACGCCACGACCGATAAGGCAAGAGGAGCCCTGAAGGGCCTCGCTGACGAGGAAGGCTACGAGTCTTTCGTAGTACCCGATGACGTCGGAGGAAGATTCTCCGTTCTTACTGCTGTCGGCCTTCTTCCCATCGCTGTTTCCGGCATCGACATCAGGGAAGTAATGAAGGGCGCCAAGGACGCTTCCAAGTCTTTCAAGAAGCTGCCCCTTTCCGAGAACCCCTGCTATCAGTACGCTGCAGTACGTAACTGTCTGCTTAGATCCGGTTACTCCACCGAGATCATGGTCAACTACGAGCCTTCCTTCCACTACATGACAGAATGGTGGAAGCAGCTCTACGGCGAGTCCGAGGGTAAGGACTTCAGAGGTATCTTCCCCGCAGGCGTTGACAACACGACAGACCTTCACTCCATGGGCCAGTTCATCCAGGAGGGCGCAAGGATCATGTTCGAGACAGTCGTTGAGATCGACAAGGCAAGAAGGACTTTCGAGATCCCTAATGATCCCGCCAACCTTGACGGACTTAACTTCCTTTCCGGCATGGATATGTACGAAGTAAACAGAAAGGCTATGCAGGGCACGAT
>JAFZWN010000021.1 GCA_017617295.1 Clostridiales bacterium | reverse complement strand
GTCCGTCAATGGCTCTTCTTCTCGCGGAAGGATATCAGTACACAAAGAACAAAAAGGCATACGCGGTCAGACTGGGCATATTCGCCCTTATCTCATGGGTGCCTTATTCTCTGTACGAGACGGGAAAGTTCCCATATATGAATCTCGGCATGATACTGACGCTGTTCATTGCTTTCATGACAATACTTATGTGGGATAAGTTAAAGGCTCCCAAAGCCGTTAAGATCATACTCGTCATCGTAAGCTGCTTTCTGTCGCTTTTCGGTGACTGGTCGATCTTCGCTGTGCTATGGGCACTTTTCGCATATATCTACAGGGATAGGCCGAGAGCAAAATGGACTTCTTTTGCTATAGTAGCAGCCGTTGAGGTCCTGATAGCGAACTTGATCGACATCTTAAACGAGAGGCCTTTTGCCAATCTTCACCAGACCGGGATCATACTCGTTCCGATCCTTCTTACAGTCTTCTATAATAGAAAAAAGGGAAGCGGCGCGAAGATACACAAGTGGTTCTTCTATGTCTATTATCCGCTTCACCTGCTGATATTCTATCTTATAAAGCTTTACATCTACAAAGGATAAGGACCGGCTATTGCCGTTCCCCCATTGATATATTCAGTATTATCCCGAAAGAGATATAGTTAACGAGCATCGCCGTACCTCCGAGACTTATGAACGGCAGGGGTATTCCCGTGACCGGAAGGAGTCCGACGGACATTCCCATATTCTCTATGAAATGGAAAGCAAACGATGCCGCAAGTCCCACGACAATGTAGGAGAATGACCTTTTCGAAGTCCTTGAAGCAACATAGAAGCATCTGGCAAGGAAGAAGAACGCCAGTATAAGTACCGTCGTAGTTCCGATAAATCCGAGATGCTCGGATATGGCGGAGAAGATAAAGTCACTCTCCTTAACAGGAACGCTTATCGTTACACCGGTATTGTTGCCGGACAGACCGCCCGAGGCGATGGCTGCCTTCGACTGAACAAGGTTATATTCGCCCGCTACGTCCGATCCTTCGAAGATGAGCGAGAGTATCCTCTTCTTCTGATAGTCCTTAAGATAGAAATTCCACGCCAGTGGAGCACCGATGACGATAGCCGACGAAGCTGCCAGAAGGAAATATCTGTACTTCATCCCCCATACGAAAAGAACGCATACAAAAGAGAATACGATAACCATCGCAGTACCGAAGTCCGGCTGTTTAAGGATAAGGAGCATCGGCGGACCGTAGATCAGAGCGACGATACCGAAGCCCTTAAGATAGCTCATCTCCTTTGTTCCCATCCGTTCGAATATATCCGACGCCGCCATGATAACGCCTATCTTGGCAAGTTCTGACGGCTGGAAGTTACCTATTACAGGGAGATTAAGCCATGAGTCGGCACCCCAGAGGTAAGTCAGGTCATAGTTATCGATCGGGACCAGTATCAGGAGAAACAGAGATGCTCCGTAAATGAGCCATCCGATAAGCCTCATGAACTGGGTATCCAGAAGACAGATCATTATCGTTATCACTATCCCGATAAGAGCCGAAGCTATCTGCCTGTAGAGGTTACCGGGATAAGCCGCATAACCGTGCGAGAGCACTTTATTGAGAACGTAGATGCCGATCACGGTCAGAAGAAGGATAGGCACCACGAGATAGTAATCGACGGACCTGAAATAATTGTTATTCCGTAGTTTCTCTATTCCAGACTTTCGGCCCATTTATCTTGCCTCGGCAGGAACCTCTGTCTTGGGATCCTTTGTTTCAAAGAACCTCTTGGGAAGCGGGACTCTTTTGATCTCCTTCCAGTGGGCAAAAGCGATATAAAGGAGTCCGAACACTACGATCGCGCAGGAAAGGATCTGCGAAGTACGGAGTCCGGTATTGCCGATATAGAGCGAATCGGTACGGAGCCCCTCGATAAAGAAACGGGCTGCACCGTATATGATCATGTAGACCGAGAGAGTCTCGTACGAATACTTGCTGTGCCTTCTTACAAAGTAAAGGATAAAGAAGAGTGCGAGATCCACGACCGACTCATAAAGGAATGTCGGATGGACCGGAAGTGACGGATCGAGCATCGGGCAGTTCCTGGAAAGATAATCGGAAATGGTCTGACTCGTCATTCCCCAGGGAAGTGTCGTTGTCGTTCCGAATGCCTCCTGGTTAAAAAAGTTGCCCCAGCGTCCTATAGCCTGACCCAGAGGGATATAGACGATACAGTAATCCGCACATGTGGAATAGGGGATCTTTCTGATACGGAGCATGATAAACGCTCCGAGGAAAGCTCCTATTATTCCGCCATAGACGGCAAGTCCGCCCGAACGGGTATCAAAGATCTTAAGAAGATCCTGAGAATAGTACTGCCACTCGCAGAGAACATAATAGATCCTCGCACCGACGATCGCTGAAGGGATCGATACCAGTGCAATATCATAGACCAGATCGCTCGAGAACTTGTTATTCTTCGCCTGCCGGATAGCAAGACCGACGCAGAGTACCATTGCAGCAGCGATGATAAGACCGTACCAGTATATGGCGATACTTCCTATATGAAATGCCACGGGATCAACGTTAACAGTCCATCCGAGACCCGGGAAACTAACCTCAGTCATTTCTAATAATTCTCCTTGTTTTTCACATCAACCAATAATACCACTTTTAACCAGGTATTCCATAGCCTGTTTCTTATTATACTCTACGGCTTCCTTAAGTTCCGAGGCAGAACCGAAGCATTTCTCCGGACGCAGGAACTGAAGCAGTTCCACCCGTATCTTGGCGCCGTATATATCCTCGTCAAGATCAAAGATAAATGTCTCGGCAAGATCGTTTACGGCATCTTCGACAGTGGGCCGCAGACCGATATTCGTTACTCCGTAAAGGATCCTTTTTCCCATGATCACTCTCGATACATAGACGCCTCTTCTTACCGTGATCTTGCCTTCGGGAATAGTCAGATTGGCGGTCGGGAACCCGAATCCCCTTCCTGCCTGCTTGCCCTTTACCACCTTGCCTTCATATCCGAAAGCCCTGCCGTTACAAAGTGAACTGACAGTCGTAACGTCGCCTTCTCCGAGAGCCTCTTTCATCCATGTGGAAGAGATCCTTCTTCCTTCCATCAGTTTTGCCCTTACTATATCCACGCGTATGGAGGCTTCCCTTCCGAGTGACTTCAGAAGTTCGGAGTCGCCCGAAGCTCCGGCACCGAAACGGTAATCGTCCCCCGCAAAGAGCGCACGCGCATTAAGAACGAACCTCAATGTGTTATTGAAAAAATCCTCCGCGGGAGTATTTCGAAACTTCTCGCTGAAATCGATGACGAGCATCTCGTCGACACCCAGTTCCGTCAGGATATCGAGCCTCTCGTCAAGAGTCGTAAGACATCTTCCGTCACCTTTTGTAAAGCCCGTAAATGTCTGGACACAGGAGACAAGACCGTTCATCCTCGCAGTCTTTGACATCCTCTTTATTATCTCTTCATGACCCGCATGTATGCCGTCGAAAAAGCCCAGGGCAACTGCTCTTCCCTGTGCGTGAAACGGTATATTATCAAGATGGATCCTTACAGTCTTTTCAGTCATCTTTCCAGAGCATCCTGTCGATCCTTAAGACCGCCTTTCCTTCTTCTTCACTCTTATAGACCACAGCGGCCGTTTTACCCAGATACATCGCGCGGTAGAGGACTCCCTCAGTAAGATCGGTATCCGCGGGGACCGCGATCTTCTTTCCGAGAATGATATCCTTGTGTTCGGAAGCTTCGAGCTCGAATTTCTTAAGATGCGTGAGTGCCGTCTCGCGGCTGACACTGAACTCCTCTTCCCCGGACACTTCCGCAAGAGCGCTTATCTGCTCGGGAGTGAACGCATCATCTATAGAGAACGGCCCTGCCTTGATCCTTCGAAGCGCGATCGCATGAGCACCGAATCCCGTTATCCTTCCGGCATCCCTGCAGATCGATCTTATGTATGTGCCCTTGGAGCAAGAGACGGTAAAATCGACAAGGACAGCGCCGCCCTCTATCCTGATACCCTTTATCTCAAGCGAATCTATCCTTACCGGATGAGGAGGCAGATCGACCTTCTTTCCGGCTCTTGCCAGATCATAGGCCTTCTGTCCGTTTATCTTCTTGGCCGAATACAAAGGCGGCTCCTGCATGGTCATCGAAGAGACTTTCGAAAAAGCATCTCTTACCGCTTTGAAATCGGTCGCCTCCAGTTCGTTCAGTTCTTCAGGGGACGGCATCCTGCCTCCGACGATCTCTCCTTCCGTATCTTCGGTATCCGTCTCGGAACCGAAAAAAGCCGTACAGCTGTACGCCTTATCGTAATCGTCGGTATATCTTACGACCTTCAGGGCATCTCCCCAGAATATCGGCAGAAGACCGGTCGCGAACGGATCGAGCGTGCCCGAATGTCCGACCTTACCGGTACCCATAGTCCTTTTTATGAAATTGTCGCATGCCATCGACGTCATTCCCGACGGCTTATCAAGTAGGATTATCCCGCCGTTCACAACAAGCTTTCCGCCTTTTTGATTATATCTTCATAAAGATCGCCGATCGTTATCCCCTCCACGGTAAAGCCTGCGGCTCTCTTGTGTCCGCCTCCGCCGTAGTTGCCGGCAAAAAGGGAACAGTCAAAGCTCGTCTTGGATCTCAGGTTACCGCGCAAAGTCCCGTCGGGAGTCTCTCTTAATACGACCGCGAGCTCGACCCCGTCAATATCCCTTAGTCTCGATACGACATCGTCTATATCGCCGTCACAGGCATTGAAGTCATTGAACATCGCCCTTGTTACGGCTGCTATGGCAAGCCTGCCGCCGCAAAGGAGCCTCGCCTTCGAACATACCGTGTTGGACAGGAAGAACTGGGATACTCTCTTACGGTCAAAAAGGTTATGACAGACATCGGTAATGCTTCCGCCGAGTTCCGCGAGCACGCCCGCGGCCTCAAGGGTCTCCGGTCTGGTATTTGAATAGGTGAACCTTCCGGTATCTGTCACGATACCCGTCAGGATACACCCCGCCGCAACGGGATCAAGGATATCTCCGAGAGGGCGCTTCAGGGATTCAGCGATCTTTACGGCAATGCAGTAGATCATCTCCGAAGCGGATGAAGCCTGCGGAAGGATCCACTTATTGTCTCCGGAAAATCCGGTCAGTTCGTGGTGATCGACGATGGCTGGATCATCAAAACTCTCGAAGAGCTCTCCCCTGACACCCATTCTGTGACTCTCGGCACAGTCGGTCACCAGAGCATACCCGTATTCCGTTAACTGACCGTCATCAGTTCCGGGGATAAGGAGCAGATCCTTAACCCCCATAAAATTCATAGTCTCCGGGAGTTCCTCCGGCATGGCTACCTTAGCCTTGGCGCCAAGTGAAGCAAAGATCAGGCAGGCGGCACAGGCAGATCCCACGCAGTCTCCGTCCACGCTCTTGTGAACGAAGACCAGGATCCCTTTCCCGCTCTTGCAGGATGCTACCGCCATATCCGTAAAAACGGCGGCCATCCGCTCGGCACCTGCTCTGTATATCTCTTTCATATCCCGAGCTCTTCTCTCTTCTTTCTGTCCTCTTCAAGGGTCTTATTGATGAATGCCTCCATCCTGGCGGCATCCTCGAGCGACGTGTCGAGCGAGAATACCAGCTGGGGAGCCACGCGGAGATTGATGCGCTTGCACATCTCCGTCCTGATGAACCCTTTTGCATGTTCTAGAGCATCCATGCATCCCTTCTTGGCCTCATCGTCTCCGTAAACCGAGATAAAGCACTTGGCATACGACAGATCCGGAGACATCTTTACGCCCGTGACCGAAGTAAGGATCGGGATCCTCGGATCCTTGACCCTGTTCTGTATTATGTCGGAGATGACTTTCTGCATCTCATCTCCGACAGTCTGAGCTCTGTTTCTTCTCATAATATGACCTCTTTAGTCTCTGGCCACCTCACGGACCTCGAACGCCTCGATAACGTCACCGATCTTGATGTCGTTATAACCGGCCACGGTAAGTCCGCACTCATATCCGGTGTTGACTTCCTTTACGGAGTCCTTCATCCTCTGCAGCGATCCGAGCTGGCCCGTATAGATAACGATATCGTCACGGAGAACGCGGACACCGCAGTTTCTCGTGATCTTACCGTCAGTAACATAGCATCCGCCGATAGTACCGACACCGCTGACCTTGAAGAGCTCCCTGATCTCGACGTGACCAAGAACGACCTCTTCAAACTTCGGAGCGAGCATGCCCTTCATGGCATTCTCGAGATCCTCGATGGCGTTATAGATGACGCTGTAGAGCTTGATGTCTACGCCGGCTTCCTTTGCCTTCTCGGTGATGATGGCATTGGGACGGACGTTGAAGCCGATGATGATGGCATTCGAAACGTCAGCGAGCATAACATCGGACTCGTTGATGGCACCGACGGCACCGTGGATGACCTTAACGCGTACTTCCTCGTTACTGAGCTTCTCGACGGACTGCGTAACAGCCTCGACGGAACCCTGAACGTCAGCCTTGATGATAAGGTTAAGTTCCTTGACGTCGCCTTCAGCCATACGTGCGGCAAGAGACTCGAGAGATCTTGCGGAGCTCTTTCTCATATGCTCCTCACGCTGCTTGATCTTTCTCTTCTCAACGAGCTGACGGGCCATCTTATCATCCGTTACGGCATAGAGTGTCTCGCCTGCCTCAGGTACTTCGGGAAGACCCAGGATCTCGACAGGCATCGAAGGACCCGCCTTCTTGATGTCCTTACCCTTATCGTCGTACATGGCACGGACATTACCGATCATGGCACCGCAGACTACGGTATCACCCTGACGGAGCGTACCTCTCTGAACGAGAACAGTAGCAACGGGACCTCTGGCCTTATCGAGCTTGGCCTCGATGACGGCGCCCTTAGCCTGACGGGTAGGATCCGCCTTGAGCTCCAGAACGTCTGCCACAAGGAGAACGTTCTCGAGAAGATCATCGATACCTATGCCCTGTTTGGCCGATACGGGTACCATGATGGTGGAACCGCCCCACTCCTCGGGAACGAGTTCGTATGTAGTAAGCTCCTGCTTGACCTTATCGGGGTTGGCACCGGGCTTATCGATCTTATTGATGGCTACGACGATCTCTGTACCTGCAGCCTTTGCATGGTTGATGGACTCGATCGTCTGAGGCATTACACCGTCGTCTGCAGCGACAACGAGGATGGCGATATCCGTGAAGTTCGCACCTCTTGCACGCATCGTGGTGAATGCTTCGTGTCCGGGAGTATCAAGGAAAGTGATCTGACGTCCCTTTGTCCTTACGGTATAAGCACCGATATGCTGTGTGATGCCGCCGGCTTCACCGGAAACGACAGATGCGGATCTGATCCTGTCAAGGAGTGATGTCTTACCATGGTCAACGTGACCCATGACTACGACAACGGGAGGTCTCTCGACCATGCCCTCTGTCTCCTTATCGTCATCGTCATCAAAGAGGATATCCTCCTCTGAGACCTCCTCGAGAAGCGTGGCATTTATCCCGAAAGCGTCAGCCAGAAGACAAGCTGTATCAAAGTCGAGTTCCTGGTTGATCGTGGCGAGAACGCCGAGCTTCATGAGTTCCTTGATAACATCGCCGCTCTTCTTTCCGATACCTTCCGCGAACTCCTTAACAGTGATGAAAGGAGGGATCTGGATATCGGTGATGACCTGCTCGGTAACGGGCGCGGAAGTCATGGAAGACTTCTTCTTCTTCCTTCTGCCGTAGGAATAATCATCATACTCACCGTCTTCGCTGATCCTTCCGCTGAACTTGCCGGAAGTATTGTTCTTATTCCTTCTGTCGGCAGGACCCGCGTTCTTGCCGTTATCTCTCTTGTTCTGATCGTTATCGCGCTTTTTCTCGATAGCGTTCCTTTCAGCAAAGTTGGCTCTGCTCTTCTTGACTTCCTCGATGGGAGAATCAGTCTTGGGCTTGCTTGCCTTCCTGGGCTGGGGTCTTGTAGGCTGATCGTCATCCTTATCCTTGGCAAATGCCGCAGACTGGGAATTACGGTCTCCCCTGTATCCGCCCTGACCTCCCTGGGATCCGGCGGGTCTTCCTGAAGGACCGCTTCTGTAACCGCCGCGGTCACCGCTCTGGGGGCCTCTTCTGTCTCCGCCTCTGTAACCTCCCTGGGATCCGCCGTAGCGTCCGTCTCTGGAACCGTTATTAAAGACTGTCGTGCTCCTGATGACTTCGGGCATCTGGACTACAGCCGAAGAGATCTTGCTCCTGGGAGCAGGTGCTTCAGTCTTGGGAGCCTCTTCCTTGGGAGCGGCTTCGCTCTCCTTGGAAGGAGCCTTGGCGGGAGCGCTCTCGGTCTTCTTCTCGGAAGATTTTGAAGCTTTAGCCTCGGATGCGGAAGCCTTGGGAGCCTCTGCTTTCTTTTCCTTTTCGGGAGCGGGCTTTGCCGCTTTTGCTTTCTTCTCGGTTGCCTTCTCAGCAGCCGCTACTGATGCGCTCTCTTCCTTCCCGGAAGGAGCCTCCTTTACGGGAGCCTTTACTTCGGAAGCAACGGGAGCAGTCTCGGCGGGAGAAGGAGCGGATACTGCTTCTGCAGAAGCGCCCTCGGAAGGAGCATCCGCTTTTTTCTTATGAACGCGTCTTACACGCATCTCCTTCTTACCGGAGACACCTCCGACTATAAGACCCGGCTGTTTATTTTCATTCGTATCACTCATTTATTGTCTTCCTCCTCGTATTGATCAAACATACTTCTTAGTTTTCCGGCAAAGCCGCTGTCGGTTATCCCTATTATGGCCCGATCGCGCTTACCGGTCGCCCTTCCAAGTTCCTCCGCTGTGCTGAAGCTGTATGCATCCGGGAGATCCCCGATATCCAGAAGCTTACCAAGCGTATTCCTTGATATATCCTTGCTTAAGATCAGGAGCTCGACTCTGCCTTTTCTTATCTCCGATACGGTCTGGTCGAATCCCGATACTATCTTTCCCGCTCTTACTGCGAGTCCGATAAACTTCAGGATCTTCTCCTTCTCATTCATCTTTCCCTTTAACCTCGCTTTTTTCCACCAGCTTCAGTATCTCGTCGGATAGTTCCTTCAGTTCCTCCGGACTGATGCCGTGCTTAAGGCCTTTGGAAAGGCGATGGGCTTTGAGCTCTTCCTCTATGCATTTACTGTTCCTGCACAGATAGCAGCCTCTTCCCGATGCTTTGCCGGTCGGGTCATAGCTCACGCTCCCGTCCGCATTTAAGACAATCCTCAGAAGGTCCTTTTTGTCCCTTCTGGTCTTACATGTAACACACATCCTCTGAGGCTGTTTCTTCATAGGCGGATCAGCTCTCCTCTCCCTCGTCTACAACTTCAAATTTGTCGATCATCTTCTGTGCTGCCTCAGAAGCATCGTCGGATTCCTTCTTGATATCGATCTTGAATCCTGTGAGCCTTGCCGCGAGCTTAACGTTCTGTCCGCCTCTTCCGATGGCAAGCGAGAACTGCTGATCGGGAACAACGATAGTGGCGTGCTTCTCATCCTTGCCGTCTTCTCTGGGGATGATCTCGATATCAACACGTGTGGCCTTGGCAGGCTGCAGCGCTTCACTCAGGAAGAATGCGGGATCCTCGTTCCAGTCAACGATATCGATCTTCTCGCCTCCGAGCTCGTTCATGATCTCCTGGACTCTCTGGCCTCTGGGACCTACGCAGGAACCCTTGGCATCGATGTTCTCGTCCCTGGATCTTACAGCGACCTTGGATCTCTGACCGGGATCTCTGGAAACGCCCATGACCTGTACGAGACCGCTCTTGATCTCAGGCACTTCGAGCTCGAAGAGCTTCTTAACGAGAGCGTTGTTGGATCTCGAGAGTACTACCGTGGGATGTCCGTTAACTTCATCAACATTAAGTACAAGGAACTTCATGGTCTTGTTGGTGGGATACTCCTCGCCTCTGACCTGCTCGTTCTTTGTAAGGACTGCCTCTGCCCTGTCGATATCAACATATACGTTCCTTGCATCCTTACGGAGGATAGTTCCGGATGTGATCTCACCGATCTTTCCGCCAAACTCGCTCATGATCCTCTGGGACTCGGCGCCCTTGACCTTCTGCGAGATGGCATTCTTGGCGGCTGTGGCAGCGAGTCTGCCGAGCTTATCGACTTCGATACCCACCTCGATCTGGTCACCGAGCTCGAGATCCTCATCACCGGTCATGGCAACGGCATCCTCGAGAGAGATCTCGTTATTGGGATCGAGCACTTCCTCTTCGATCGTAACGAGCTTATATACGAATATCTCTCCCGTCTCGCGGTCGATCTCAGCGAATACTTCCTTTATCTCTCCGTCCTTTTTGTTGCTTCCGCCGAACTCTCTCTTGAAAGCGGTTACGATACCTTCCTCAACAGCCTTGATGAGTACTTCCTCGTCGATACCTCTTTCCTTGGCGAGCATCTTGATCGCATCAACAACATTGTCTCTGGACTGCTCTTCTTCCTGAATCTTCTTTGCCATTTTTATCTGCCTCCAAATTTAAAATTCTATGTGTCTTACTGCTTTCGCAATATCCTTAAGTCCGATATCGAACCTGTTTCCGTCTTCGTCCTCGAAAGTGATCGTCTCAGACTCTTCCGAAGCTCCCTTTATAGTTGCCAGGAACTGCTTGCCGTGACCGCCTTCGCTGAAGAGCGACACCTCGAGTTTCTGGTCCTCGTACCTTATGTAGTCGGCCATAGTCTCAAGAGGTCTCGTAAGTCCGGGGGAAGAGACTTCAAAATAATCCTCATCCCTTTTCATACTCTCGTCCAGTATCGGATCGATCACCTTACTGAACTCCTCACAGTCGTCGATCCCAAGACCGCCCTTTTTGTCGATAAAGAGACGGAGGAACATACTCTGTCCTTCCTTCTTATATTCGGCATCGACCAGGTCGAAGCCCATCTCTTTGGCGACCGGCAGAGCGATGTCGTAAGCAGTCTGTGCCGTTTTTGATCTTTTCGCCATAATACTCCTTAAATAACATAAAAAAACGGACTCTTCGAAGAAGCCCGTTTAGTAAAGATTATTAAACGTCTTTATTATGGTAACATAAAAGGCCTATAGCCGCAATCAGAAATTTTTCATATGTATTTTCACCAAATTTACACTACAAATCGCCCTGTTTTTACAGTAAAATATACATATCCAAATAAGGATATTATGAACCAAAGGAGATTTCGCCTATGATTAAGATCATTGCAGGAGAGAAAGGGACAGGAAAGACGGCAAGACTCGTTGATGACATCAACACAGTGGCTACCCAGGACAACAATGTTGTATGCATCGAACGAGGTAACAGGCTCGACCAGCTTCTCAAGCCCAATGTAAGACTTGTCAACATGAAGGAATACCCTATTTCCGGTTACGACCAGCTTTTTGCCTTTATCCTGGGCATATGTTCTAAGGATTACGACCTTACCCACATTTACATCGACAGCATCTATAAGGTGGCAGATAATTCCAGTATCGAAGATATGGCATCATTCACGGAGAAACTTGATGCTTTCCTCAAAGATTCCGCTATAACCGCTACGCTTGTATGGAGCGGCAAGACAGAGGATCTCCCCGAGAATATCAAAGCATTCTGCTGACAGTATCGGGATCATAACGTTGAATATTACGACAGCCCTGCGGTAAGCGGGGCTGTTTTTTTCCTCTGTGACGAACTCTTTTCAGCCCTGTTTGTAATTTTCACATGTTTGTAAAAGTAGTGAAACACTATTAACCGCAAGTTATCTTACAATGAAACTACTTAAACAAATCAATCTGTCACGGAGGGTCATAGTATGGGTTTTCTTAAAGAATTCAAAGAATTCGCTTTAAAAGGCAATGTTATGGATATGGCTATCGGTGTTATCATCGGCGGTGCTTTCGGAAACATCGTAACAGCGCTTACCGACAGCTTTATCACTCCTCTTATCCAGTGCATCACCGGTAATGACGAGGTAGAGGTCGGCGGTCAGTTCGTTATCAGAGGCGCCGCTTTCACATACGGAGCATTTATCTCCGCAGTCATCAACTTCATCATCCTGGCGCTCATCCTCTTCTGCCTCATCAAGGCTGTCAACAAGGCAATGAGCCTCGGAAAGAAGAAGAAGGAAGAAGAGGAAGCCGCTGCTCCCGCAGAGCCTTCCGATGAGGTCAAGCTCCTTACGGAGATCAAGGACCTCCTTGCAGCTAAAAACTAATAATTTCCCAATATTAGTTACTTCCAATCCTAAACATAAAGACCGCCCCCCAAGAGCGGTCTTTATGTTATTTTCCTGTTTTTTCCTGCTGACAGAAAACCGGTATCAGGGATCGACCTCGGACGCACATTCCGGGCACTCCCCATATGCCGACACGGATATACTGTTTACGACGGCTCCCGGCAGATCGATCAGCTGCTCGGTATCGTGATCGCATGATACGTCAAAGATCTTGCCGCACTTCCCGCAGAAAAAATGGGCATGGAACTTAGTGACCGCATCGTAATGGCGCTCACCGTCAGGCGACACGATCCTTATGATGAGATCGTGATCGACGAGCTTCTCCGTAACATTATAAACTGACGCAAGCGAGAGCGACGGATTACCGGCCTTGATATCCGTATAGATCTCATCGCATGTCGGATGAGTCCTGTGCTTAAGAAGATAATCGTATATTATTACCCTGGGTGTCGTTACTCTTATACCGGCCTCGCGAAGTCTGTCTCCGGCATCCTTGGTGTTATGCATACTGATTCCCCGTGTTTTTATTTAAAATAATTCTAAAACAAATACCGTGCTATTGCAAGGATCAATTGCAGCCGGTACCTCTGCCCTGTCACGATACTCTTTCACAGAAGATCGGAGATCTTCTTTGTTATCTCAAGCTGTTCCTTAAGAGCCTGTATATAGCGTTCGCCTGCGCCCGTATCGTTCGTACTGAACATCGGCTTCTCTTTAAAGAAATAGTATGAATGGAGTTCTTTGTTCCAGACCGAGAATGACAGTTCGCACGAGGGATATCCGGAAAGTACCTCCGCTAACTTGGATAAAAATTCCGTTTTGCCTGCCTCTTCCGGATCATCGGAGGTAACGGTAAACCGTCTGTCCATATCCTCATCGCCGAAGCTCAGCTTCTCCGCCTCATCAGATCCTCCGCACGGCAAAGCTTCCGCGCGGACCTTGATAAGAGGATATATCCTTTTGACCCTGCTCTTTACGGAGCGCCCTCCCGAGACAGGTTCGAACCTGATCGTATACTCGGACGGATCATCACGGTGTAACGGATTGTCTTCCCTATACTCCTTGCCGAAAGCAAAGTCACATGCGGTCATCGCCGTTTCTTTATAAACATAATTACAGATATTGCTGCACTGGAAAGCTTCGTCTTTAATGAAAGGTGCATACGAGCGGTGCTCGGTCTCTATCATTGACTTGTCCGCATTACGGACGATCTCATGGGAATCCAGAAATGAATTCAACTGCTGATCGAGCCATTCGTTCCTGGCCTTATCTATCTTCGAACTCCAGGTCCAGATTATAATCGCGGCGATTATAAAGCAGATCACCGATATCAGGGGCAGCTGGACAAGCATTCCCGCAACGAACCCGATGATCATCAGAATGATAAGGATGAGCTTAATAAGTGCACCGATCTTAGATTTATCCATAGAAGTCAACAAGCCTCTCTGTTTTTTATCATTATATCAGTTTTATCAGGGAGATACTCTTTCTTTCAAAAGGCAGTTTCAGACCGGTCCTCATGCCTATAAAAAGACCCCTTGCGGGGTCTTTGCAAAACGGATGGCTTATAATATCATCGCGGTTATTTCTTCTTTTTCTTATCCTTTTTCTTCTTGTCCTTCTCGCCCTTTTTCTTCTTGGACTTCTTCTCGTCCTTACCGGGCTTGCCGGACTTGGAAGCGGGAGCTTCCGAAGCGGGTGCCGGCTTCGGGGAAGCCTTTTTGCCCGCCGTCCTGACGGCTTTGGCCGGCTTCGCGGGAGCTGCTGTTCCCGAAGTCTTACGTCCTGAGGCTCTGTCACTCACGAGCATCTGAAACATCCCTATGATCTGCCCGATCTTTGCCTTGTTGATCGAATAGTAGATCTTACGGCCGTCCTTTCTCATACTGAGGACACCAGTCTGTACAAGAAGGTTCAGGTGGTGCGACAGTGTCGGCTGAGACAGATCGAACTGGCTGCCGATGTCCGCGGCGCAGAGTTCCCTGCCCCCTGAAAGGAGATAGAGGATCTGAAGTCTCGTTATCTCGGTCGTAGAATTTATAAGTTCAGGGTCAAACATCCTGGCCATAATCCCGCTCCTTAAGCGATCAGCTTATCTTTAAGGGCCTCTTCAAAATCATTAAGGTTCGCGCACGCGACAACTTCCGTATTGTCATCGAGGAGGATATTCTCGTCGCCTCTTACCAGCATCGTCATGGGCACGCCGAGCTTTCTCATCATGAGGAGCTGATAGTCCTTGCTTGCCTCGACGGAAAGATACTTGCAGAGAAGTTTCAGGACCTGCTTGGCATCTTCGAGATAGATACCGGAAAGTCTCATGAGATGATCGATTACATATACGCCGAACACATCATTGAAGTCGAGCATCGTCTTCAGGGGATACACGCTGCAGAATGCAGTGATCGCGAGCTTGGATACCAGCTCGAGTTCCTGGAAATCCTTAAGAGGGATCTTGAAGCTCTCGACATTGGCAGAGAAGAGCTCCTGCATCTGCTCGGCAGTAAGCTCCCCCTTCAGTTCCTTGATCCGATCGATACGGGTAAGGATCTTCGTCCTGGGGAAGAATGTTGCCTGGCCGGTCTCGGTCGCACGGTGAATGAACCAGCTCTCCGGGATAAGGTTCATCCTCTTCCATCTGTAGAGCGTACCGTATGATATCTGTGCAATCCTCAAAAGCTGCTTTTTCGAGATCAGTTCTTCATCAGACATTTTTCGTCACCTCGCCTTGATACAATTTGACACTTTCATTGTACGTTAACAATGTTACAGTCATAGGTCATACGGGTGAAAAACAGAACACAAAACCGCCCCCGGCATATTACCGGAGGCGGTACTTATCGACTATCGATCAGACGCTTATCAGAGATTTACCGCGGAAGCGAGAGTCTCGAAAAACTCTCCGAAAGCTAAGGCGATCTTACCGATCAGATCTCCGTAGCCGCAGAATGTAGCGATAAGAAGTCCGATAAGGGCGAGAAGGATGATAACTACTTCCCAGGCAAGGACAGCTCTTACAAATGCCTTTACATTACGGTTCCTGTGAGCGATCGCAAGGATTATCGTGGCGATGAAGCCGATTACCGGAATGGACAGAAGGAAGATGAGCCAGAAATAACGGCTCGTGCTGACGGGCTTATAGACATTCGGACATTCGTCCTTCATAGCCTGTTCCTTGAGCATCTTGTCGCTCTGCTTCTTGATCTTCGCCTCACGCTTCGCCTGCTTCTTGGAATCTTTGGCAACTGCGGCAGCTGTAGCTGCAGATGCGGCAGCAACGGGAGCAGCGACAGGAGCGGGCTCGAACGGAGCTGCTGCGGGAGCCACGGCCGCGGGAGCGGGAGTAGAGAATGCCTGCACTTCCGGAGCAGAAGGGATCTCGGGAGCTTCCGGAACATCAACGGGCTCGGACATCACGGGTTCGGGAACCACAGGGGCGGGAGCCGGTACTTCGACATCCTTTATCTCGGGAGATGATATATATTCTGTCTTGGGCTCGGAAATAAATACTTCCTCATCCGCCTTGCCGGCAGGACCAAAGCCGCTTACTTCATTGTTGTTATCAGACATTTTCGGATCCTCCTTGCCTTTTATACTTAAAAGATTATATCACATCAGGTCTTCTTTGGAGAACGGCTCGGGGCATATCTCGCTGACCTTGTATTCCCGCTTGTCTCCGGAAGTCGACCAGCAGACCACGTCACATTCCGGATCAAAGAACTCGGTGATCATCTGCCTGCACATAAAGCACGGCATCCCGATCTTACCTGAACCGACCATGAGATGAAGGGATCTGAAGTCTCCCGGACGGGCTCCTTCGCTGACAGCCTTGACAATGGCCGTACGTTCCGCACAGATGCATGCGCCGTACGAAGCGTTCTCAACGTTCACTCCCGAGAACTCGCGGCCGTCCTTCGTAATAACAAAAGCGGCAACAGGATATCCCGAATAAGGGGAATAACTGTTGCCGATAATATCCTTGAGCTTGTCGATCATGGTAAGGTTCAGAGCTTCTGGCAATACTCGGAGATTATGACCTCGAGGAGTTCATCGCGGTCGATCCTCTTGATAACGCCCCTGGCGCCCTTGTAGCTCGTGATATAGGTGGGATCGCCCGAGATAAAATATCCGACGAGCTGATTGATGGGATTATATCCCTTCTCCTTAAGAGCTGCATAAACATATGTCATCAGCTCTCTGACATTGGCCGACTCATCAGACGAGAAATTAAATCTAGCGGTCTCTGACTCCATACCATTCCCTCACTTGGTGTTCATTTCTAAATATTATTTTACCACATAAATCGAATTCACAACCCTTATTAATGTGAATATTTTATTATGTCTCATTTAAGACACATCTTACCGTCTTCCCGTCCGAAGACACACATCTGACATTCACTATGGTCCCGGGTTCGATCCCTCTCTCCGATTCGATCTCGCAGTGAACATATTCCGGGTTATAACCGGTACTTATAAAACCTCTTTCCGAAGGTTCGCATCTCTCGACGAGTACACACGTGATCTTCCCGGTAAAGGATCGGGCAAAGGCGTTTTCAAGCGTCTCCGACATTTCAAGGAGCACCCTGCTCCTGGCGTTGGCGACATCTTTGGGGATCTGCGGCTTTCGCGCCGCGACTGTCCCTTCCCGGAGAGAATAAGGAAAAACATGTATCTTCGTAAAACCGACCTTCTTTATGAGATCAACAGTCTCCAGAAACTCCTCTTCGGTCTCCTCGGGATATCCGCAGATAACATCTGTCGTAAGAGACATCGAAGGAAAAGCTTTACGAAGCATCATGACTGTTTCCGCATATTGCGAAGATGTGTAATCCCGGTTCATCCTTTTTAAGACTGTATCGCTTCCGCTCTGAAGAGACAGATGGAAATGGGGACAGAACTTGGAAAGCTTCGAGAGGCCGCCGATAAAATCCTCCGTCAGAGACATCGGTTCGAGGGATCCGAGCCTGATACGCTCGATCCCTTTTATTGCTTCGATCTTAGTAAGGACTCTGAGGAGCGCTTCTATGCCTTCGCCGCGATCGCGGCCGTATGAACATACATGTATCCCGGATACGACGATCTCTCTAAATCCGCGCGAAGCCAGATCCCTTGCCTCTTCGATTATATTATCCTCATCACGGCTCACGACGCGCCCTCTGGCAAAGGGGATTATGCAATATGAGCAGAACTTGTTGCAGCCGTCCTGAATCTTCATGAACGCGCGGCATCCTTCGGGAGATACGACGGTACCCAGTTCGTGATAGACATCCGTCTTACTGACTTCCGGTCTTTTGTGCGAAGACTTGTGATCCGGAACCCCTTTTTCTGCCAGGAACTCCTCGACCTTTTGTACGGCCATGTTCCGGTCTCTGGTGCCAAGAACGATGTCGGCATCGATACTGCCGTCTCTCATCTCGGATGCGCAGCCCATGGCTACGACTATCGTACCGGGGTTAAGCCTGGCCATCCTCCGCAGCATCTGCCCTGACTTGCGGTCAGCCTCACGCGTCACCGTGCATGTATTTACGACACAGATATCCGCCGCGGCCGGATCGGTCACGCTCTCATATCCTTTTTTCTCAAAAAGCATGCGTACCGCGTCAGTCTCATACTGATTGACGCGGCACCCGAGTGTGTGAAAATAGACTTTCATATAATAATCAGGCTCTGACCTTGATGTGAACCTCACGCAGCTGCTGCTCGGTGACTTCGCCGGGAGCACCGCAGAGAAGATCCTGTGCATTTCCGTTCATGGGGAACGCGATGACTTCACGGATGGACTCCTCATTTCTAAGGAGCATGATCATACGGTCAACGCCGGGAGCCATGCCCGCGTGAGGCGGAGCACCGAACTGGAATGCCGTATAAAGAGCACCGAACTTTGTCTTAAGGTCTTCCTCGCTGTAACCTGCGATCTCAAAAGCCTTCTTCATGATGTCAAGGTCATGGTTTCTGACCGCACCGGAGGAAAGCTCCACGCCGTTACATACGATATCGTACTGGTAGGCAAGGATCTCGTCGGGCTTCTTCGTCTCCAGAGCCTCAAGTCCGCCCTGGGGCATGGAGAAGGGATTGTGTGTAAAGATATAACCCTTAACATCCTTGTCGTACTCGTACATCGGGAAATCATTAACATAGCAGAACCTGTATGCATTCTTCTCGATAAGGTCAAGACGTGAACCGAGCTCGTTTCTGATCTGGCCGGCGAAAGAATTGGCGCGGTCCTCGGTATCAGCGATAAAGAAGATTGTATCGCCTACGCCAAGACCTGCAAGATCACGGATCTCTGTCTTCATGTCATCGGGGATGAACTTGTCGATGGGTCCCTTATAGGACATATCCTCGAGTACCTCAAGGTATCCGAGGCCGCCCATACCGATCTCCTGGGCAAACTTGAGCATCTTCTCGTGCTGGCCCTTACTGAGCTTTGCATGAACATTGATAGCCCTTACTGTCTTGCCGTGGAAAGGCTTGAAGGAACATCTGGAGAAGAACTCCGTTACGTCGATGATGCGGAGAGGGTTTCTAAGGTCAGGCTTATCGGAACCGAACTGCAGCATCGCATCCTTGTAGCTGATGACAGGGTACGGAGCGGCAGTAACAGAAGCACCTTCGGGAGCAAACTTCTCGAAAGTAGCTGTAAGGATCTCCTCACCTGCCCTGAATACATCCTCCTGGGTTGCAAAGCTCATCTCGAAGTCGAGCTGGTAAAACTCTCCGGGAGACCTGTCGGCCCTGGCGTCCTCATCACGGAAGCAGGGAGCGATCTGGAAATATTTCTCAAAGCCCGATACCATCAGCAACTGCTTGAACTGCTGGGGAGCCTGGGGCAGAGCATAGAACCTGCCCTTGTATTTTCTTGAGGGAACGATATAGTCTCTGGCACCCTCGGGAGAAGAAGATGTGAGGATGGGTGTCTGTATCTCGAGGAATCCCATCTCGGTCATCTTCTGCCGGAGGAAAGAGATGACGTTGGATCTGAAGATGATATTGTCCTTGACCTTCTTGTTACGGAGATCCAGGTATCTGTACTTGAGCCTTACATCCTCACGGATCTCCTTGGATGTCATGATCTCGAAAGGAAGCTGTGTTCTTACCTTACCGAGAACAGTAACCTTCTTGCAGTCGAGCTCGATCGTACCCGTAGCGATCTTGGGGTTGTAGGTCTCCTCATCCCTGTGGTCGATAGGACCCTCAACGCTGATGCAGTCCTCTTTAACAAGGCCGTTCAGAAGAGTTGTGTCCCTCATGACTACCTGAAGTGTTCCGTACATGTCGCGAAGGTCGATAAAAGATACGCCGCCGTGATCACGGATATTCTCGATCCAGCCGCATACTCTCGCCGTCGATCCGACATCCTTCTCGGAAAGCTCGCTGATGTTTCTGTCTCTGTAGATGTTTGCTTCCATTTCTTCTTCTCCTTTTCTCACAAATAAAAAATCCCGAACGAAACTCTCGTTCAGGACGAATAATCTTATCCGCGGTACCACCTGATTTACTGCCTCTATAGACAGTCTCTCATGTTCCCCTTATCGCGGGGATCACGGCTCGGCTACTGACTAAACTTCCCAAAGCGTTCGCCTCGCTGCTGCTGGAGTGTTATTCACAACCGATTCATTCCGCCGAACCTCTCACCTTATGCCGACTCTCTGTAATGCGATAATCGAAACTACTTCTCTCCGTCATTGCGTCACGCGTGATAATATAACATTCTGCGGGGGTTGTCAAACGGAAAGTGGGAGAATATAAGATTCCATCATTCCTTATCCCGAATAGAAAAGGAACATGACTACGACCATCTGGTCCAGATGGATCTTCAAAGCATGACGACGAGTTATAGAAATTCATCGTAAAAATGATTAATCCGGTAATAATACATGAATCGGAAAACATAGCCGAATTCATTATAAAAAAAGCCGGAAGAACTCACTATAGTTCTTCCGGCTTGTCCATAAATCTTACAATAATCTGATTCAGCTAAAACTGCAAACATTAATGATAGAGTACATAACTCAGCAGAGCATCTGCATCCCTACTATCGACCCTATGGTCACCATTACAATCACAGACTTTTTCGGCATTCCAAAAGGCATAACCAAGATTTCCAATTCTACGAAGAGCAACTACATCAGCCATATTAATATAGCCATCGCAATTAATATCACCAACATAAATTCTAGTTGCTCCATAATAAAAGGAGTAAGAAACTACGCCAATGCGTCCATTTCCTGCTGCGAGGCTTGTAGAAGCAAAAGTCGACATAATTGCAAGTGTTGTCATTATTGTAGCAATGATCTTTTTTACATTTTTCTTCATGTTATAACTTCCCTTGGTATATTTTTATTATCAACAAGAAGCTTCAGCTACGGGCCCGCCAACTAACGCTCGTTAATTGACAATAATTTTTAACATTTGCGCCTTCATCGTGTATATCATATTCTTTGCTTTTATTTATTATTTTTTGTTTTTTGCGGCGTCGGGTTTCCGAACGATCAAACCGGCACATTTGCAACCTGCGCTCCCGCGAAATCATATCTATGAGTTGACTGAAAGGTTATGCAAACGCCCGTCGTATAGGCGTTTGTCTTTGATAGGAGAGTATTGACTTATCTTTGTGGAGGTAATATGTATCATCTATACATATTACGCTGATCTTCCTGACTGTTTGATCTGTCTATCCTGCAGTGTCATTAAGTTGATGCAAAGTTTTTCGTCCCCTAGAACATCAAAAACACCATGTTTTATGTTATTGTTATATATATTATTATAAAGGGTCTGATGCCCTTTCATTTTGAGGAAGCAATGAAGAAACTTGGATTTGTAATACCGTGGTACGGAGACAAGATCCCGGGAGGCGCTGAGGCGGAACTTCGCGGGATCGCAAAGCACTTAAGCGCCGCAGGCGTTGACCTTGAGATACTTACTACATGCGTAAAGGAATTCGGTTCCGACTGGAATAATGACTTTCATAAGCCGGGGCTCACTGAAGAAGGCGGCCTTAAGGTCAGAAGGTTCAAGGTGAGAAAGAGGGATACCGCTCTTTTTGATTCAGTGAACTATAAGTTCATAACCGGGGCTCCCGTTACACCAGAAGAAGAGCAGGACTTTATGCGTGAGATGGTCAACAGTACCGATCTTTACGACTATCTTGAACAGCATCAGGATGATTATTCGCTTTATGTCTATATACCTTATATGTTCGGCACCACTTACTACGGTGTACTCCGTGTTCCGGAGAAAGCTGTAGTCATACCCTGCCTTCACGAGGAAGCCTATGCACATATGGAGCTGTTCAAGGAGATGTTCTCGAAGGTCCGCGGAGCCATATATCTGGCTCAGAGCGAACATGACCTTGCCAACCGCCTGTACCCCATGTCGCAGGTAAAGCAGGCGGTCCTGGGAGCCGGTGTCGATTCCGACTTCGAAGGAGATGCGTCGCGTTTCCGTGAGAAGACAGGCATAACGGATCCTTTCATCCTCTATGCCGGCCGCAAGGACGAAGGAAAGAACATTTATCTTCTCATAGATTATTTCAGGGAATTCCGTCTCCGTAACAAGGGATCGAACCTCAAGCTCGTTCTGATCGGGGGCGGCGAGGTCCGTATCCCCGAGGATATAAAGAGCGAAGTGATCGATCTGGGATTCGTCGAAAGGGAGCTCAAATACGACGCATGCGCGGCATCGCTCTGCCTTTGCCAGCCATCCGTCCACGAGAGTTTCTCGATCGTCATTATGGAATCATGGCTTTGCAGAAGGCCGGTACTCGTGCACGGAGGATGCGATGTAACGAGGTCTTTCGCGATCGGTTCGAATTCGGGACTTTATTTCGATGATTACTACGAGTTCGAAGGAGCCCTGAAGTTTTACATCAATAACCCCGACAAATGCGAGATAATGGGAAAAACGGGGCGTGAATTCGTTCTCAATAATTTTACTTGGGATATAATAGTCAAAAGATATACGGACTTTTTCGAAAGTCTCACGGAGGAATAAAGATGACAGAACTTAAGATCAAACTTCTTACAATAAGCGACGTAAAGGATTTCGTAGCTGCTGCCACGGCACAGGATTACGATATAGACCTTATCTCGGGAAGATATACGGTAGATGCCAAGAGCCTTATGGGTATCTTCAGCATCGTACCTTCGGAGTCCCTCGAGCTCAAGATCTTCTCTGACGACTGCGGGGATTTTATAAGCAAGATCAGCGCTTACGTCGTCGAGTGATCTTCTCCTTTTTCTTCTTGGCGGTGGCCCGTGCCCTTCTTCCGGGCATACCGGGCTTCCTCTCGAAGTCCTCGTTCTCCATAATAAAATCGATATGAAGAAGATCGGTATCGACGGCACTTACGACGATATCGACTTTCTGACCTATCATCAGCTTATTGCCGCTCCTGGTCCCGTAGGCGAGATACTTCTGCTCGTCAAAGACATAGTGATCCCGAAGCGTACTGAAAGGAATAAAGCCTTCGGCTGAATTTGGTATCATTACAAACAGTCCCGACTGGATGATCGAAGTGATGACACCCTGATATTTCTCGCCGATCTTGTCCTTCATGTACTGCGCGACCTTGACATCCACGGAGACCCTCTCGGCGTCAACGGAGTTCTGCTCCATGACGGAACTGTGATCGGCAACTCCCGCGACCTTACCCGCGAAATGCTTCCTCTTGTTCTCACCGTGAAGCCAGCTCTTGATTATCCTGTGGATATAAAGATCCGGATATCTCCTGATGGGGCTCGTAAAGTGGCAGTAGAACTTTGACGCCAAACCGTAGTGACCCAGGCAGTCGCTGCTGTATCTGGCTTTCGCCATGGATCTCAGAAGGACGGAATCGAGCATCGGTCCCGCATCCTCATCCTTGATGGTCTGCTTATAAAGACTGATCTCCAGAGGCGACGGATTCGACGAGAGCCTGCCGACCGCGCCGTAGTTCCTGGCGACCTTACAGAACCTGCCGATCTTGATGGGATCGGGATCCTCGTGGACTCTGTATACAAAAGGCCAGTTGAGCTTCGCGAACTTCTCCGCGATAAACTCGTTCGCACAGATCATGAACTGCTCGATTATGCCGTTACAGAATGTGATCGGATAGGGCATGATATCGGTGGGATTACCGTCATCGTCAAGGATGACCTTAGTCTCGGGAAGATCAAAGTTGACCGCACCCTTACGTTCCCTCATGACCTTGAGCCTCTCGTAGAGATCCTCCATCTCATGAAGCATGGGAACTATGGGACCGTATTCATCCTTATCAGAATCCTTGGGCTCTGTAAGTATCCTGAAGCATTCGTTATAGCTCATCCTGGCATCGGATCTGATAACGCTCTCATAAACATCTCCGCTCTTTGTAATGCCGTTAAGATCCACGTTCATCTCGGCTGTCAGAGTGAGCCTGTCCACCTTGGGATTCAGGCTGCACAGTCCGTTACTGAGCTTGGGCGGGAGCATCGGTATAACACGGTCAGACAGGTAGACAGAATTTCCCCGAAGCATCGCTTCCCCGTCCAGGAGAGTATTCTCGCGGACATAATCGGAAACATCGGCGATATGAACATACAGCTTATAGCCGTCGTCCGTCTTCTCGATGGAGATGGCGTCATCGAGGTCTTTGGCCTCTTCGCCGTCAATGGTTATGGTAAGAAGATCACGCAGATCGTGTCTGCCTTTTCTTATGGAATCCTCTATGACTTCGGGATCGGGATTGACTCCCAGATCCGATATCTCATCCAAAACGGGCTTGGGGAATTCCGTAGACAGACCGAACTGCCTTATGACCGACATCATCCTGACATCGTTATTGCCCATGTCGCCTAAGACCTCGACGATATTTCCCCTGTAACTGCCGGGATCGTCTTCCGGGTTCAATATCTCACAGACGACCGTCATCTTAAACGGAGCACCGTTTATATGATTCTTATCTATCCTTATCCTGCCGAGCCTGCTTTCCTTAAAAGCCCCGTCGGGGATCACCCACGCGCACGTCGTACCTTCGGTAAGGACTCCGACAACGGTGTTCTTGACTCCCAGAGGCCCTTTGGGCTCTATATCCGCATATGTCTTTTTTTCTTCAGTTATCATAGTTCTAATGTAGCACTAATCGGACGGGGTTTCCATATCGGCTTCTGCTTATGCTAAAATATCCTTACCTTGATATCGGCGGTCACGGGCGTTCGCCCGAAGGGAGGATACATGCGTCACGGAAGATCTCTTACAAACAGAAACGCCATCGCGCTGTGCGTTCTGGCGTCACTGATTTTTATGGCTTTATTTGTCTTCGGTGTCGTGTACGAACTCTCGGGGACTGTTTTCGGATACAAAGCGAAAGACTTCGATAAGGTCCTCGAATACGGACTCAACAACGGTCTCATATATTCGCTTGTCTGTGCCACGATCGCCTACCTTTTTATAAGGTTCTATACGATCGATCTTCTGATCTCTCAGGACGGCGCGAATATCTTTCTCAAGACATCCATGTGGCTCTTCTCGTTCTGGATCTTAAACCTCATCGTTTATCTGACGACCAGTTACTTCCACGTCCAGATACTCATTCCGTTTATCGCGCTCCTGATATTCCTCTTAAGCCTTCTGATCAGGAACCTGTCCGAGAAATATGCCCAGTTCGCGGCTGATCATAATCTCGCCGAAGACATGGCAAGCGCGAATGCACCCGTTTTCTTCTCATTCCTTGAATGGCTTTTCAAGAAGGAACGGCCTCCGATGCCCCCCATACAATAAACGGCACCATCATACCGCCGGAGGCGTCCTCCTCGAACCTGATGTCTAACCCCTAACTCCTTTTAGACATCTACATCTATATCTATCCCGGGTACATCTACCGAAACGGAATCACCGTTGACGTTGATCCCCAAAAAGTCGTTATCTCTCAGATAATCAAAACCGCTCTCGATCCGTGCCTCCAGATCCTTGGTATCCACTTCGCGTCTGATCGTTCCGATAAACGAAAATACCGTAATCACCGCGAACACGATCGAAAGGATAAAGGCGGCAAAACCTGTTGCTATCAAAAATTTCTCATGACCTTTCATGCTCTGTCACCTCCTTAGAAACCTTCTCTCCAGAGCTTCTTGTTCCACTTGATGTAAGCGGAAGTACCCTTGATAAAGTACTTCACTGCGAAGAAGCAGATCACGAACAGTACTATAAGGATAAGTCCGAGCGTGACAGCCAGGAAGATACAGGGTGTCATGTATGCTCCGAATGTGGGAATAGCAAGGCAGAAAGCCACGAGTCCGGCAATACCGCCTGCAAAGATCCCGACAGCAGCCAGGATTATGAAGAAGAGAGCGATCCACAAAGGGATGGCAACAAAGATATTGAAGATAACTACAAAGATCTTTCCTGCCGCGGGATCCTGTTCCCTCTTAACGTTCGTATATTCTGAAGCTCTCTTGCGCGGCGCGGTGGGAAGAAGCGGTGATGTGCCTTCCTTATATGCCTTTGCAAGATCCACGGGACTTCCCAGATTCTCGGCGATCTCCTCCTCCGTGTGGCCCATGCGGACCCCTTCATCGAAGTGATCGCTTATCTCAGAAAGGATATCCTTGACATCCTTGTATGACATCAGACCCAACTCTGCTTCTAATTTTTTCAGATATTCAGTCTTAACCATGATGCGCCTCCTACTATTCCGTTCACTGCAGTAGCGAACTCTTTCCATTCCTCCCGGTCCTTCTCGAGCCTGGCCGTACCATCATCAGTGAGATGGTAATATTTCCTCGGCGGTCCATTCTGAGATTCCTTAAGATATGTCGTGACAAGCCCTTCGCCAGCCAGTTTACGCAATATCGGATATACCGTTCCGTCCGCTACCTGGATCCTCTTGGACAAAGTGTCTGCCAGATCATATCCGTAACTGTCTCCTTTTTGGAGCATCGCCAATACGCAAAGATCGAGAACACCTTTTTTGAACTGACTGTTCATAGCAAATCCTTCCCTTCTTGAGTATTAACTAATACTGAATATAGCACACTACTATTCATTGTTCAATACCCCTGTGGATATTGTTATGCCCTTGCGATCCGGCGCACTGTCCTTCTCCTGCGATCCGGCGGCGGATGGGTTGTCATTGTCTTGCGATCCGGCGCGCTGTCCTTCTCTTGCGATCCGGCGCACTGTCCTTCTCCTGCGATCCGGCACCGGATGTATTTGCCCCCGCACGGCCTCGCGAAATAAGTATTCCCCCTGCGGTTCTGCACGCCGGAGCACGCTGTCCCTACCTTGGTACATAAAAACAGCGGTTTTTGCATAAAACCAGGGACAAAGGCGGGTTTGTCCCTACCCTTGTACATAAATCTGCGGTTACAAGACGCAAAACAGGGACAGCGGCTTCAATATGTGATATCACATCTGATCATTACAGCGTTTATATATTCAGATCATCAATATTAGCCAGGATCGCGGCATTAACGACAGCATTGAATCTGTCCATATCTATCGAGTACGGATCTGTCAACCTGAAAAATACGACATCCTTAAATTCCATAAGACCGGCATCAAAATAATCATCCGCCCTCTGATATGCTTTATATCGATATCCTTTCTCATCCATTGCTCCGTCGACTTCGAGAGCTACCGGCTTTTCTATCTCACGGATATAAAAAATCACGTCCGGAAAAAAGGTCTTAAATCCCGGCGGAGTCAGTGCTATCTCGGATTTAAACTCATAACCCATCTTATCCAGGGCCTGACAGGCAAGCAGTTCATTTTTGGATCTCAGATATTGACCTTTATAAATGATCTTATTAGATCTCTTTAGAGGATTCTGATCGCTCTCACTGCTGAAATACAGTTCCTTATCCAGAAATGATCTTGTCTTTCTCTCAAGCGGGAAGGTTATATCCCTCGGCATTCCTTTATATGTCTCTTCCCATTTGAACAGGAGTTCTTTCAGCTCTCTTTCCAATTCATACGCCTCACGTAACAACTCCGAATACACCAGTCCTTCTTTGGAGTCACAGATAAATCTTTTTCTCTTTACTGATGTCACATCCGGGTCAGTGGGGTCATATGTAATGTAGACGACCCGTTTCCCGCGATGCATGCCGAAAGTACCGCGAGGATAATTCTTCAGTCGGTCTCGAAGATAAGCGATCTTAAGTTCATGGTGCGTCTTATTGATCATATCGGGATTATACTCTCAAACACTTGAAAACAGGGCGTTTCCAATTGTAAACTTTAAATACAAAAACCGACAAAAACGACAGATCCCGACAAGCGGATCTTTCCACGCGAAGAACAGGAAAACACCGCCTGATCACATCGCAGCTTTGACGCACAACTTTTAGTTAATCAGCATCAACATACAAAGATATCCCGGAGTTATCGTCAAAAAGCGACAATTCCCGACAATTTTTTTCGAAAAAAAGCCGCATGTCACCCGAAGTATCTCTTCCGGGGAGACCGTTCCTGATAGATATACTGCTGGTTAGCTGAGCTGATAAAACGCTTGACATCACACTGTTTCAAGTCTAAAATGAAACTAGTTTCATTTTTATTCAGACGAGGTTGTTATGTGCCCGAAAGTATCAGAAGAATATATGGAGAACAAGAGACGGTCCATCGTCGAGGCTGCCTATCAGGTCTGCCTAAGAAAGCCCGTCGAGATGGTAACGATGACGGACGTGATCGAACAGACGGGGCTCTCACAGGGAGGCATCTACAGGTTCTATAAAGATCTCGACGAGATACTTTCAGACATGATCTCGAAGATGCGAACCGACTACAATATCATCGACAGGTTCGATCAGGTCATCGCCGATAAAGACGCTTCTTTCGAGGATGTGGTGAGAAGGATATGTGCGATATTGGGCGACGTCATGGCGGAACACCTCATGGATATCCAGAAGATCAATTTCGATCTTACGGTACTTGCGATAAACGAGCCGGAGCGCGCCGCGAAGATAATGGGCAGCCTCCAGGGAAAGGGCAATATCGAGCATATCGTGAACATCTCAAAGCCGCTTCTTATGGAAGCATGCAGAAAGAACAGTCTCCGGCCGGCAGCGGATCCCGGGCAGATCTTCACGTTCATCTCATCCGCTTATGTCGGGATCGAGACCAACTGCATCCTGACCGCATGCTACGGAAAAGGCAAGGCGCAGACGAAGTGCGATCCGCGGGCGCTTTTTGACACACTGGCAACAACGATGATAATGCTTTTCGGAGGTAAGGTATGAGCGGTTTCCCAAAGCCCACAGGCGAATATAATGTTGGTACATTTACATTTACGATCTATAACGACAGACCCGAGACACTGCCTTTGAAGGATCCCGGAATGAGGAGCATTCCTGTCAGGGTATATTATCCCGCATCATCGGTCGAGGGTCTTTCAAAAACGGAGGCTTTGAGCAGGACCGTCTGCAAAGGTCTCGGCAAGTTTATGATCCCCGTCAGCTATGAGAAGATAACAAATGACGGACAGAATGTCTCAGAGTGTTATACCGAAGCGGCGAGGTTTACCGACCGCAGGTTCCCGCTTATCATCTACAGCCACGGCTACGGTCTGGCATACCGGGAGTCCAACTCTCTCCTTCTGATCGATCTGGCATCTCACGGCTATGTGGTAATGAGCGTCGGGCATCCGTATGAGGGATGCGCCTCCGAACTTGACGACGGCACGGAGTATTTTCTTCCGAAGAAGCTGACAAACATGATCTTCTCCCCTTACATTCCCGCGAGCATTGCCACGATCAAGCTCTGCAAGATGAAGGGTTCGATCGTGGAACAGTCGGAACAATGCGAATCTTTCGTAAGAAACTACGGTAAGTTCGCGATGGACAGGGTCGCCGAATGGGAAAAGGACACTCTTTCCGCTCTGTCTTACGCTAAGGAAAACCTCTCCGATATGATCGACTTCAGTTACGGGGTCGGCTCTACGGGACATTCTTTCGGCGGGGCCACGTCTTATGCGCTCTGTCATGACAGCAGCGAGTTCGTCTGCGGGATCGATATCGACGGTATCCTCTGCTGTGACAACGAAGGAAAGGTAATGAAAAAACCGTTCATGATGATAAGCTGCGATGATAATAAGGGAGTCGTCTCGCGGGGGCTGATAAAGCACACCGAGCGCGCATACCAGGTACTCTTCAAAGATATGAAACACGTAGGTTTTTCCGACATGAAATTCTTTATCACATCCAGGTTCATGACCGGAGCCCTCTCCGCCGAACTCATGCACGAGAACCTCTGCAGAGCTCACCTTATATTCTTTGATACTTATCTCAAGAAGAGCAGGCAGACCTTTGACCTGGAGGATAACGATACGGTAAAGGTAAGTACGTTTGAACCCGATATATGAAGAAATAAAAAGAGTTGTCCGGCCGACAACTCTTTTTGCTGGAGAATTATAAAAACAGATCCGAACAATACGGATGAATGTGCTGTTTATGCCTTTTCCAGAACGATGACGTTCCATGAAGCAGGCTTGAGCGATGCGGAGAACGTACCGTCAGTAAAAGAATATTCACTCTTGGTAACGGGCTTGACCTTCTCGCCTTCTGCGGAATTACTAAGGAGCATGTCGTCGCTCTCGAGAGCCTGCCATGTCGATACCTTATAACCTTCGAATCCGCGCAGATCAGCCTCGAAAGGAACTTCCTCATCAGTAAGGCGGTTGACGGCAAAGATCGTGAGCTGACCTTTCTCCTCGTTATAGACGGGGATAGCTTCGACATCGGTTACATCCTCGTGCTTGGCCGTCTTATGCGTGCCTGTCGTCATGACGGGGCGGAGAGCCGCGCCTCTTCCGTACTTGGAAGCATGGTAGAAAGGATAGAATATCGTCTGTCTCCATGCGGGTCCGTCCGACTCAGTCATGATGGGAGCGATAACGTTTACGAGCTGAGCAAGGCAGGCGATCTTAACGCGGTCGGAATGCTTAAGGAACTTGATAAGAGCGATACCGTTTACGATGGCATCCTCATAAGTGTAGTTATCCTCGAGGAGATGAGGATGAAGTCCCCAGGGCTTCTTTTCCATCGTCTCGCTGTCGACCTCGGATGCATGATACCAGCAGTTCCACTCGTCGAAAGACAGATTGATCGTCTTCTTGCTGTGCTTCTTGGCCTTAACGTAATCGCAGATGGCGCTTACAGCCTTGATGAAATCCTCAAGGTCGTCGAGGGATGCGAAGAAGTCGGCCGTATCCTTATCACGGTTACCGAAATACTGGTGAAGCGATACGTAATCGACATAATCATAAGCCTCGTCAAGAACATCAGCTTCCCACTGTCCGAAAGTGGGCATTCCGATGGCGGAGCTTCCGCAGACGACACACTCGATGGTCTCATCCATCATCTTCATTGCCTTGGCGGCTTCACGGGCGACCTTGCCGTATTCTCTGGCCGACTTCTGACCTACCTGCCAGGGACCGTCCATCTCGTTGCCCATGCACCAGAGCTTGATGCCGTAGGGCTCCTTGTCGCCGTGTTCTCTTCGGAGAGAAGAGTAATAACTGTCTGTATCGAGGTTACAATATTCCAATAAGTTGAGAGCATCCGGAACCCCTCTGGTCCCCAGATTAACCGCCATCATGACGGAAGAATCCACTTTCTTCGCCCATTTGCTGAATTCACTTATCCCTATCTCATTGGGCTCGAGCGTTCTCCATGCGAGGTCGAGCCTCTTCTTTCTCTGATCCCTGGGGCCGACAGTATCTTCCCAGTAATAGTTCGATACGAAGTTGCCGCCCGGATATCTGACTACGGGGACGCCCAGTTCCTTGACGAGTTCGATGACATCCTTACGGAAACCGTCTTCATCAGCTGAATCATGCTCCGGCTGGTAGATACCTTCATATACGGCTCTGCCCAGGTGTTCGATAAAAGATCCGTAGATCCTGTTGTCAATGTCGGCGATCTTGAAATCCTTCTCGACGATCATTCTGGTCTTGCTTGCCATCGGCAATTCCTCCCGTTTACTATACTGATCTCAGTTCTTTTCGCCGCTTTTCTCGGCGTTTATCACTCTTTTATAATCATAACCCCTGTCGCTTCTTTGCGCTGCAGGAAAAATGTCGAACTTAACGACAGAATTTCCTTTACATTCGACAGTCACTTCGCTGGAGACACCGTCGGATATCAGTTCTTCAGTATGGATACCCGGAACGGCTGCTGTCCTTAAGATGTCCTTCTGAACATCCGTAAGGGACGAAGGCTCTCCCATGTCATGCCAGATGCGTAAAGGATTGGCGTGATCCTCATCAACGGTCTTTTTCATCAGACAGTATCTTCCGGCATCAAGCTCAAAAGAGAAACCGGTCTTTCTGTCGGGACACTCATCTGACCTGGTGTAATTCCAGCAGATACCGTGATAAGAACCATCGCCCCCCTTCACCACTACACATGAGTCATCTTTATACACACATTCCATTTCCCCAAGTTCTTTGAAGAATGCAAATGTCCAGAAAGTGGGCTTCGGGATGCAGCCGTTGGCCACAAGTCCGAAACCGCCGTGGAACGGGGTGAAAGGAACCCCCTGTTCCTCGAAGATATCACCGAACGTCCAGTAGGAATAACTCTCGTTGAAATCGCCGAGCCTCGAGAGCTGCTGTGCAATATAGGCGGCATTTCTCACCGTATCGTGGATCGGAGCATTCGGTATATATGAAGTATTATATTCGGTAATATGGATGGGAAGTCCCCTGTACTTCTCGTGGGAATCGATGATGTCCCTCGTAGTCCTCAGATTGCTGAATCCGGCCTCGGCATCGCTTAAGGGAGGATAACCGTAGTGGCCGTCAAACCTCGGAGGCTCCGTCGTATAGTGATGTCTCGTAACGAAGTCGATCGGCAGTCCCTTCTCCTCAACATGATCCATGAAGGCACTTATCCATACTTCATCGGAACCTCCGCAGACAGCGGGGCCTCCGACCCTGAAATCAGGATCCACGCTCTTGACCGCGGCGAAAGTCTCGTCAAAGAGCCTGAAATACTCCTTCATGTCGGCATCTTTCCAGAATACCGTGAGGTTGGGCTCATTCCATACTTCAACGGGCCATGTGACTACCTTTTCCCGGCCGTATCTGTCGATAAGATGGTTAAGAGTGGCCCTGACCAGATCGCACCATCCCTCATACGACTTGGGGGGAGTAACGTTACCCTTCCAGTAGAAGACGGTCTGATCTCCCGAAGCGAGCTTACTTGGCATGAACCCGAGCTCGAGGAAAGGTTCGATCCCCAGTTCAAGATATCTGTCCATTACCATGTCAAGATAAGTAAAGTTATACTCGGGCTTATCATAGCCGTCTCTCCATGACAGATCCTGATATATCGCCATGTCGTCGCTGAAGAGACCGTGACCTCTTATATGTGAAAAGCCGATCTTCTCCTGAACGAGCTTAAGCTGATCCAGATACTCCTTCTGCAGAGCCAGACCCATACGGCCCGTTCCGACGCAGAAATCAGTTCTGTTATTGAAGAGGACTTCGGCTTTGCTGTCTATCTTTATCACTGGGGTATTCTCCTTCTTCGGGATACTCTTTGTCTTACATCTTGACGATAACACTCAAGCGCAAAGCTTAACAATGACTTATTCAAAGGGAAATTTGATTTATTCTCTTAAAGTTAACAAAAATCATTGAATAGGTGTTATTATGTTAATAACCGATAAATATGTCACATTCAAAATGCGGAGGATAACGCGCCGTGATTGATATATTATATTCAGGATACAGCTACACTCATGAACACGGGGTCCGTTTTGACACTGATACCGAGAACGGCCGCGCAGCCCAGGAATGCTATCTTCTGGTATTCGCGCATGACCCTGCGAACTTCCTGGCGGGCGGCGAATACAGATCGTATCCGGCAGAGACCATGGTCCTTTTCACGCCGGGCACCAGAAAGAGTTATTTCTCGGCTCCGGGAGTCCCCTATTCCAACGACTGGATCCACTTTAACACCGATGAGCAGTTCATCAGGAAATTCCCCATGAACAACGTTCCTTTCACGCCTTCCGATCCCGATTATATACATAACATAATCAGGCTCATCTGCTGGGAGGATAACGAGGATCATTCACCGAACAATCCCAATATGAGAGATCTTTTCCATCTTCTTTTCGGGAAGATCAGCAAGGATATGGCAGCGGGCGAGGCGACTCCCTACCGCCAAGAGCTCCTGAAGATCAGAAGAGAGATAATGCTTCATCCCGAGATCTCCTGGAACGTTCCCGATATGGCTGAGAGGCTCTCCATCAGTACTGCTCATCTGCACTATCTTTATAAGAACGCTTTCGGGATATCCTGCATGGATGACGTCATACAGAACAGGATAAAGCTCGCCAAGGATAAGCTCATCTATTCCACCGATACGATAGGTGCCATAGCAGAACAGTGCGGCTACACCAACACCGAGCATTTCTGCCGTCAGTTCCGTAAGATAACCGGGACCACTCCGAGACAGTTCAGAGTATCTTCTACCGATAAATAACCACGGAGGAACAACATATGAAAAAACAGGCATTTAACCCCTATCTGCCGTCATGGGAATATGTTCCGGACGGAGAGCCTTATGTCTTTGACGGGAGAGTCTATGTATACGGATCCCACGACAGGTTCAACGGTCACGTTTTCTGCATGAACGATTATGTCTGCTGGTCTGCACCCGTAGACGATCTCGGCAACTGGAGATACGAAGGCGTTATCTATAAAAGGACCCAGGATCCGAGAAATACTGACGGACACATGGTGCTCTATGCTCCCGACGTTACGGTAGGTCCTGACGGAAGATACTACCTCTATTATGTGCTCGACAAGGTCAATATAGTGTCTGTCGCAGTATGCGATACGCCTGCAGGACAGTATGAATTCTACGGATACGTAAGATATCAGGACGGACAGCTCCTCGGCGAACGCGAAGGCGATGATCCCCAGTTCGATCCCGGTGTCATTACCGAGAACGGACTTACTCATCTTTATACCGGTTTCTGTCCTGCCGCAGACGAATCCAGGAGCGGAGTCATGCATACCGTTCTCGGAAGCGACATGCTCACCATCGAGAAGGAACCCGTATTCGTTATCCCTTCGGCACACCTGGCCAAGGGCAGCGGCTTCGAAGGTCATGAATTCTTCGAGGCATCTTCCATCAGGAAGAGAGGCGACACTTATTATTTTGTTTATTCGTCTGTCGTAATGCACGAGCTCTGCTATGCGACGGCTAAGGATCTCGATTCCAATTCATTTACATACGGAGGCGTGGTCATCAGTAACTGCGACCTTCATATCGACAGCTATAAGCCCGCCGACAAGCCTATGTTCTACTGTCTCAACAACCATGGAAGCATCATAGAGATCAACGGTCAGTGGTATGTTTTCCATCACCGCCATACGAACGGCACCGTATACAGCAGACAGGGCTGTGCCGAGAAGATCTCTTTCCGTGATGACGGCTCGATAATCCAGGCTCACCTGACTTCCTGCGGATTGAACGACGGACCTCTCAAGGGAGAAGGATACTATCCCGCGGCTATCGCATGTAACCTCTTCTGCGGCAACGAGTCGATCTACAGCGGCGGCAAGGGCGGCATCGGCATCATGATGAATTCCGAATTCCCGAGGATCACCCAGGACGGACGCGACGGTGACGAGGAAGAACAGTATGTCGCCAATATGACGAATACATCCACAGCGGGATTCAAGTATTTTGACCTCAAGGATTCCTATGTTAAGAGCGTCAGGATCAGATCCTACGGTACCGGCGTCATAGAAGTAAGGACAAAGTGGAACGGCAAGGTCATCGGGACCGCTCCCGTGGAGAACACGAACTTCTGGACGGACGTACCAGTCGAGATAAAGATCCCCAAGGGCGCCGACAGCCTCTACTTCACATTCAACGGTTTCGGATGTCCCGACTTCGGCGGATTCGAACTCGCAAAATACACCAATAACTGACCACACGGAGATAAGACGATAATGTTAAGACAGACAAGCGTAAAGAACGGTGAACTTCGAGGCCTCCCGGGAAACGATCCCAGGATCACGGTATATAAGGGTATCCCTTTTGCGGCTCCGCCCGTAGGAGAGAACAGATGGAGAGCTCCTCAGCCCTGCGAGGACTGGGAAGGCGTCAGGAACGCCTTCGAATTCGGACCGATCTCAGTACAGGATCAGCCTGCTGTCGGAACCGACATCTACTGCCGCGAGTGGCACGTCGATCCCGATATCCCCATGAACGAGGACTGTCTTTATCTTAATGTATGGACTCCCGCCAAGAGCAAAGACGAGAAGCTTCCCGTCCTCTTGTGGATCTTCGGCGGCGGATTTCAGTGGGGCTATACCGCCGAGATGGAATTCAACGGAGAGGCTTTGGCATCCAGAGGTATCATCGTCGTAAGCGTCAACTACCGTCTGGCAGCTCTGGGATTCATGTGCCATCCCGAGATCACTTCCGAATCTCCCGACTATCCCGCCAACTTCGGATTGCTCGACCAGCAGGCAGGACTCCGCTGGGTAAGAGAGAATATCGGTGCTTTCGGCGGAGATCCCGATAACATCACCATCGCCGGCCAGTCGGCAGGCGGAGCATCGGTACTCAACCAGATAACAAATGCCGAGAACTTCGATTTCATCAAGGGCGCCGCAGTCTGGAGCGGCATGATCAGGTTCCCCGGAGAAGGCGATGCCATACTAAAGCCTCTTGCTCTTCCAGAAGCTGAAAGACTCGGCGAGAAGTTCTTTGAATTTCTCGGCGTAAAGTCCCTTTCCGAAGCCAGGGCTCTCGATGCTTTCTATATCAGGGACAAGTATGGCGAGTGGGCACAGAGCAACCCCCGCGTGGCCGCGATCTTCGACGGCATCCATTATATCGACGATCCCCTTGACCGTTACGAGAACAACAAGATGGCCGATATCCCCGTCATCACGGGATACACATCCGACGAGTTCGAGATCAACGGAAAGTACATAGTAAAGGAGTCGACTCTCGATTCTGTATCGCTCAATAACGGCCAGGCGGGACGCGAAGGCAGGAACTTTGTCTACGAATTCAGTACCGACGTTCCCGGATGGGACGATCCCGGCAACTTCCACTCTTTCGATCTGTGGTTCTGGTTCGGAACACTCGAGAAATGCTGGAGGCCTTTACGCGGAAGGCATTACGATCTCTCAAGACAGATGGTCGGATATCTTTCCAACTTCGTTAAGACACATGACCCCAACGGCAAGGATGACGACGGATCCGACCTTCCCCTGTGGAAGCCGATGTCGAATATGACGTCTTCGAAGGATATAATGAGATTTACATCCGACGGCGCAGTGCCTTCGCAGATCAACCGATAATAATCCTTAAAGGAGGATATCTTAAATGAAAGACGCAGCTTTGGGAATCGAATTCGGTTCCACCAGGATCAAGGCGGTAATGACGGACAAGAGCGGCAAGATCGTCGCAGAGGGCTCCCACACATGGGAGAACGAATTGATCGACGAAGACGGCAGAAAGATCTGGTCCTACTCTCTCGACGCGATCAGAAACGGTCTTCAGGACTGTTACAGAGATCTCAAGAACGACTATAAGTCCAGGTTCGGCGAGACGCTCACCACTGTCGGTGCCATCGGCATAAGCGCCATGATGCACGGATATATGGCATTCGATTCCGAAGGCAGTCTCCTCGTTCCTTTCAGGACATGGAGAAACACGATCACGGAAGAAGCCGCCGATAAGCTGACCGATGCATTCGGATTCAATATCCCCCAGAGATGGAGCATCGCTCATTTCTATCAGGCGATCCTTAGAAACGAACCTCATATCCCTAGCGTCACGCACTTCACGACACTCGCGGGATTCATCCACGAGAAGCTCACGGGCGAGAAGGTACTCGGAATCGGCGATGCATCCGGCATGTTCCCTATAAGCGGCAGCGACTACGATCCCGTCATGATCGCGAAGTTCAATGAACTCACGGGCAAGGATCTTAAGGCTCTTCTTCCCAGGGTATTAAGCGCAGGCGATAACGCCGGCACCCTCACTTCCGAAGGTGCCCTCTTCCTCGATCCCGAGGGAGATCTCGTCCCCGGCATCCCCATGTGCCCTCCCGAAGGCGACGCCGGTACGGGCATGGCCGCCACGAACAGCATCGCGGTAAGGACAGGCAACGTCAGCGCAGGAACTTCCGTTTTCGCCATGATCGTTATGGAAAAGCCCCTCTCCAAAGTACACAAGGAGATAGATATAGTAACCACGCCCGACGGCAGCCCCGTCGCAATGGTGCACTGCAACAACTGCACATCCGAGATCAATGCATGGGCAGGATTCCTCAAGGGATTCGCGGATGCGGTCGGCGCCGATGTCGACATGGGTACGATCTATACCGCATTCTTCAGCAGCGCCCTGAAGGGACAGCCTGACTGTGACGGCGTTATCGGCTTCAACTACTTCTCGGGAGAGCCCGTTACCGGACTGTCAGAGGGACGTCCCCTCCTGGTCCGTAAGCCCGACTCGGCTATGACTTTCGAGAACTTTACAAGATCCCAGTTAATGTCCGCCGTAGCAACGCTTAAGATCGGCATGGATATCCTGGGCGAAGAGAATGTGGCTGTCGACAAGATGTACGGTCACGGCGGTTTCTTCAAGACACCCGTGGCAGGACAGAAGATAATGGCAGCGGCACTGGGTGCCCCCGTCACGGTCATGGAGACGGCAGGCGAAGGCGGTCCCTGGGGAATGTCGCTTCTCGGTCTGTATCTTCTCGCCAAGAGTGAAGACGGCTTCACAGGAAGCTTAAGCGACTTCCTGAACGGGAAGATCTTCGCCGACTGCAAATCTTCCACTTCTGATGCGGACGCTTCCGACAAGGAAGGCTTCGCTTCCTATCTCGCTTCGTATAAGGATGCTCTCGACATAGAGCGGATAGCTGTAGAAAAAATATCACTCTGATCCAAGGAGGCATTTAATAATGCTCGAAGAACTGAAACAGAAAGTATACCTGGCCAACATCGAACTCCCCAAGAGAAAGCTCGTAACTTTCACATGGGGCAACGTCAGCGGCATCGACCGCGAAAAGGGTCTTATCGTCATTAAGCCCAGCGGTGTCGAATACGCTGAGATGACGGCGGACAACATGGTCGTTCTCGATCTGGACGGCAACAGGATCGAAGGAGATCTCAACCCCTCCTCCGATACGCCCACCCATATCGAACTCTATAAGGCCTTTAAGGACATCGGCGGTGTCGTACACACTCACTCCCCCGAAGCAACGTCCTGGGCCCAGGCAGGCCGCGATATCCCCCTTTACGGAACGACGCATGCGGACTATTTCTATGGTCCCATCCCCTGCGCCAGATCGCTGACGCCCGAGGAGATCGGCGGTGAGTATGAAAAGAACACGGGGCTCGTGATAATCGAGACATTCAACACCCGTAATATCGATCCTAACTACACGCCCGGCGTCCTCTGCACCAACCACGGAGTATTCTCCTGGGGCAAGGATCCCAACGAAGCAGTCCATAATTCCGTAGTCATGGAGGAAGTTGCCAGGATGGCACTTCGAACAGAGCTTCTTAATCCCGGCTTATCCCCCGCGCCCGACTGTCTCCGCGACAAGCACTTCTTCAGGAAGCACGGTGCAAATGCCTACTACGGTCAGGCAAAGAAATAACTATTGTTTACCCCCCTACCTCCAATTTAAAAGAGGCCGCGCCACCCCATTTGGCAGGCCTCTTTTAGAGTGCGTTTTTTGTTGTTTCAGATCTCAAAAACTATGTGATAATATATCTATTGGTTGAGAAAAAGCGCGGAGAGTTATACTCCGCGGCGTTATATATGGGCAAATAATGGATAGCAAAAAGAAGATATTCTGGTCATGCTTCTCGCTCCTTCTTGCAGTACTGACCATATTGGCCGTGCTCCTTCGAAGCGGGGATCTCTCCTTGGGAGAGTTAATAAACGATCTGAAGGAAGCCGACCCGCGTTGGACAGCGGCGGCAATCCTGTCGACCGTACTTTACATCTTCCTCGAAGGTGTAGCGGTCTGTACCATCCTTCGCGGACTCGGTTACAAAAAGCACCTCGGCAGGGGGCTTCTATACTCCACATCGGATATCTATTTCTCGGCGATCACGCCGTCAGCCACGGGAGGCCAGCCTGCGAGCGCATATTTCCTTATCAAGGACGGGATCCCCGCCGGTGTCGTCACGGTTACGCTTATAGTCAACACGATAATGTATACAGCCGGGATAATCGTTCTGGGAATAATCTCTATCGTTCTGGACCACAACGTGTTCTTCGGTTTCAGGCCTCTGGGAAAGATCCTGATAATCCTCGGATTCCTTGCCCTGGCGGGAGTCATCTGTTTCTGGCTCGTCGTCCTGCGCAAAGGTCATGTAGCCTTTAATTCGATCCGTAAGATCATATATAAGCTTCACGAAAAACACCTGATCAGAAAAGTCGACCGCAAGCTCAAAAAGATCGACAAGTCGGAAGTCGAATACGGCGAGTGCGTCACCATGATGGCCGGCAAGACAAAAACGATAATAGCGGCATTCCTTCTGAACCTTCTTCAGAGAACTTGTCAGGTCTTGGTACCGGTGTTCATGTATCTAGCTCTGGGCGGCAACGGAAAGACCGCACGCTCCGTATTCTCTGCCCAGTGTCTTGTCACACTGGGCTACAGCTGCGTCCCCATCCCCGGCGCCATGGGTGTCGCTGACTTTCTCATGATCGACGGGTTTAAAAGCCTGATGGAACGTCAGACCGCCTTCCACCTAGAGATGTTAAGCCGCGGCATCTCATTCTATGTCTGCGTCATCGTAAGCGGATTGATCACCGCCGCAGGGTATGTGCTTCTTAAGATGAAGTGCAGAAAGGATTCTGAAGATACTTAAGGCGTTTTCAACTCACACTTGAAAGAAAACTCTTTTATTCCCATACCGATAGTATTAAAATAACAGTAACAATGTCATACACACCAAAAGCCCAAAGGTATTCGTACCCGCGGGCTTTTATAGCGGTTGAATACCGAAGTTCCTGCCGCTTTATAATATCAAGTCGCAGTTGATTTCCGTTTCTTCACTGACAATATATCTTCCGGTGATCACAACTGTGGTAAGCATCGTATCTGTCAGGATAATATCTCCAACATTTCTAATGCCTTTTCCCTGCTGTTATCCGCAGACTCCCTCTGTCCCTGATTTGCTTCTTGTAACCACAATTTTATGTACAAGGGTAGGGACAAACCCGCCTTTGTCCCTGGTGTGGTACACAAAAACGAGGTTACAAGCACAAAAACAGGGACAGCCGAAAAAACTAAATACTCTGACCAACGTGGCGGTAACGGCAAGTCCCGGTAATCTGATGAACGTTATTTCAAAAAGAATGACCGGCAGTCTCAGAAAAACTGCCGGTCAAATATCAACCCGATAAACTCAAAAAGGATTCTTCCGCCTTATGCGGGAAGCTTCAGAGATCTGAACATATCACGGAGGATCTTCACGCCGTCGGCATCGTAGCTGCTAAACTCGATGACCATATCCTCGGCATAAAGATAACCGGAAAACTTCTCTTTCTCGTCATTATCGAAGATATAACCGTACTGTCCGTCTCTATAATATCTGTCGTCATCGTCGACCCAGGTATATTCGTCATAGTAATGAGAGAAATACTCGCTTGCATCATCCTCATCCTCGAATTCGATATAGAGGATATAGGCATACGTCGTATCTTCCGTGAACTCTGCTCCCTGGATATACAGATTAGCATCATAGAAGTACGGGTCTTCCAGATCCTCGTAGTTAATGCCTCTTACCTCGCGGTTCTTGCTTACTCTGTAATCATCGTCCTCTTCCCAGTCGAAGAATTCTTCAAATGCATCTGTCAGATCGTCATCATCGATCTTGATGACTTTCTTTCTTCCGCATCCGCAAAGAGAAAAGAGCACACTAACACACAGTATACCGCATACAAACTTCTTCATATAGATCCCTCCTTATTCCATGCAGGTCTAAGCCTTGCAAATCAACGCTTTCCGCGTTCCACCAAAGATATTATAGCATACCTTTTTGGCCCTGTATAGTGCATATTTATAAACTCAAATGAATATTTATTAATTATTCAAACTGATCATGTCCTGTCAAGACCACGCATGGATCGAGAGCAGAACCACCCGGATCGGAAACTGCTGACGTCCGGACTCACTTTCTCAACACCTTCCTGATCTTCTTCTCGTCAGAATCAAAATGACTCCTTATCTGATCAACTATCCTGTCAAATGATCTGCCGGGATCCTCGCCGTACTGAGATGTCACATGATCATATCCCCACAGATATTCCGGAAGCGTATAGACGGCGATTGACCAGCCGTAACCTTCACCGCTCTTCCCTATACGCTGTCTGAAATCCTTGGCGATCAGATATGTCTGCATCTGAAGTCTTGCACATGTCCCTTCAAAGTTCTTCTCGCCGTCTTTGCCGAATCCGGCCTTATCCTTTACTTCGTACGAAAAGAGTTCGGTGTTGGGAACATCCTTCCTGAGGCTGCTCTTTTTTATCTCCCGGATCTCTTTTTCCGGAGGCCAGAACAGATCCATTATGAGCTTCTCTTTATATCCCGCCTTACCGTCCTCGTAGAGAGAATCGAAATCATACCCGTCTCTTCTGAAGTTGGCGAGATACGGAAACCATTTTTTCGAGACAAAGCCCGCCTTCTTACCGAAAAGCTTGCCGTAGGCGACCTTACCTGTGCGAGTCAAAGTTACACGCCACTCCCACGGGTCAACGTTCGGATCGCCGCACCACCAGCACGAAGGATCGGTCATGCTCTCCACCGAGAACCCGGGAACTTCATTTTGAAACAGGGGAAGAAATCCGACACGCTCGATCACATCGAGCAGGCGGTCGCTCCCGGTCACGCAACCGGGATCGGATCTGTCAAGTCCGTTCATGAACCACTGACCGTTAATGACTTCCATTATTATTCAACAAAGAAGGTACGTCCTTCTTTACGGGGAGCGGGGGCGGGAAGCTCTCCGTCTATATAGCCGACGGCGCAGTGCCCTATTCCCTCGTAGTCACCCTCGATACCAAGATCTCTGAGGAGCGACTTCCATTCGTCGGTCTCGAATTCCTCCTTGGCTCTGTGGATCCAGATGCTGCCGAGTCCCAGAGAGTGAGCGGCATTCATCATGTTCCCGAGAGCGAGCGACCCGTCGTAGATATAGGTGCCGACACTCTTATCAGCAAGGACGACCATGATGGCGGGAGCGCCGTAGAAAGGATCGAAGCCTTCACCCCACCCGCCGATCTTACGGTTGGTCTCCATCAGCCTGTCGCGCTTTTCCTTATTGGTAATGCAGATTATTATCGGGGACTGTTTACCCATTCCGCTGGCGGCATAAAGGCCGGCATCGATGATCCACTCGAGCTGCTCTTCAGGAGGCATCTCGGGCTTGAACTTACGGATGCTCCTCCGCTCTTCCATTGCCTTGATGATATCGTTCATGGTCTGTCCTCCGCGATCTTTGTATTTTTATATTGTCATTATACTATTCTTTAAGATTCCTGAAAGAAAAAGATCATACAGGGCAACTGAACTGCAGGCCATGAAATAAGGACGACCCGATTATGACAGGTCAGGATGTGTATTTTATCTTGTTACGACAGATCGAGCATGATGATAGAATCGAAAGCATCAGAGGTATCATGAGGAGATAAGATATGCATTTTAAGGACACGGTAAAGATCCTCCCTGCGGCAGCGTTATGTATTACGGTCGCTCTTGCCGGATCATGCAGCACCGCTCCTTCGGAGAGCATGGATACTGAGGGAACGGCAGAGGCCGGCGCGACGGTATCCGCTGAAGCATCAGAAGCTTCCGGGAGCTCCGAAAGTTCTGAAATCTCTGAGACTTCTGAAGAGACTGTGACCGCTGAAGAGATCTACACGCCGCCTTTCTCGGATGCATCCGAGATCATGTCTCTCGGCGATACTGATTTCTATATCCCGTTTCAGGATCCGGACAGAAGTTTTTGCTATGTCGATGAAGGCTTCTGTGTTCCTGTGATGAGCCAGGTGGGAGGAACATGCTGGGCATATTCGTCCGTTGTTACGATGCAGCTCCGGCATCTTATCGATACAGGTGAATAAGTTGAGATGGATCCGCTCGAACTCGTGGATATGGTCTATGTCCCTCATCTGGAAGAAGATGAGGAAGGTCTTCATCTTGCATCTTCCGACGAAGATTACCGATACATGCTCGGAGGTTCGCCGGCTTCGGTAGTCCTGACTCTGATGACAGAGCCGATAAACGGGTTTTATGTTACGGAGTCGGATGTACTGGTGGATCAGATAGATCTGTCTTACGATGGCGAAAGCGGAACGGAATCGGTCGTTGCCGACCATGAGACTATCAAGGAATATCTCAGGGATAACGGGCCTCTCGGTGTCGGAGTCCTCGCCGAACTGAATACGGGAGATTTCCACATGACACGCGGCTATATGACCCTGTATTATTTCGAGGAATTTACCGATCATATGGTGACCATAGTCGGATACGATGATGATTTTCCTGCGCGGGCCTTTATGCATGATGTTGAAAATGACGGAGCATGGCTCGTGCAGAATTCCTGGGGAGATCATTCAGGTAACAACGGATATTTCTGGTTATCTTATGAGAGCTTCATCGAATCTCCGGGATCGATCGTCATAAGCAATGATTACGCGGATGCCTTTTCTTACAGTCATATGGTCACCGAACAGGTCTCGTCAGGCGATGTGACTTCAGTCGCATCGGTCTACGATCACGAAGGGGTTCTCAGTGCCGTAGGTACCGACACATTTTCGACCGGTGCCACGATCACGGTTGAGATCTACGAGGGTGAATTCGGAGAGCTGCTGGCTTCGAAAACCGAGACATTTGAATGGCCGGGATATCATACGGTCGAACTTGACGAAGACATTTCCGTGCAGGACTATACTGTTGTGGTCCGTTCTGACAGTCAGATCGCCTTTGAGCTGAGAAGCGAGGGTGATAATGTGTATACTTATACCGATGAGGACGGATTCGCAGCAGGAAGCCGGATCATCTCATATTCGCTTCCGGGTCAGTCGTTTATCGAGACCGGTGACGGCTGGCTGGATGTTACGACCGAGGAAGCTCAGGCACGGTTCGCAGATGAGGACGGCATAGCGGATCCTCTTATCGTACTTCTCTTTAAATGAAATATTGAAGGAGGCAAACATGAACACTTCCGAAGGATCTTTTAAGTTATATAACGGTTTAAAGGTCGACCCTGTCGGATACGGGACATACCTGGCAAGACCGGGATCCGTATCCGAAGCGGTAAAGGCCGGATACAGATACTTTGACACGGCCTCATTCTACAAAAACGAGGAAATGGTAGGCGAAGAACTCCGCTCTTGCGGAATCCCCAGAGAAGATGTATTCATCGCCAGCAAGATATGGCCGACCGAATTCGGTTACGAAGAAGGAAAGGAAGCTTTCGAGAGATCGCTCAAAAGGCTTCAGACCGACTATCTTGATCTGTACCTTCTTCATTGGCCACTGGTAAAAGGAGATCCCGAATGGAAGGAACACCTGATATCCACATGGAAAGCCGTCAGCGAACTTTATCGGGAGGGAAGGATCAGAGCGGTCGGCGTCAGCAATTTTCTTCCGCATCATCTTCAAGTATTGTACGACAGTTCAGACATCAAGCCGATGGTGGATCAGCTCGAGCTTCATGTCGGTTATATGCAGCAGTATACGGTCGATCACTGCAGAGAAAACGGCATTCACGTTCAGGCCTGGAGTCCGCTCGGAAGAGGAAGGCTCAGAGAGAACGGGATCGTACTGAAGATGGCTTCAGATTACGGCGTTACTCCCGGGAAGTTCCTTCTCCGCTTCCTTAATCAGCAGGGGATCTCGATAATCCCAAAAACTGATGATCCCGGGCGCATGAGATCAAACCTCGATATCGGCGGATTTACGATAAGCGATCACGACATGTCATACCTTATGTCGATGCCTCAGACAGCCTTCTCCGGAGAACATCCCGACATAGATCTCTGAACCCTGACCTGTTTGGGCTAAGATACGCTTAATGCTATAATCGTTTCCATGAGAGAACGGCTTCGTTATATCTTATTGACTGTCATACTTTTCGGAACGGAATATCTGATCGCTTTATTCGGGAGCGGATATATCCGCGGATATCTCGGTGATGTCCTGGTGATACCGCTTATATATTTTGCGGCGAGAGCAGTCTTTTGGAAGAAGGACAGCATCTTCTCGGCTTACGTTCTTCCTCTCCTTATATATGTGCTCGGGTGGGTGACGGAACTGCTGCAGTATCTGAGACTCGGCGAGATCCTCCATCTGAAGCCAGGATCAGCCGCAGCGGTCATTCTCGGCAGCACCGCCGATATTAAAGACATTATCTGTTATCTTTCAGGACTTTATCTCATAGGGATATATCTTCTTATCGAGAGCAGGATACTTAAGAACGATAACGGCTGGTATCCTCTCGCCTGTTTTATCCAGTGGACCTGGGGCAATATCCAGACCACGGGCGGATCGATCATGTATCTCATTTATCTCAACTGCCCGCACAGATACTACCACGGCGTCATAAGGACATACTGGCCTCTTCAAAGCGGTCTGTCCGTCGGGCAGTTCATCTTTACTCCGCAGGTACCTTCCGAAGATGATATGAGCGAGAGCGCAAGGGAGAAGCGCGAGTGGAGCGAGAAGATGGCTGTTCACGAATTCGGTCATACGTTACAGTCTCTCCTTTTGGGACCTCTTTACCTTATCGTGATCGGTATACCTTCGCTCTCATGGGGTCTCCTCCCTGTGTTCAGGAAGCTGCGCGATAATAAGGATATCCGCTATACGGATCTTTTCTGCGAGAAATGGGCATCGGACTGGGGCGAGATCATAACCAAAGAAGAAGCCCTCAGAACATGATTTCCACATTCAAAGGGCCAGCTTCTTTTTTCTTTCCAGCGAAATTTACATATTCATCTTAGCACCCTGATCCGCAAATTACAATAGAATATTAACAATTTATTAATGAATTGTTAATAACTTATGAACAAACCCATCTCAAGCCCAATGATATCAGGGGTTTGCAAATATGAACAAACTGTTACCACTCCCGTTTCAAGCCTCAAATTCCATTTAAGGTTCATTTAAGGTAGGATAAATATAATCCCTTGCACAGGAACACGGATGAAAGGAGTTATTGCCGTGCAGATCATTTCCAATGAAAAAAGGTACCGGCATGAACTGAAGTACGAGATCCCCTATTCAGATTACATCGCTATGAGGTCACGGCTTAAGGCGGTAATGAGACCGGATCCTCATGCGGGACCCGACGGAAAGTACCGTATAAGAAGCGTGTATTTCGACAACAGCGATGACAAGGCCCTGAGGGAGAAGACAGACGGTATCGGACAAAGAGAGAAATTCCGCATCAGATTCTATAACGACGATCTGTCATACATAACGCTCGAAAAGAAGATCAAGGACGGTTATCTCTGTCTTAAATACGATGCTGAGATCACCGATACGGAATTCCGGAAGATACTGGACGGCGACATATCCTTTATGCGCGGAAGCGAAAATGATCTGGTAAAGGAATTCTACGCCAAGATGCGTTTCCAGAGACTAAAGCCCAGAGTACTCGTGTCTTACGAGCGCGAACCGTATATCTATAAAGCCGGCAACGTTCGGATCACTTTCGATTCGAAGATCAAGACCAGCGTTTACAGAAGAGATCTGCTCGCTGACGGCGTTTCCGATATAATCGCGACTGACACCCCGGCATACATGCTCCTCGAGATCAAATACGATTCCTTCCTTCCTGAGATAATACAGGACATCATACAGACTCCGGGTCTCAGGCAGGAAGCATTTTCAAAGTACGGCGCGAGCCGTCGATTCGGATAATGATAATAAAATATCGGAGGATAAAATTTTATGAATTTCGGAGACATCTTTACATCAAGCTTTCTCGAGAGCATCTCGGAGTTCTCGGCGATCGACACTCTTATCGGAATGGTCTTTGCCCTCGTGATCGGACTGTTCATCTTCGTGATCTACAAAAAGACATTCAGCGGGATCATGTACTCCACGGGATTCGCGATGTCGCTCATAGGACTCTCGCTCGTTACGACACTTGTCATCATGGCAGTAACATCCAACGTCGTTCTCTCGCTCGGTATGGTCGGTGCACTCTCTATCGTCCGTTTCCGTGCAGCGATAAAAGAACCCATGGAGATCGTATTCCTGTTCTGGTCACTGGCTGTCGGCATCGTGATCGGTGCGGGCATGATACCTCTCGCGGTAATAGGTTCTCTTATAATCGGCATTATCCTCGTGATCTGCGCCAACAGAAAGAGCCTTAATACTCCTTATATCCTTATCGTGAACTGTGACGGCGAAAAGGCCGAGAAGAGCACGCTCGAACTCGTTAAGGGATCAGTCGACAAGTTCATCGTCAAGTCCAAGACTGTCGATGCATCCGGGATCGAACTGACAGCCGAGATCCGCGTTAAGGACAACGCAACGGATTTCGTAAATAAGATCAATGACATAAGCGGCGTATCAGGTGCAACACTGGTTACCTATAACGGTGACTACATGTCCTGACGGAGGTTAATGTTTTGCTCAAGCATAAGCACATTTCCAAGATAATAATCGCGATGATGGCGGTGGCAGTGGTATTGTGTCTCCTTGCCGTCTCCTATTCCGATTCCCTGGTCGAAGCCTTAGGCGGCACCGGAGTCAAAATGGAATACGAGACCGCTCTCTTCGATACCGGTGAGATCATAGAGATTAGTATCGAGATGGACGGAGATTCATGGAACACGATGCTCAGAAACGCCCTGAGCGAAGAATATTACGTCTGTAATGTCGTGATAAACGGCACCCGCATCAATAATGTCGCGATACGTCCCAAAGGCAATACCAGCCTGTCAGCCATCGCGATGGATACCGGCACGAACAGGTATTCCTTCAAGCTCGAGTTCGACCACTTCGTCGACGGTCAGACATGCTTCGGCCTCGACAAGCTGATACTCAATAACAACTACGCCGATGCCACCAACATGAAGGAAGCGATCATATACGATATGTTTCAGTACCTCGATGTGGACGCATCACTTTACAACTATGCCCGTGTATGCGTAAACGGCGAATATTGGGGCGTATACACCGCACTCGAAGGTGTGGAACAGAGCTTCATGTTAAGAAACTTCGGCACACGCGACGGAGAGCTCTATAAGCCCGACAGCATGGAGATGGGCGGAGGCAACAGTTCTTCTTCATCAGGCTTTTCGATGTCCGGAATCGACTTCGGTGACTTCGACTTCAGCGGCTTCGATCCGGAGAACATGCCCGATCTCTCACAGATGCAGCCTCCGGGCGGCGGAGAAGGCGGGAACAGGTTCCCGGAAGGAGGTCCGGGAGGAGACTTCTCGTTTGAGGATATGCCGGACATGAGTAACTTCTCATTCGAAGACATGCCTGAGGGAGACGGCTTCTCCTTTGAAGGCATGCCTGATATGAGCGGAGGCGGATTCTCTTTCGGCGGAGGCGGAGGCGGAGCCGATCTGAATTATACCGACGACGATCTCGACAGTTATTCCACCATCTGGGACGGCGAGATCACGGGGACCGGCAAGGATGATCACAGAAGAGTGGTAACGGCGCTCCGTAACATAAGCGAAGGTACCGATCTCGAGGAGTATCTTGATGTCGATAACATCTTAAGATATATGGCGGTCCACGAATTCTCCGTAAACATGGACAGCCTCTCGGGCAGTATGGCTCATAACTATTACCTTTACGAATACGACGGACAGTTAAACATCTTTCCCTGGGACTATAACCTGTCTTTCGGCGGAATGTCGATGGGCTCCTCAGCCGACGGCACCGAGATGATCAACGATGCGATCGACACCCCATTCTCCGGAACGAAGTTCTTTGACGCGCTGCTCGAAAACGAGGAATATCTGGCCAGATATCACGAATATCTTCAGATGCTCGTAGACGGATACGTCAACGGCGGAAGATTCGATACCACATATAACCGTATCAGATCTCAGATCGATGAACTCGTAGAGACCGATCCGACCGCTTTCTACGATGCGGACGAATACCATACCGCAGTCGAGATACTTTATAACACGGTAAAGCTCCGCGCCGAGAGTATCAACAGGCAGTTATCGGGAACTATCCCTTCGACCGACAGCGAACAGCGGTTCGCCAAAGACACCAGAGTCGACGGTTCATCTATTGACATCGAAGCCATGGGCCGCTTCAACATGGGCGGCAGCTTCGGCGGCGGCGACGGAGCGGAAACGCGCGGCGGAAGGATGAACTTCGACTTCAGCGCCATGGAAGGAGAAGGCGGCTTTGACTTCAGCAACATGGGCGGCGGTCCGGGAGGCCCGGGCGGCCCCGGAGGCGGCTCCATGCCCGCTATGGGAAGTTTCGGCCCGGGAAACATGCCCGGATCCGGATTCAACATCTCCTCGGTCAAAGGAGCCGCCCTGTGTGTCATCTGTCTTGTTGCAATGCTCGTCGCTCTTCTGATAGTAAACGGGATAAAGAGACGTTCGTCCCGCGGCCGTAGATCGGCAGTTATTCATATATACAGAAACAGGGACAGGTATCAACCGTGAGGTTCGTATACCTGTCCCTGTGTCGAAACTGAAGCCCTGCCGCTGTCCCTAATTTGCTTCTTGTAACCGCATTTTTATGTACAAGACCAGGGACAAACCCGCCCTCGTCCCTGCTTTGTTGCATAAAACAGCTATTTTGTGTACATGAGCAGGGACAGCACGATCCATACTGTAACAACAGGATCTGTAACAGTGTTAAACCGGATATGCGCCCGGACCCATGAAGTATTTTCCGTTTTTCAGAAGATCAATTCATTGGCGGGGATATCCCCGGGATCAGATACTGCTTCGGGATCTGACGGGACTTCATCTTCCTCTGCCTCTTCTGTATCAGAAGGAGCTTCGGCATCCGGACGGGCATAATAGATATCACGGATCTCTTTCATCCTGTTATCAAGAGAGGAGATCTTTTCGTCGAACGTCCTGACCCATTCCTGCTCCGCTTCAACGACTCTGTCCATATAGCCGATCTGACGGAGATACTCGTCCCTGTCATCATCGACCTTGGTGCTGCCGTGATAATAGACAAGGAACGGCATCAGAAATGCACTCATCCAGCAGACCATGACCACCAACGAGAAAAAGATGATATTATCTATCATTTCCTCAAGTTCCAGAGAATAACGTGCAATAAAAAGTATGATAACGAGAACGGCCCCGGTAACCAACGACCAAAGTCTCTTTGCCTTTTTGGGATCTTTGAGCTTTCCGAAATCATTGTTCAGATTCTGAAGATTGCGCTTCGCATCAGAAAGAGCATTCCCGTGATGCTTTTTCTTATCGCTAAGGTCCTCGAATTCATCCTGATATTCCTTTTCGATGACAGCTAGTTTATCTTCCACAAACAGTACATCATCAGCACGGCTGACAAATTCATCGACGCTTCCAAGATTCATAAACTTATTGCCGGCGTCTTTATCTTCCTTTTTATCGCATTCACAGATACCCCATAATGCCTCATGATCATCAGGACGTATCTGAAGGATCTTTTCATAGATCTCCCGTGCTCTTTTATAGTCGTCCGAGCGGATATTATTAGCGATCAGACCGCGGAGCCTGTCCACTTCATTCTGCTCTTCTTCAAGCCTCTGACTCTCTTTCAGGCGCTGCTCTTCAGCATCTTTCTCTTCCCGTCTTTTCTCCAGACGCTCTTTTAACAGATTTCTCCCTTCAGCCATGTTACCTCCTTACACCTTTTCCTCTTTCAGATATATACTCCAGAAATAATATGAGATCAGGATATTCCTTTTTCCGTCGTGGTTTGGCGGACTGATAAAGTGTATGTCTTCCAGAAGACTGACCGCATCCTCTGCCTGCTCTTTTGTCCACGACAGGCTTTCCATAAGGACCTTCATGCTGACACCGTCCACTATAGATATCACATCCATAGCTTCTACGGCGTACGGGATCCTCTTTTCGTATCTCTTAAGTATCTCTGACGAATCCTTATCCAGCGAGGCCAGACTGTCAAGATCTTCACTGTCCGCCTCGAGAGCCATTCCGTATGTCCTGTTAAATCTGTTGCAGTCATAGTAGATAAACAGATCAGGTGTCGCCTCATCTATCATCTCATTATATGACCTGAAGCTGATCAGTCCGCCGAAACTGTTCCTGATCGACTTGAACAGGTGAGTACGGACGTTGAGCCTGCATCCGACGATAAAGTATATGCCGAGTCTGTTCGACTCCAGAAGGAGCGACTTCAGGAGCCTGATATTCTCATATCTGTATCCACCGAGAAGAACCGAGATATCGGGTATGATCACAAAGATCTTTTTGTCATGAGATCTTCTGTATACACTCTTACGGTATTCGACATCCTTTTTTACCAGCTCCAGGAATTCCATCGTCTCCTGTCTTCCACTCTTGTTCTTCTTGAGGAGCGGAGAATCCAGGAGCTTATCGTAACGGTTGTTTGAATAGATAAGATAGACTTCGGAACTGCTGTCATTCTCGATACAGTTCATATGGATAAAGATCGAATCTATGACCTTCGTGATCTGATCCTGGGAAGCGGAACTGATAAGCAGATTTCCGGTCTCAAGAGGCGAATACGTGACAGGTCTGCCCATGCTGTCTACGCCGAACATGTATTTGGGAGAAGTGAGTTCCGAATTCATTATGAAGTCACCGAGATAGAGAGGTCCCTTCCTGATCCTGTACGAAAGGGACACGTATGAAGAACCCGGATGCCATTCGATGTTGACGTCTTTCTGCTTAAAGAAAGGAGCCAGCATTGTATGTTTATCCTGAAGTTCTCTGATCGTAATTCCGTCAGGCTTAATATCGTATTCGACGATATCGGGGCCCTCTCGGTAATCCACCGCTTCCGCAGATATGCCGTTTTCCTTTAGGAAGTTGTTCAGGGAATCGATATCAGGCATATAAAGATCATCCGGGCCGGATCTTTGGAAACGGTGAAGCCCCGAAGGATCGAGCTGTCTTTTGACACAATACTTCAGTATCTGTTCTTCTATGTATTTCTCTTTTGCCATTGATACGCCCCTCCTCCCTGCGATCTATAATTCGATTTTATTACTATAAAACTGCAGTGTATACGGGACATCCCCATTGTTTTCAGTTAATTAACAACGGGTTTACTTTCGGATAATGAATTAACTCCGGAAAAGCCGGGGGAGCTTACACCCATTCCTTATTGGCCTTGATATAGACGGCTTTCAGGATCCGGGCAAGGATCATGTAGACCGCCATCAGTATCAGTAGCCATATGCCGAACGAGGGGATCATGACGGGAAGATCGAACACTCCCGCTATAGCCGTAAAGCCGATGATCAGAGTCACGAAAACAAACCTATACATCCCCCGACTGTTTTTTTCACTTTGATATAAAACACAACTGTACAATCATATCATTTGTGTCAAAGACAAATACCGTTATGCAGACATGCAATAGCAGAAGATAAGAAGTCCGGAAAAAGATTTCCGCCGCTGCTCATATAGAACGGGCAACGGCGGATGCGGTTGTATTATGAAAGTTAAGAAAGGCTGTAATCGGTCTCCTCATGTATGATCTCATGAGCATCGGACGGCTCCACTATCTGAAACTCGGTAATGCTGTCGATAGTACCGTCCGGAGCAGTGATCACATAAACGTAATCTCCTGTCGGAATAAATCCGAGAAACATCATGAATTCCACACCGTCGACAGTACTCGTCTCCGTCTCGGGATGCCATCTCAAAAGGACTTCCGCATCAGTTTCCAGAAGAGCCTTATCAAGATCGTATCTTCCGGAAGGGTCCTTCTCAAAGATATACATCTTCATCTCCCAAAGATCTTCCTCAGAAATGCTGTCATCGGCAACATCAAAGAACACTTGCAGGTTGCCTCCGCGGATCGCCGAATCATACTCGACCCAGTTCATGCGGTTGATCACGTGCGATTGACAGAGTACAGGCTCCGCAGCGACTTTTGCAGTGCAGGCAGGAAGAAGGAGCACAAGGCTCATGATCAGGGTTACTATTGCAGTCAGTTTTTTCATTTCAGATCCCTCCGATTCTGTTTGTTTTCACCCATATAGTCGTAAAGATGAAGTATCCGGTTGCAGGATCGTTTGAAATATATATCCAATATATAAAACAGGGGTTGCAATTCGAATGAAACAGCAGTTATATTCCCTCATTTTGAAATTCGGTGTGAATGGAATCCGCATTAGCAATTTTAAGTCAGAAAAACATATATACTGTTGATAATCCAAGATTCAACAGCCGATAAAACACTTTGAGACAACTATAACTACACCACAACTTTACTACTAAACCAGGCCATTCCAACCCAATAAAATTGCTTTTCCAATAAATGTAATATAAAATTTAATTATTGAAGGATTTCATCTTTTAGGATTGATTACATTTAGTCTGTACCATATATCATAAAGAATCGAGGTACTATCCATGAGAATATTATTTAAGAAAAATAGTATTTATGGAACACTTAGAGTTAGTGAAATAAGCTATTTCTTTTACGATAATTATGGGAAAATAGGTTTTTATGAAACAGGAGAATCAGAAGGTTGGTGGGAATCTACAGAACCTATTAGTACTGTCGAATATAATAGATATTGTTCCATTTTATTTGCTAATGGAAACCTAGATTTATCAAAAACCAACCTCGGATTCATCTGGGTTGATGAAGATGATTAATTCTGTGAAATCAAAATTTTCTAATATAAGCTATAACAATACTATATATCCCTTTACAACTATATATTTCGAATAATCAGGAATTATCAACTCTGATTTGGTCTATCCATTGAAGGTATAATACTACAGTTCGAGATGGAAAATCTGCTTTTTTCGTTTCTGCTATATAGAAACTTTATTCAAAAATAGCAACTAATTATTTATCGGATTGAATTTCTTGGCTACAACCACAACAGTACATTACACTAACTTGTTGAATAAACAGGAGAAACGACATGTCCTCTTTTTATATCATTGGAAACGGCTTTGATTTGCATCATAACATGAAAACTGATTATAAACATTATAAAGAGTTTCTTGTAAACAACTACATAAATATCTGTAATGATTATGAAAAATGCAATTATCTTCATCTTAATTCTAATACTAATATATGGTCAGATGTAGAGAAAGAATTAAAGCTAACTTGTGATGATTGCCTAGAAAGCAAAAGTGATTTATATCCAAACATATCTGATGAGTTAACTCCAGGATGGAATAATATAGAAATAGCTTTAGAAAGTGAATTAAAATTTTTTAAACCGTTTGTTGTTGATTGTTTCAATGAGTGGATTTCGCAAATCAATATTTCAGATACTCGGCTATTCCCAGAAATCAATAATGAGAATTACTATTTATCGTTTAACTATACAGAAACACTTGAAAAACTATATAATATTTTGGGTAATAGAATTCTTCATATTCACGGGAAATGCGGAGAAGAGCTAGTATTTGGGTGTCCCTACAACAACGAAGAAGAGATTTATGAGGCTTTAGTTAGAGAATACAATGATGATGAATGGTATTCTCTTGTGTATGAGCCAGCCATTATAAAAATATATAATTGTTATAAAGTTGCATCCAAAAAGCTAAAAAACCAATACTTAGTACTATCCAAATTCATCAAAAACATGAAACAAAGAGAATGTCTTGAAAGTGTTATAGTTATGGGACATTCTTTCAATGGTGTCGATATGCCGTATTATGAGGATATAATCATTCCTTTACTTAAGAATGAAAACTGGGTTTTTTATGCATATGGAAAAACAAACGAAGAACTTGATCAAACAGAAAAACGCATACGGAAATTTACAGAGGAAAACGGAATATATCGTTTTAACATCCAAGAATGGTAAGTTTCCAAAAATATGAGTCAATTCTGAACTATGACATAAGGAAACATAGAAAAAACAACACCCATAAATACAAACAGAATATCATCTTAATACCAACTCGCCATTAATACAATATAAAAGTTGTAACTAAAGATAATCCTTAACTGTCATATATCCAAACCTACAGAGTCAACATATTTCATGCTCCGTCCTGATATCTCGCAAAACTATCGCAGTCATTATACTCATACCTTTCCTAAAAAACCGAACTTGCCCGTTCGTTTTTTCTTGATTTGAAAAACTTTTCGCTGCGCTGCCATGAACATTGTTTTATAATAGTCATACATTTGGTCGGAGTGTTATCGGGGGAGCCCAATACCTCTGTTGCACATCCGTCCGGACAGGAGTTAACAAGATGAACATAGGAATAATAGGATACGGCAGCATGGGAAAGATGCTTTTGGAAAGCTTCGTAAGATCGGAAAACGTTACGGGAGGGATCCTGATCGCCAACAGGACACGCGAAAAGATCGGGCACCTCTCTTCCATGGCAACCGTATGCGGGAGCAATGCAGATCTGGCATCCCGTTCGGATATCATAATCATGTGCGTCCGTCCCGTTGATATCAGGACTGTCCTCGAGGATATCCGTGATGAGATCCGTCCGGATGCCATCCTAATATCTCTCAACGGGAGCGTTTCTTTCGGCACCATAGGAAAGATACTCAGATGCAAGACCTGTAAAGTTATACCGAGCCTGACCGCCGAGACAGGCAGGTCACAGACTCTGGTATGCCATAACGATCTCATGAATGACTCCGATAAGGAGACCGTAAAGACACTCTTCGAATGCATGGGCAACGTCACTGTCCTTCCCGAAGACGAGATGGGCATGGGATCCGAACTCGTCTCGTGCATGCCGGGATTCATCGCTTCCGTTTTTGATGTGATATGTGATTCGGCCAAAAAGCACACTTCGATCCCCGAAGAACAGATAGTCTCGATGGTGCTCAATACTCTCTGTGCCACGGGCGAACTGATGATCGATAAAGGAATGACTTTTGAAGAAGTCGTTGACCGTGTTGCCACGAAGGGCGGAATAACAGAAGAAGGTACCAAAGTCATATATGAAAAGTTCCCGGCGATCTCCGACGAACTGTTCGAGAAGACTCTGGAGAAGAGACGCCTGACGGCAAGAAAGGCAGAAGAAGCTTTCGGATAAGATTGTGTTATCATATCATCATAAGATCCCTGAGGTCAGATCCGGAGAGTGATCCATATGTTCAAGAGTTTTCGGGAATGGTTCAGTATCAGACTTGCCAAGAATCCGGGGCAGATCGTTTTACTGGCAATACTCTTCTTTAATATCGCATTTCTTTTTCTGTCTGCTTTTATCATAAGCAGTATGTCCTTAAGCGGGACTGAGCAGCTGGGATTCCTCGAGGCGGCTTATTATACTGTCACCATGATCCTGGATGCGGGATGCGTCTCGTATGTAGTCGAAGATATCGGTCCGTCAAATGCCGTTATTGCCGTTATCTGCCTGATCATCGTCATAATTGGAATGGTATCATTCACGGGCGCCGTGATCGGTTATATCACCAACTATATCTCGGGCTTTATCGAGAACTCCAATCAGGGAAACCGCAAGCTCTATCTGTCGGGACATTTCGTCATCTTAAACTGGAACTCCAGAGCCCTTGAGATCGTCAACGATCTTCTGTACAGCGAGACGATATCCAAAGTGATCGTGCTGGTCAATTCCGGTAAGGAAGATGTCAAAAGAGAGATATCCGAATGCCTCTGCGAGACGGTAAAGCGCGAGAACGACAAAGCGGCAGAAAGATCCCGCTCCATGTCCTTTATCGCCGGCAGGATATACCGGGCAAAGCATAAGTTTAAGAACCGTCTCACGGTCATCGTCCGGGAAGGAGATGTGTTCTCGACCAAGCAGCTGTATGATATATCACTCGACATGGCCGCATCGGTCGTTATCCTTGGAAGCGAGAATGATAATACTGATGCCGACAGATACCTTAACGGGAATTCGCTTACGATAAAGACTCTGATGCAGGTCTCCGATATAACATCTTCAGGATCATCGGCAGACAATCAGAGGATAATCGTAGAGGTTACTGACGACTGGACCTGGAACCTGGTACAGAAGATCATCCGATGCAAGCAGGTTGACGGCAAATGTAATATCGTTCCGATCCGCGTGAACCGTATCCTCGGTCAGCTGATGTCACAGTTCTCTCTGATGCCTGAACTTAACACCGTCTATAACGAACTCCTCTCCAACCGCGGAGCGACCTTCTATTCGACGGTATCATCCGTCGCTGATGAGACTGAGTTCATATCAGGATCCCTTAAAAAGAACAGGCATATCGTTCCTCTTACCGTACAGAGGAACGGCAGTGCCGATCACTGTTTCTATATGGCATATAACGAGAAGGATATCGAAGCGGCCGATAATATAGAAGAACCGTCTTTCAAGGCTGATATCAACAGGGATTACCGTATCGAAAAGAAGAACATAATAATGCTCGGGCATAACAGCAAATGCAGGGACATAATGGACGGATTCAGGGCATTCCTCGCAGAGTGGGGTTATAAAGACTCCGACGAGAAGCTCCTTCAGATAATCGTAATAGATGACGAGAAGAGCCTCGAACGTATGGATCATTACCGCGATTATCCGTTCGTCTGCAGTACCGTGGCGGCAGAGATCTTCGACAAGGATCTGATCTGCAGATCCATAAACGACTTCATGGAGATGAACGACGAGGACGTAAGCGTACTGATCCTCTCTGACGATCTCGCTTCCGGCGGTGAGACCGATGCGGATACGCTCGCCAATCTTATCTATGTTCAGGACATCATCAACGACAAAAAGGAAGCCAATCCGGATTTTGATGTCGAGAGCATCGATGTGATAGCGGAGATAAACGATCCGAAGAACCATGATGTCGTAAGCAGCTACAGCGTCAAGAACGTCATCATCAGCAACCGCTACATCAGTAAGATGATAACCCAGATCGGCGAGAAGGATGCGATCTTCGATTTCTTCCAGGATATACTGACTTATGACGAGGATGATTCAGACGGTTACGAGAGCAAGGAAGTCTATATCAAAAAGGCAAAGGACTTCTTTGATACGCTACCCGGACCATGCACTTCAGATGAACTCATAAGAGCCGTTTTCGAGGCGTCATACGATCCCGGTCTGCCCAAGGAACAGCAGAACATTACATTGATGCTGGGCTATGTAAAACCTGGCAATAACGTTACATTATTCAGTGGAGACCAGAAGGATATCAGCGTCTCTCTGGGCAAGAACGACAAGGTGATCGTTTTCAGCAATCATTGATCACGGTAAATATATCACGTTCTCAGTCCCTTACATAACCGCAGCCGTCTTTGGGCGGTGCATCGGTTCCGGATTCGTAGCCTCTGCGGAATTCCATATTGATCTCACGGATCTCTTTCTTCCCGTCGATATAATCCTGATACATCTCGGCAAGACCGGCCATACACCCGTCGCAGGACCCGCTTATATTTCCGATGGATTCCGATACTATCCGCTCCCGTTCTTCACGTGTCGTCTCGCTTATCAGGATTCCCATGGTATGTGCCTCCGTCTCTTCTCTTTACGATAGTATTTTACCACTCGCACAGCTTATCGTTCGCGGGAAAGTCACAGAAGGAAATCAATGACTTCGGGAAGCCTTCTTTCCGCTTCTTTCCTGCCCTCCCGATATACTCTCTGAAGTTCATCAGGGTCCTTCTCGGTACGACCTATCCCGAGCGAAGTCGCGGGCCTTATCACAAGGCTTCTGCCGTCTTGTTCGCGTCTTCTTATCTCTTCCATCTGACGGTTATACATTATATGGCGGTCAGCCATCGCCGATGCGATATTCGGATATTTATGAAGGAGCAGTTTCATAAGCAGCTTTGTATGCCTGTCCTTTTTGACAAAGCCCAAAGGCTGCGTAAGAACGATAACATTTCTGTTATACCCCAGGCTCTCAAGGAATTCATACGGGACCGAATCGGTGATCCCGCCGTCCAGATATTCCCTTCCGTTGATCCTTACAGGTCTGGAGACTATCGGCATCGATGCAGATGCTCTCATCCATTGGATATCCTCCGACTCTCCGTCAATACACTTGTGAAACTCGATCTTTCCTGTCTCCACATCCGTGGCTCCAACATAAAACTCCATCGGGTCATTTTTAAAAGTCTCCCTGTCAAACACATCGAGGATATCAGGGATGTCTCTGTAACAGAACTCCGCTCCGTAAAGATCCCCTGTCCTGATCAGAGTCCTGATGCTGCTATACCTGGGATCTCTCGAGAATCTCGTGTTATATCTTATGACCCGGCCGATCTGATGCGACTTATAGTTACAGCCGAAGATGGCGCCTGCTGATATGCCCGCGGCCCCGTCAAACCTGATGTCATTTTCCATGAAGACATCCATAACACCGGCGGTGAACATGCCGCGCATAGCTCCGCCCTCCAGGACAAGTCCTCTTTTAACTATATCTTCAGACATACAGTCCGGCCTTCCTTCTTATACTGTCCACTTATGATAACAGAAACAAAACCGGATCAGAAGAATCCCGCAAAAGGAATATCATGTATCAGAACGTTATATGCATGTTCAATATCTTCGGGATCCGGAAGCTCACCTTCTCTTATACTGCACTGAAACTCATCGATCACATATTCGATGATGGTCATGTCGATAAACAGCTGAAGGTTATCGAGCATTTCCTCTGACACATCAGTCTCGCTTCTGTATCCTTCAAGCACGGTCGCAAAATAATGATCCATTCCTTTTTTTCTTGCTTCCGGATCGCTCTCGAACTGATACCATCCCGTACCATGTGTCCACAGATGAGCGAGATCGAACATATACCAGCAGTACAGGCAGTTATCAAAGTCAAAAACGGTTATATCTCCGGAAGACAGATCCACATGATAATTTCCGTCAGAGAAATCAAAATGCACGAGTCCGTAATCACCGATTTCTTTCGGAAGATCAGCAAATCTCTGAAGTCTTTTTCCTATGGCGTCTTTCAGATCCCTGTAGCTGTCAGGTATCAAAGTGTCGATATATTGCTCGTTAAACAGTTCCGACTGATCCCGTCTCTTTGCTCTGGGACAGTAACTCTTAGACAGTCTGTGAATAGCTCCGAGAGCCTTTCCCGTGTTATAAAAGTATTCCTCTAAAGGTACTCCCTCCCTGTATCTGTATCCGTTATCGGCAATGAGCATTCCTTTCGCATATTCAAACAGACACAAATAAAACGTAGTTCCGTCAGAATCCACCCTCTCAACGGTATTTCCGCTTATCGAGCAGATCACATCTGCCACAGGCGCACCGTTTTCCGCCAGGTAACGGATGAATTCCGTTTCCGCCAGGTAGTCGTTCATTGTCCGGTCAGAAAGACAGCTGACCCGAAGAACGTATCCGCCGCCTGCAAAGACAGTATTACGGCCGCCTTCGTGAGAACGTATCCTTTTAAGATCAGTCCCTGTTAATCCGTACAGTTCTTTTGCTCTTTCTATTATCTTTTCCATTGATGATCCCTCCTTTGTTAATAGTTCCGGCATACAAAAGATAAGAGAAAAGTTCTCTCTTACCATAGAAAAAATACGTCTTAAGAAGGGTTAACTGATCAGATATATGATCACGGAAGCGATCATAGCACAAACATATATAACATAGCAAGAGGTTTGACCGGTTTATTTGCCTCTGTATATTTCAGCGCTTCAGTTCAGGATGTTCCTGATAGTAGCGCTCCTTATCCTCATACATCCTCTCATCGGCCAGTTTGAGCGAACGCCTGATATTGATACCGTCTTCTTCGATACTGTATCCGACGGCAAAGCTCACGTGCTCAAATGCCCCTGACTGCTCCTTCAGTCTGTTGCACTTTTCTTCAAGCATCTCGATGGTGGTGTTCTTAACAAGGACCATAAACTCATCGCCGCCGGCTCTGTAAACTTCCTCCTCCATAAAGACGTTCTGAAGGAGGAGCGCGGCATTCTTTATCAGCATATCGCCCGCGAAATGGCCGTACTTATCGTTGACCATCTTGAGACCGTTAAGATCAGCGAAAACGATACCGACGTTCATGGGAGTCTCATCCCTTCGCTCGCAGATACGGTCGATCCTGTTATTCATCTCGTTACGGTTAAGTACTCCTGTCAAAAGATCCTGAGAGGACAATATCTTGAGCCTGTTGAGCATCCTGTAGTTGGCGATCTCCGCCGCCAGGAAGAATGTGGTAAGCTCAAGTGTCTCCTTTATAGTCGTCGCATTCTCGGTATTGAAATTTGTAGCCCAGATATATCCGAGAAGATCCCCCTTATACTTCAGCGGGAACAGAACGATACTACGGACGCCGCTTTCAGTCAGGGACCGGTGCCATACAGGATTTCTGTTCTTTACGACTTCCATATCGGATTCATTTTTGATGATCAGACAGTTACTTCCTGCGATCGTTCCTTCCCAGGACTCAGCGACCTCATAGAACCCTTCAGTCCTTGATCTGATCGGGACCACTGAAGAATCAAAAGCCGCAGCAGAGCTCAGTACGGAGCACTTCCTCGTAACGGTATCCATCATGAGGACGGTGCAACTCCTGGCATCGCAGAGTTCCCTTATGCCTTTGATGACTTCGTCCATTGCTTTCTGGAAGTCGTCCGTCGAACGGAGCTTGATACAAGTCTCGATGACCGCGGAAGCAGTATCGTGAGAGATATTGCTCATCTTCGACGTGTCAGCGCTCTGAGAGATCTCCTGAGTATATGTGCAGTAACGAAGGTTCCCGTTATCGCAGTCAAGCGGCAGCATCTGAAGAGCAAACCAGAAATCGAATCTGTCGGGGTGAACATAGGTAAAGAGCGGTTCTTTCTTGACCGCGGCTCTGTAACAGATATCCTCAAAGTTCAGATCTTTGGGAAAATAGTTCTGATAAAGACTGTTTGGGATAAACTTATTACACATCATCTGCGGACCGTGATCCGCCAGTTCGATGGAGTCGATATATGCCTTATTTCCGGCAACTATCCTTATCTCGCCGTATTTTCCGTCGGGCAGTTCCTCAACGGACATGATGCAGGTCATGGGAGCGATCTTGTTAACAAATGCCTGTAAGTCCATATTCATACCCCTCAAATAATCATTTCATATCCTGATTATATTCCCCTGTCTTCAAGATTGCATTCGTCAAGAGCGATTATTCATCACATATTAACAATCAGGCCTTTTTACGTCTTTTGAGGCGGAACTGCTTGGGCGTGATGCCGCGGTATTTCTTGAAGCTCCTGATAAGGTGGCTGCTGTCGGCAAAGCCAGTCTTCTCACTGATATAGTTCAGGTCATGATCGGTAAACGTCAGATATTCCTCAGCTTTGAAGATCCGCATCCGCTCGATATAGTCCTTACAGCTCATGCCGTAAAACTCATGGAACTTAGCCGCGAATCCGGAATAACTGATATGACATGCTTCAGCCACATCCCTGACCTTGATATTCTCATGAAGATGAAGATCTATATACTCGGTGATATTCTCTATGCCGAATGAATCCGCCGGGCTTATAGGACAATCGTCGATATTTAGCCCCGATGATATCCAGGAACGGACGATGCCGTAGATCAGCCTGTAGATCTGGGCCCTGATCACGACATCGCAGCCGTAACGGTATTCATTCACCTCTCTGATACAATCCTCGATTATCTCCCTGCAGTGAAGCTTCGAAGCAGCTTCGGTATCGAACATCACTTTCATGTTCTTTCCTCTGGCATACTTAAAGATATCCGTCGGAGTCGGAGCATAAGCCGATTTACTCGGGAACTGGCTCAGATCGAGCTTGATCACTTCATATAAAGGCAGCTCATCGGTCACCGAAACGATAGAATGCAGAGCCGAAGGATGAACCATCAGAAATTCTCCTTCATTAAGGATATATGTCTTCCCGTCTGATGCGATCTCCGCGCTTCCTCTTACCATATAGATAAACTCGGCAAAATAATGCCAGTGCGGCTTAACGGGGAACTCCTCCGAAGCGGCATCAAACACAAAACATTCAATCGGATCGTTCAGGCTGTCCTGTTTTTCAAAAAACGAATGCGAATTCACTTATATCACCTGCTCCCCTGGAATCTTCATGCATCAGCTTCAACGGATAAAATTCGTCGGCGTGAACGCCTCCGCCGGCGGCAGCCCGAACTCTTCCCTGCCGAGCTTGATGCTCTTCATAAGAAAGGTCATATTCCGGGCCAGCGTTCTCATTGTCTGAAGACCCTCCAGATCTTCAGAAGCCTCACCTTTGTCAAGGCCGTGTACACAGTTCCAGTACTGGCTCGACACCACGGGCATACCGCTTATCGTGAAGTATTTGTTCAACTCATCGAAAGTCGCGGAGCAGCCGCCCCTCCTGGCTACGACTACAGAGGCGCCGACTTTCATGCGCTTATCAAAAGAAGAACTGAAGAACAGCCTGTCCAGACAAGCAATAAGAGTCGCGTTGGCGGATGCATAATAAACGGGAGAGGCAACGACCAGTCCGTCGGCCTCTTCGAACTTTACTGCGATCTCGTTGACCTCATCGTCAAAGACACATCTGCCAGTACCGTGGCAGGTGCCGCAGGCAATGCATCCGCGGATAACCCTGTTGCCGATCTGAATGACCTCGGTCTCGATCCCTTCTTCATTGAACACCCTGACCATCTCTTTAAGAGCCGTAGAAGTGTTGCCGTTTACTCTGGGACTGCCGTTAATGATTAGGACTTTCATATCTGTCTCCCTTGATGAGTCTTATAACAACACTTTATGTTTTTTTGAAGCGAAAATCAAGTCTCACCGCGAAGCGGGATAGGGTCTGTAGTTCAGGGGTTTATCACAGCCCCAGGATCGCGCCGTCTTTCGAAACATTATCCTTCCGAACGTGGCAAATATACTCCTGAGGATCAGGCGCATCGGAGCATTGAAATATTCCGGTCCGGCGAACTTTCTCGCCTCCTCGCAGTCAAAGCCTTTATGCTCTGCATATACCTTTCCCATCTGAACATAAGGAGCGGTGATCTTCTTTTTCATATCATCAGGAACGAGCCTGATCGAGAAATTATCGCCTTTGATAAGCGTACCTTTGTATATACATCCGAGCCGTCCTGGCAATGTCTTAAGATACTTCTCTCCGCAGCGGAGCTGGCTTGCCTCGGCAAAACCGCTCTGAAGAACAAATGACATCCGCGTATGGCCGTCTTTAGGAGGTAGCGTTGACAGAAACTCAAGCAGTAATCCCGGAATACATTCAACGAAGAGCGGAAGCGCGATAAGGATCTCGTCATTTCTGACAAAAGCCTCTCTCGCATCATCCCACTGTTTCCTGTCCGATATCGAATAGAGCTCTGTCGTGATACCGGGATCATACTGTTCCATCCCCTCTTTAAGAGCACTGATTATCTTGTCGGTATTACTGTATTTCTGTACTCTGGGACTTCCGTTAATGATCAGCACATGCATGATACCGCCTCCTTTATCTCTTCCCTTTTAAATGCTCCCTTCGTTCTGCTTCCGAAGTTGATCGCCACGCGGTCACTCCAATGCTCCATAAATGCCTTATCCGCCTCACCGTCATATATGAGCCCGAACTGATAAGACTTATAGCGGAGTTCATGCCTCATCTGCTTACCCTTGAACTTCAGGTTCATTGTTGCCAGCGGTATTATCCTGTCAATGATGTTCTTCGCAAGAGGAGTTATGAATCCGAGCGTCGTCCCGCTTACGAGCCAGATCTGGTCCGAAAGGATCATCTTCTTCAGGATCGTCTCATGATCATCCTTCACCGAGCATATCCCGGGATCCTTGAGCCAGCAGTAATTGCATCCGATACAGTGTCCTATCTTCATATCCTTTGCTCTGATGATCTCATAGTCATTCCTGCCGTTAAGACCGCTTTCGATCTCATTGATCATATCTTCGTTTCCCGTTGTATCTATTATCAGTATCATTATCTTTCTCCTATATCTATTCCTATGTCCGCGAATCTCTTTTTACCCTGAGTGAAGATCATGTCGAAGGCCTGTTCCTTATGAAGCCTCGTGCTCTCCCACATCATGAAAACGGCCAGACCGTGAGTATATATGATCGTATCCCTTATAGCATCAGTGATCTCGCTTACGGGCTTACCGGTTTCCTCCGCCATCTGTTTTACTATCCCGGGATCTCCGAGCATATCCATAAGGTTCACTCCGGGTTCGAGCAGATCAGAGGGGTCATCGATATGCAGAAACCTGAATACATTCGGATGATCGCATGCGATAGAGATGTAATTCTTTCCCGTCTCAAAAAACGCATGTGCCGCATCCTTGCCTTCCTTCATCGCTTCGATGTTTCCCCACATCTTAGCTCCGCAGTATCCAAACAGTTCTCTTCTGAATGATTCCATATTCCCGAAATGCCACGACACCGGCTGTGTTGAGCAATTGACCTTTGCGGCGACGGTCTTGATATTGACCTTGTCATAGCCTTCGCTCTCCAGGATCTCATAGGCCGCCTGAAGGATCATCTCTTTTGTGATCGTGGTCTTTCTTCCCATACTCCCTCCTTTGAACAGAGTCATCAGAATAATATAAACGCATTTATGTAAACACGTTTATATTATTCCCGTTTTATCATACTGTCAAGAGAAAGATATCTTAAAAGATCATCTGATATATTCGATCACCCAGTCATCGTTTTCCATATCGTATTCATGTCCGCAGTAGGGACAGAACTTATTCCGGTATGCATCAAACGAGGCGGCACAGCTCGGGCACTGATATGTGCTGATCGAGAAATCAAGACCGTGCTTTTTCGTAACATCCTTTACCAGACGGACACCGATATTCCTGTTACTGTTCTTTCCGTTGGCATAAAGGACTTCTGAATAGATCTCGCCTTCAACGACAGCCTTACTGCCGGAAACTTCCACCTTATCAAACCTGAATGCCCCGCGGAAGACGATGTCGACCATATCCTTCGCATCCGAAGGCAGATCCTTTCCTTTATAGAACGGCAGTTCCGACGGGTTATCCGAGAAGATCACGGTCTTAACCTTTCCGATCGTCCTGCCGATAAAGAAATCCGGCATATATTCCTGTCCATAGGGCTTCATCACATTCTCAAACAGAGTCCTCGTTCTCTGCGCCTGTAAAAGAGGCATCGCTTTCAGCGCATCAAAGATGAGCCTGCCGAAGATAAAAAGACCTGCTCCCATAAAACCGTACACCGGAGCACCTCCGATTATAGTGGCGAACACTCCCATGACCATCTGGGATCCTTCGGTCGAACCACCCTTCAGATAGGAGCCGATACCCGCCGCCAGTGCGATCAGTATGCCTATAATAGAAAGGACAATGGCGCCAAGTCCGAAAAGGATGGCCGGCAGGATGTATTTGGGGAAGATCTCGCTCTTATCCATAGAATAATCGCGGACGATATTGTAGTTGGAGACCTTGGGATAGAGCTCGTCCATCTTGAACCTGGTGCCGCATGACCGGCAGCCTTCTATGAGCTCTTTTATCGGAGACGGCTTACCGCAGTTAGGACATATATAGATATCATCACCTACGCGGTCACCGTTCTTGACATCCATGATCATGAGCCAGATATTGGCGGGAAGCTTTTTAAGGCTGATCAGACGGTCGCCTTTTTTCAGGACTCTCTTGAACGTACATGTTCCGGAAGACATATGCGCGGCATACTTTCCGTCGGTAAACACGTCATTATAGTTCCTTCCGGCATTATTATGCCCTCTGGGGATAAAATCATAATCAAGCCAGAGACCTTTCTGCGCGATGCGCTTCTTCTGCATCTCCACGGCAAATCTCATATCGTTGTCTGCAGATGTGAGCCTGGTATCCGAAGAAAAGGTCTTTCCGAATTCTGAAAGGAATATCTTTCTTATATCAGTCACTGATATCACCCCCATATTCTTTCTATCCCTGCGGGCCTTATCCCCCATTAGCAATAATTTTACCATATCTATCATACTGACATATGCTTTTTTGGACTTTCCACGGGAAAAGAAAAACGTTTGTCGGGTTTTAAAGGAAGAATTGTTATGCGACAATATGCACGTTGATCAATAAGAAACGCGAGGTGCATATATGCCGGAATTCCTGAAAGACATGACATTATGGTCGATCCTTGAGCAGGTCGTCTTTTATTCCTTTCTCATACTGTATTTCTGGGGAGGAAACAACAGATTCGGTAAGAAGAATGAATTCAATACGGACTTCACGAGCCTTGAGGCCATGAAATCGCTTCGCGGATTCGCTGCCCTCGGAGTCCTCCTTCACCACATATCCCAGGAGGAGATATTCCAGAAAAAGCAGGTGCTGTCGGCTTTCGTCAACGCCGGCGCCTACTTCGTGGCGATCTTCTTTTTCTGCTCGGGTTACGGACTGATTAAGAGCCTTAATACAAAGAAGGATTATCTCAAAGGATTTATAAGACACAGGATCGTCAAGGCCATCGTCATTCCTTTTTATGTCAATGTGCTGATCTACGGTCTGGCCATGTTCATCTTCAAATACCAGATGCCGCCGCAACAGTGGATCTGTAATCTGCTCGGAGTAACCATGATGAACGTATACGCATGGTTCCCTATAGTCCTTGCACTTCTTTATCTCGTATTCTTCCTCTGCTTCCGCTTCATAAAGAACCGTCCGGTCTGCTTTGCGGTAATGCTTCTGTTTATCATCGGCATGGGTATCGGCTTCTGTTATAACGGTCACTTCGCATGGTGGTCCGGAAAGGAAAACTGGTGGCTGGGTCCCGAAGCAATGAACGCGAAATGGTGGCAGGGTCAGAAAGTCTTCTGGTTCAGCGGAGAGTGGTGGGTCAACTCGGCTCCCGCATTCTTCACCGGTCTTGTATTCGCCAATTACGAGAAGGAGCTCACCGCGTTCTTCAGTAAGCTCTACGCCCTGAAGTTCCATATCCTTCTGATCCTCACCATGATCGCCTATAAGCTCTCCCAGTTCGGACAGATGAAGTTCGGTTACTGGACAGAGTACTCGGGAATGGGTCCCGGAACGGCCGAGAAGATAAAGACTTATTTCTGTCAGGTGCCGCTGTTCCTTCTTTTGGGGCTCACGATCATCATCTTCATGATGAAGTATCATGTCAGTAACCCGGTAACCCGTTTCTTCGGAAAGTATTCGCTTCATACATATCTTATGAACCTAATGGCACTGGAAAGTCTCCGCTTTATTACTATGGCACCTAACTTCCCTATCAAGACCGGAATAGAGAACAGGATGTTCCTATATGCGGTTGCCGTCATCGCCTTATCGGTACTCCTCGGAGTCGGAGAGCAGAAGCTCACGGAACTGATCCAGAAGCTCCTTTTCGGAAAGAAGAAGGATACGGTCCAAAAGACCGCTTAACCCGGGGATCAGAAGATCATCTCATTATGCTATAATCCTCCTTAGGGAACAGATCCTTAAGGAGGATTTTTAAGCTTTGGGATTTATTGATCTTCATATGCACAGTATCTTTTCCGACGGAACAGACACTCCCGAAGAACTTCTCGGAACAGTCAGGAATGCCGGGATAAAGATATTCTCGGTCACTGATCATGACGAGATCAAGAGCTGCAGGATAATGAAGGAACTGACTTCCAAAGAAGACATCACCTACATTACCGGAGTCGAATTCTCATGCAAAGACGATGAGGGCAAATACCACATCCTGGGATACGATTTCGATCCTTCGGCAGGCGCGGTAAACGCGCTGACCGAAGAAGCTCATAATGCGAGAATAAAGAAGGTCAGGATGAGGATAGAAAGACTTCGTGACGAATATGGTATCGAATTTTCTTCTTCAGATATAGATAAGCTGTTCTCGCTTGATAATCCGGGTAAGCCCCATATAGGGAATCTCCTTGTCAGATACGGCCATGCAAAGACAAGAAATGAGGCCATAGAACATTATCTTAACCGGATGAAGATCAGTCTCGGCAGGATCGAACCCGAAAGAGCGATAAAAGCGATCCTGGATTCGGGCGGTATCCCGGTCCTTGCGCATCCCGTTTTCGGAAGCGGTGATGAAACTATATCAGAAGACCTCATGGAAGCAAGGCTTCTAAAGCTCAAGGGACACGGACTTCTCGGAATAGAAGCCTTCTACTCGGGATTTACTTCCGAAGAAAGATCCGAGATGTTATCGTTTGCTGACAGGTTTGATCTTTTCGTAACAGCAGGAAGCGATTATCATGGATCCAATAAGACCGTTTCTCCCGGTGATACAGGCTTTGGCGCAGATACAGAAATGCCCGCGGGAATGAAGAGCTTCCTGCGGGCAGTCGGGATCACTTTCTGACTTCTCAGGAGATAGTGTCGAGATACTCCTCGATCTCTTTAAGATCAAAGGATGACAGGAGTCTTCGATCCTGCGAATCAAGTATCCTGTAATGGCTCGAGATCACGTTCTGCTGGATCTTATAATCTCCGGTATTCTTAACTTCGCGCCACCATATCTTACCGCCCATAGTCGAAGGGTAATGCACTTCCACATCTATAAGCGCCAGCGCCGATACCATCTCGGGGAAATCTTCGCCGAGGGCATCCTTTAAGATAGTACTTCCCGAAAAGATCGCAGTAAGAGCAACGACTTCAGTCCAGCCGAGAGCACGTCTGCCCTTCTCACTCTCCACGAGAGTCTTCTTGGAAATACCGAGTATAACCGCCATCTTATCCTGAGTAAGACCGTATTCGGTCCGGACAAGCTTAAGCTTGCTGTTAACAGCAGAGATCACTTCATCTTTGGTCATAGATATCCATCCTTACATTTCTTTTTCTACACAGTTTCTACACAGTGTAATATTACACAAATATCAGGTGTTTGCAAATAGAAAATAGATAAATAACAAAATATGTTTTGAAAAGTTCTATTTTTCTCATCTGTCGGAAGGGGAAGCATGCTCGGGATCCTGCCACTGTTTCCTGTATCTCGAAGGAGATGAGCCGAGGAATTTCCTGAAAGTCTCAGACATATAGCTCACACCGCAAAACCCGGTCATATCCGCGATCTGCGCAAGCGGATATGCTGTGGAACGCAGGTATTCCGCGGCCTTCCTGACCCTGAAATGCATCACGTAACTGATAGGCGATTCACCGACATAGATATTGAAGAGCCTGTTACAGAGAGACTTGCTGATGTTCCCGCTTGCCGCGATATTATCAAGAGTGAGATTCCCCTGATAATTCTGCTGGATATAATACATCATAGATTTAAAAGACTGACGGTGTATATCCGCTCCCTCGGTATCCTTCTCGAGCATTCCGATAGCAGAACTCTGCTTCATTATTATCTCCCACATCTCGAACATGTGCTTGGTGATCTGAAAGGAGTCATGTCTTATGTCGGGAAGCTCCATCATGATAGAGAATATCTTCTTCGAATATTCATTCATGCAGCGGAACCTTATATAGCTCAGATCGTTATTCTGCGTTATCGGCAGGACCGCATTCATCTCGACGTCAACGGAAGTCGAGATGATACTCGGGTGGCACACGAAGATAACGTATCTCGCGACACTCTCGTTAAGACAGATCAGATAGTGTATCTGATTGGAATTGATGAATATCGTGTCACCGGCTTCGAGAACAAGAGTCTTGCCGTTGACGGAATATGCCAGTGTCCCTTCGGTGACCGCGACCATCTCAGTATCTTCGTGGAAATGAGGGACCCGCTCCCACGTGACTTTGGGTGCGACCCAGCCGGGATAGATATACGAAGGGAAGGACGGATTATCGTAATTGACTATCTCGGAACCGTCATCTCTTTTGACTATCAGTCCCATGACTTCCTTTTTCATAACTATCCTTCCTTTCTCCTCTGCATTTCTATAACAATCTTCCACGTTTGTAGAATATCGTTATAAAAATCAATTATAAACCAAGTGTATTCCGCTCTCTGAAAACAATATACTTATATCGAAAAGAAAAATCAAGCCGGCAGTTTTTGGGTAGGAAAGGATGGAGAAAAAGATGGCAGAACATGCAATAGAGATGAAAGATATCTGCAAGGATTTTAAGGTACTGAACCGTCACGAAGGTCTCAAGGGAAGCATCAGGGATCTTTTCTCCCGCGATTATAAAACGGTGTCTGCGGTAAAGGATATATCGCTTACCGTCGAACGCGGAGAGATCATAGGATACCTGGGACCAAACGGGGCGGGAAAGTCCACTACGATAAAGATGATGACAGGTGTCCTCGAGCCTACATCGGGCAGTATAACCGTAAACGGAAGGATACCGTATAAGGACAGAAAAGCGAATTCGGAGAATATAGGTGTCGTTTTCGGACAGAGAAGCCAGCTGTGGTGGTCTCTGCCGCTCATCGAATCGTTCAAGCTCCTTAGAGACATTTATATGGTCCCTCAGAAGGATTATGAGGATATGATCGAACTCTACAGATCCCTGGTCGATATCGAGCCGATCCTTCATAAGCCCGTAAGGCAGATGTCTCTGGGTCAGAGGACACTGAGCGATATCCTTGCCGCATTCCTTCACGATCCCGCGATAGTCTTTCTGGACGAGCCGACGATCGGACTGGATGTATCGATGAAGTCAAAGATCAGATCGCTCATCTCGGGGCTTAATTCCGAGAAGAATACGACTGTCATCCTGACCACCCACGACATGGGTGACGTGGATGCCCTCTGCAAAAGGATAGTCATAATAGACAAGGGAATGAAGATATACGATAACGACATCGAACATCTTAAATCCTATTTCGGTTCGTACAGGACTCTTAAGATGAGGATCGGAACTGACGAGTGGGAAGAGATCGTCATCGACGAGAAGACGACTGACATCATGGACATAATCATGAAGAAACAGAAAGAAAAGAAGATAAGAGACATCAAGATCGAGGAGATCTCGACCGAGGAAGTTATCAAAAAGATCTACGAAGGAGACGCAAAATGACGATAAGAAGATATCTGGCTCTGACAAGGGCGGGAATAATGGAATCCCTGCAGTTCCGTCTGGGAACCTTCGTTACTCTCCTCGGAAATCTCCTCTATATAATCCTGGTGTATTTCCTGTGGAAAGCGATCTATGCATCCGCGGGGACCGAATCCGTAAACGGCATGACATTCAACGACACAATGATATATCTGATACTGGCGACGGCGCTCTTCAACTTCCTGGAGATGTTCGTAGTATGGGATATGAGCCGTTCGATACAGTCGGGAAAGATAATACTCGATCTTCTGAAGCCTATGGGATTCAGAGGATACACTTTCTGGAGCTACTCAGGAAGCCATGTGATCATGTTCTTCCTGACGTTCCTTCCGACTTCGGTCGTAGTCTTTATCATTACCAAAGGAGCGATACCTCTGGGGCTCAACATTATCTGGTTCGTCATATCGACAGTACTCGCGCTGATAGTCAACTTCAATATCGAGATGCTCGTCGCGACTCTCTGTCTCTATACCGAATCGACCTGGGGCATCAATATCGTCAAGGAAACGATCGTGCTCCTCTTATCAGGCGCATCGATACCACTTGCCTTTTTCCCCGAGACGCTTTCTAAAGCTGTATCGTTCATGCCCTTCCGCGCAGTATATGATATCCCGCTGAATATCCTTCTGCAGAAGAACGGGACCGAATGTATGAGCGGGCTCCTCCCTTATCTTGGATTCCAGGCACTGTGGGCCGTCGGGCTTACGGTATTGAGCATGGTCTTCTGGAATATCTCGGTCCGTAAGATAACAGTAAACGGAGGCTGATCTATGACTAAGAATAAAAGATGCTTATCCTTCTATGCCAGGATCTACAGGAAGATCCTCATACAGGATCTTAAGAGCAAGATGAGCTATCGTGCCGACTTTATCATATCGACTTTCGGAATGGTGCTCACGAATATAGCGGGATTTATGACCTTCTATATCCTTTTCCGTAACTTCCCCTCGATCAACGGATGGGACTACTATCACATGCTGTTCTTATACGGATTCTCGCTTACGGCCCTGACGCCTGTCCAGTGCCTGTTCGACAATAACTGGAATCTAAGGTCCATGGTCTATTCGGGAGACTTTATAAAGTACTGCTTCCGCCCCATAAACGTATTTTTCTACTTCATATCCGAAGTGTTCGATGCCAAAGGCCTGGGACAGCTGGCCTTTGGTATCGGAACCCTCGTCTATTCGTGGAACCGTATCGGTCTTCCGGTGACGCCTCTTATCATACTGAAGCTTGTCGCATGCATCCTGACGGGATCCCTGTTCATGATCGCGATAATGAACTTCGCCGCGGCCACATGCTTCTGGATACAGGGCTCGGGATACGTTATGGTCATCATGTTCCGCTTCAAGGATTATGCCAAATATCCTGCGAGCATCTTCAGCGGGATATTCAAAGCCGTATTCACTTTCGTGATACCTATCGCATTCGTTGCGTATTATCCGAGCCTGGTGATCCTTCAGCCGGAAAACATCCCACTTCTGTCCCTGCTGTCGCCTCTACTGGGCATCCTGTTCTTTTACCTGAGCTACAGGTTCTGGATGCTCGGCGTAAGGAAATACGATTTCACGGGCTCATAAGATATTCACCCTCAGTTTTCCGGAAAGCTGAGGGTGTTTTTCTATTTTGAGTAACAGAGGCTGATATATGATCCCCTCTCGACCATGCCGGTTTTGCAATGCCTCTGCCGATGTTACTGCTGTATAAGTCGGAGCTTCATAGAGAATGTACTGTACTTTGTACTGTGATCTGCTGTTTCAAAGGCATTTTACAGTACCATCGATCTTCACTGAAATTAACCCAGCTATGAACCCGGATTCTTCAGTTCAAGGCAGAAACCGGGTTCATCAAGAAGTTTGTATGAGCGACTATACTGTTATAATCTATATCAAAAAGGCGAGGTAATGGGGAGGCCGGCAGATAAGCCCGACCGGTCTGACAAGATATGGGAAACGGATTCGAACATTTCTGTCCCGAACATACATGTACACTGATCGTGATACTTATCTCGGTCATCTCGGGATGCGCTGTCCTGAAAAGAACAACGGATAAAATGTGTGACCGCACCCTCATGATACTCGCGGTACTTCATCTGATCCTTGAACTGCTGCAGGATATCCTCCTTATAAGAGACGGCGGGGATCTTATCTCATTTCTTCCCCTGCATCTTTGTAACCTCGGTATATTCGTTAATCTGGCAGCGGTATCTACAAAGGGGAGGATCAGTTCTTTCTTCTCCGAGATATCGGTCGTACTGATACTTCCCGGGTCTCTCGGAGCCCTCCTCTTCCCCGACTGGAACTACAGACCATTCTGGTCTTATCTTCCGGTACTTTGCTTTATGACACATGCGATACTGGTATTTATCCCTGTGGTCTTTCTGATCAGGGAAAAGGCCTGTATCTCATTTCGTCACTTCTGGTATTCATACGCCTTTCTTGCCGTGACGGTCCCGCCGGTCTTCTGGTTCGACAAAAGATTCGATCAGAACTATATCTTCCTTCGATATCCGGTTTATTCCTCGCCGCTGGAACTGATATACGACCTTACCGGAGAAAAGTACTATATTGCAGGTCTACTGATACTGCTGACTGCAGCCCTGATCGTCGAATACCTCCTGTATGCCGTTTCTTCCCGCCTATTAAGGACAAATCGGAAAAGAATATGAATGAAAATTCATTGTATTATGTTTTTCCGCGTTATAGAATAATCGGGAATTTTAAGAAGAAAGAATGAGACAGACCCATGAGCGACAAAACGTACAGACTCCTGATAATCAATCCGGGCTCCACTTCGACCAAAGTGAGCCTTTTTGAGAATGAGACCTCGGTATTCGAGAAAAGCCTCTTTCACGACGCGGATGAACTTCTGAAGTATCCTCATGTAAACGATCAGATCCCTTTCAGGATGAATGTGATCCTCGATATGCTTAAAGAGGAAAATATAGATCCCGCTTCGATAGATGCATTCGTCGGCAGGGGCGGCAGTGCGTGCACACAGCCTGGAGGATTAACGTCAGTTGATCAGAGACTCTATGACGATACCAAAAATGCGGTGGGCGGATCTGAGCATCCCGCCAAGCTTGGAGTAATGCTGGCTTACGAATTCAATAAGAAATACGGAAAAAAGGCATATACCTTAAATCCCACCAATGTCGACGAATACTGCGATTATGCAAGGCTCACCGGAATAAAAGGCGTTTACCGCGTCTCGCATTCTCACGTTCTTAACCAGAAAGCCGTGGCGGAATTCCATGCCGGAAAGCTCGGAAAGAGATATGAAGACTGCAACTTCATCGTTGCCCACATAGACGGAGGCATCACGGTCAGTGCTCATGAGAAGGGCAGGATGATAGACGGCAACATGGGAGCCGACGGCGAAGGCGCGTTCACTCCCACACGTATCGGAAGCATTCCCGTACTGGCGCTCCTCGACTATATAGAAGAGCATTCGATCGAGGATGTCAGGCTCAAATGCTCCAGAGCCGGCGGATTTGTCAGCCTTTTCGGAACAGCCAATTCCGACACGATCCACGAGATGGTCGAGAAGGGGGACCGCAAAGCTTCTCTTGTCTGGAATACCATGATCTATCAGATCTGCAAGATGATCGGCGAGATGAGTACAGTCCTCAAAGGCAAAGTCGACGGCATACTTCTGACAGGCGGTCTCCTGAGATTTCAGGATATCATCGATACTATAGAAGACCGATGCGGATGGATCGCTCCCATAAGCGTCTATCCCGGCGAGATGGAGCAGGAGGCTCTCGCGCTTCCGGCTCTCAAAGCACTTCGGGGGGAACTGACCCCGATAACATATTCAGGCAAAAATGTCTGGAACGGTTTTAACGATATAGATCTCTGATCCCTTAAAGGAGGATACCATAATGAGCATGATAGAAAAGATCAAGGCAAAGGCACGTTCAAACGTCAAGACCATCGTCCTTCCCGAAGGCGATGAGATCCGTACGGTAGAGGCAGCAGTAAAGATCAAAGCCGACGGACTCGCGACACCGGTACTTATCGGAAACAAAGATGCGATCAATGCTACCGCGGCAAAGGCCGGTGTAGATATCAGCGGAATCGTGACCATAGATCCGCTCAAGAGCGACAAGGCGGCTTCATATACCGAGACACTTTACGAACTGCGTAAGTCAAAAGGCGTTACACCGGAAGATGCTGCCAGGCTTGTATCCGATCCGATGTATTACGGCATCATGATGGTAAAGTGCGGCGATGCGGACGGTCTCGTTTCCGGTGCCGTTCATACCACGGGCGACATGCTCCGCCCGGCGCTTCAGATAATAAAGACAAAGCCCGGAATGAAGGTTGTTTCTTCTTCGTTCCTTATGGATTGCCCGAATAAGGATCTCGGAGAAGACGGACTCCTCGTTTACGCTGACTGCGTAGTCATGCCCTGTCCCACGGCAGAAGAGATGGCTCATATCGCGGTATCCGCCGCCGAGACCGCGAGGACGCTCTGCGGGATAGAAGAACCCCGCGTAGCGCTCCTTTCTTTCTCCACAAAGGGAAGCGCGAAGCACGATCTTGTTACAAAGGTGCAGGAGGCTACGGCTATAGCTCATGCGCTCGCGCCCGATCTTCTCCTCGACGGAGAGCTTCAGTTCGATGCCGCATTAGTCCCTGAAGTCGGAGCATCAAAAGCTCCCGGATCTCCCGTGGCAGGCAGAGCGAACGTCCTCGTCTTCCCTGACCTTCAGGCAGGAAACATAGGATATAAGATCACACAGAGGATCGGCGGCGCAGATTGCTTTGCAGTACTCCAGGGACTGGCAAAACCCTGTAACGACTTATCCCGCGGATGTTCCGTAGAGGATATCGTTAATACCGTTGCCATGACTGCGGTGCAGGCCCAGTAATCTCAGACATTTGATCACTGCACAGATTTTGTGGGCGGCTTCAGTAATGAAACCGCCCACTCTTTGTGAATGAAATATGTAAGAAGTAAATTGTTAAGACTTACACTTCTGTACTGTTATTTCCTCCCCCTCTCATCTATGGTCTGCCTGTTCAGGATGCTCTGAGCGAATTTACATATGTTACCCACTCCGCTTTGCTGGTAAGAGACTGTGCCGTGTAATTGGAAAGGTCGAGCATTCCGCCGGAGCTGTCAGTTACAAAATTCACGTAGCTGTTCCATCCTCCGTTGCCGTTGACATTTACACGGTCCGTCGTGCTGTTATTGTATCTGAATGTGTTGATAGTATTGAAGTTACCGTTAGTGTCGACGCAGATATTGGGAACGACCTGGAGTGTACCGTCAGGATTTCTGTTGACTCCGATATAGATAACGTGATTATTATCACATCTTCTCGTTGTATAGTTCGAATTCGTCTCTCTTTCCTGTGTAAGGAAATTCTGGTCGATCTGGCCTCTGATATTACCTGTCGAGTTCTCTGCAAGAGTTGCAGTATATTGTGCTTCAGCCTCTGCCAGGTAATTCCTTGTGAGGTTCTGGCCGTTAAGCTGCTCCATGGTCGTCAGGACTCTTGTGCCGCCGGTCGCGGGTGTGTACTCGATATACCTGGGAGAATCGTAGCCGCCCTGCTCGTAAAGCTCGATAGCCGTTACTTCTGCCGTTGCAAGTATACGGGGAAGATCCTGAGTACCTTCAAGATACGTTACGTTATGCTGTGTGGCGTAGCTGTTGATAGTAGCGGCTACGGCATTGATAGCATTCTCTCTGATCTCTTCTTCGGAAAGAGCGTTCTCTTCTTCGGATGCGGCGTTATCCGTCTCGTTCTCGGGGATGACCCCGTCTGCGGAAGAGAAATCCTCATCTGTTGTGATGAGTTCATCGGAAGCACCTTCCTCAGAAGTGATCATGTCAACCGGATCACCTGAAGCCTCACCTGATCCGCCCGAACCGCCTGCTCCGCCGGCACCTGTATAAGAAGCAGCAGCGGAACCGCCTCCGCCGGATACGTTTCTCGAGATAATGTCAGCAGATACGGGGATCTGATAATTCTGAGGTGTGCCGTAGACTTCATTATCGATGGCAGCAAGCGTCCTGTTGTTGTTCTCCAGGATCGTGGCTGCTTTCCTGGCGTTTTTGATATGATCGCCGATGCTTATGATGATAACACTGGAAAGCATGACTATGATCGCCACAGTCACCATCGTCTCCAGAAGTGTAAAACCTTTTCTGTTTCTCATTGTCTTCTTCATTTTACTCCCCCCACTTTTTTGAGGTCTTCTTCATTCACACTTTCATGATACAGGTCATAAATGAACAAACCTTATATAATCGGCAGGTTTGTGATAACGAATTATGAACGAACTGTGAAACAACTGCCGGACATGTTACCTGTTTGTTTCCGGCAGTAAAAAAAGGATAGATTTGTTCATCTTTTGGTTATTTTCCCGTGTTTTTTCATATCCGGACTTGTGATACAATGCTTCCGTTTCATAAAGAACGATCGGGAGGAAGAGATATTGAGCACAGTCATAATACTTCAGCAGATGGCCGTGATCGCCATCCTGGTATCTATAGGAATACTGCTGTACAGGAAGAAGACCATCGACAACCTGACTTCGAAAAAGATCTCTTCCATAATAGTCGATGTATGTAATCCCGCTCTCATCCTCTCATCGATACTGTCGGGAAATATGACCGCTCAGAGAAAAGACCTTATCACCGCCATCATAATAAGCATGATCTTTTATGCCGTCATCGTCATTATAGGCTTTGTCTTCCCTGTCCTCATCAGAGCCGGGAAAGACAAGAGAAGATTCTATAATCTCATGAACGTATACACGAACATCGGCTTTATCGGCATCCCTCTGGCCAAAGCCATCCTGCCCGAGAATGCGATCCTTTATGTGATCGTTATGAATGTCATGTACTGCCTTCTGTTCTATACGCACGGCATAACGATCTTAAGTGCGGGGAAGGAAAAGCTCGACCTGAAAAAGATCTTCAGCCCGGGGACCGTCATGGCTGTCCTGAGCCTTGTCGTATTCTGGTTCAACATAAAGCTGCCGGACGTCCTGGCAAATACCGTATCTTTTATCGGTAACGCCACGGTATTCCTGTCAATGATAATGCTCGGAGCCATGATAGCAAGATCTGACATAAAAAAAGGTTTCAAAGATATAAGGATATGGTTATATGTAGCTTTCAGGATGACTCTCATACCTGTTGCCGCCGCTCTGATATTACGTGCCCTGGGATTTGATCCGGTCACTGTTCTGGCCGTATGCCTCGTGGCATCGATGCCGGTGGGAAACCTCCCTCTGATACAGGCCGAAAAGACAGGGGAAGATACCCAGATACTTTCATCAGCCATCACGGTCAGTACTATAATGTCCCTGATCACCATAACGGCTCTGATGTCGGTATTCTCTTATATACTTAACTGAAAAAAGATCAGCGGACGGCCGCAAAGCTCATAAATCCCGCATAGATCATGACCATTATAATGCCTTCTATCCGGTTTATCTTCTTTCCCGACAGGCAGAATACATAAGTTATGATACTGCTTACTATCAGTATGGCCATATCATATAGAGATGCCATATTCACGGCCACATGATGAATGGAAGATGATACTCCCAGGATAAAGAGCAGATTAAAGATATTGGAACCCACGACGTTTCCGACTGCAAGTCCGGTCTCGCCCTTACGTGCAGCCACGATCGAAGTCACGAGCTCGGGAAGTGATGTGCCGAGAGCAACTACGGTAAGTCCGATAAGAGTCTGCGTCATACCGAAAGCCTCCGCCAGCGCTTTGGCACTGTAGACGACAGCCTGACCCCCGATGATGATCAAAACGAGCCCCAATACGATAAGAAGTATACATTTCCACAGCGGGAATCTCTTCGCATCGGGCTCTTCGGGAACAGGATGCTTTTTGGCGTCAACAACGATCCATATGATATATAAGACAAATGCAGCACATAGGATAAGTCCTGTGATCCTTGTAACATCGCCGGCATAAGCGGCCATATCGGAAGTAAGAAAGCTCTTCCCCGATATTGCCGGAAAACACGAGAGAAGCATCAGTACCAATGTAATGACAACAGATAACGGATAGTCCCTCTTAAGTATGCTCTTCTCAACGGGAAGAGGCTTTATGGCTGCGCATATACCAAGGACAACGAGAAGATTAAAGGCGTTGGACCCCAAAACATTGGAAAGGGCGATCTCATTGGCTTCCTGCAATGCCGCGGAAGTACTTACTGCCAGTTCAGGGGCACTGGTACCGAGTGCCGCTACCGTAAGTCCTATGACAACACCGGACACCCGGAAGATACGCGCCAGAGCCGAAGCGCCGTCGACAAAGAGATCCGCCCCTTTGATGAGACATACAAACCCGACGATCAGGAGCAATATCTGTAATGATATGAGCATATTTCCCGCGATACCTCCCGTTTTTTACCGCGTCAGTATAACAGTTTTACACATTCTCGGCAACATCTCCTTTAAAGGAAATATATACATCTGAATATGAGATTTGATATAATGAGGGTGTGACATGGATCTAACAGGGATGGAAATCTTTCGTCGGTCCGGAGGTTACTTATGAGGAGGTTAAGTGGATCAAGGAAGGGTTTCACTCTGATCGAGATGGTGCTCGTAATCGCCATCATTGTGATCTTGGCTGCGGTTCTGGTCTTCGGGCTGGGGACATATATAGCACGGGCCCGTAATGCCGCATCGTCTGTCAGGACTCATAATGCATCGATCTCTGCGGGCGTTAGCGCCATCGATGCTCAGATGGGTTGATAATTCCGGGTCTGACCTTCATCAAAAAACTTAAGACAGGAGAAAAAGAATGAACAAAAGAAATTTTGTGAAGTTGGGGTGTGTCTTTTTATCCGCTGCACTCCTTGCACCATTGACAGGATGCATGAGCAAGGCTACTCCCGCCAACTTCAGAAAACTCGAAAAAAAGCTTGATGCAGAGCTTTATGAGGCAGATGATCTGGAGGAGCTTCAGGATATCTTCGGTGAAGATTTTAAAGAAGAGCTCGAAGACGGCGTCATATTCGTTCTCTCGCAGGACTGTATCGGAAATGCTTATGAGGAATCTCTCGATTCCATGGGCAGAGAAGGCAGACAGTTCTCGGAGCTGTATTACGGTGACAATTTTGATCCGGAATCAGACATCCTGAGTTCCTATGTCTACGCCCAGGGAACTGCCGAAGATGATGAGGTCAACCTTGTCTTCGCGTCCATGGTAGAGTTCAAAGATAAAAAGACCGCAGACTTTATCTTTGCCGACTTCCTTGACAATATGGAAGGTCTCGGCTGGCTCAGCAAGTTTGTCGGCAACCGCTTTGACGTGGAGGATTTTAACAGTTCCGAATATTCCTACAGAAGAGGCTCGAGCGGACATGTTATCTTTAACTACAGCTATGAGAGTCTTCTGAGCGCTATCGACGCCAACGAGGATATATTTGATCTTATACATGTCGATCCCGATGATTTCCTTGAAGAGGGCGAGGATGTACTTGAAGATCTCAGGTTCAGCATGGGCATCTATTTCAGCGGAAATACGATAACTTATGTCACCGGAGTATCTTCTACCGGAGACGATCTGCCTAATCTGGCTCCCCTGTGCAGTACTCTCGGATTAAAGGATCCTTCAACGGTCACTAACTCCGATGCCCTTACTACGGCATTCATAACCGTTATGATCCCTTATTCCTCATCGATAGGCAGATATCTCACCATGGCCCGTCTGGCAAGCGGATCTGCCGAGCCTGAGAGTTATTCGATCGATGATTATATTGACGGTGAAGATGAAGATATTTACGAGGAATTTTAATTTTCTAAAAGATATGATATAATCATTAAGGTTTTTGATCTAAATCAGATCTAATATTTTTTATTCGTGACGGAGGACAACATGGATAACAACGATTACAACAACGATTACAGCAACAACAGTTATAACAATAACTACACACCCGCAGACGTAGATATGTCCGGTGAGCAGCCCGAAGCAGGCAAGGCTACAGGTGCCCTGGTCTGCAGCATCATCGGTCTCTTTATCTGCGGTATCCCTCTGGGAATCACGTCGATCATCCTTGCCATCATGGCTAAGAACGCCGGTAACACGAGCACAAAGTGTACCGTAGCTCTCGTTCTCGGTATCATCGATATCGTCGGAATGATCATCGTAAACATCTTCCTTATGCCTCAGCTTACACAGATGTTCAGCTGATAAACGGAAAAACTTAACACACAAAAAACGCTGTCGCACCGGCAGCGTTTTTTATTTTGCTTTGTCTTCTTATTTTCCGAAAAGCTTTGAGAATAAACTCTTCTTCTCAGAAGTGTTTTCTCTGACCGCCGAAGCCGGATCCGATATCGGCGGAGTAAACTGATCGTTATGCTTCTCGAGGTCACCGATCTTCCCTGTCGACTTGCGGAAAAGATCCAGGATCTCCTCATCGTCAGACTTGACCGAGATATCTGTTATCTCGGAGATGACCACTTCTATCCCGGAAAGAGGATGGAGCATCTTAACGGGATTAAACCAAAGGGTCTTGTTAAAATCCGAATACGGAAGCGGATATTTCAGTATCTCCTCGAGATGAGTATCCGGCGGAAAGGCTGAGAACACTGCCCAATTGGCAGTAGCGAGCCGGTTCTCGTCCAGTATCTTCTTTAATGCGGTTCCCGGAAGGAACACCGCTCCGTCAGTCCTCACGATCAAGTCCTCATAACGTTTGAAGATACTGTCCCACCCGGTCAGATCGCACAGTAGCCAGCTGTAATCACATATCTTGTCTCCAAGTGGCGCCAGAAGGCCGGAAGGCTTCGTGCACAGTTCGGCGGATTTATCTATAAAAATACCTTTCATTTGCTTTCACCTCGAGAAAAAGTATATCATACAGTCGATCGTACGACCTACCAAAAGTTACGGGATATGGTAGAATAGACACTATGGAAAAGCCTTTACTGTATATTGTAATACCATGTTATAACGAAGAGGAGGTCCTTCCCGTTACCGCCCCGATGTTCTCGGAGGAACTGGATCTTCTTATCAGCGGCGGTCTTATCTCGGAACAGAGCCGTATCCTTTTTGTCAATGACGGCAGCAAGGATAAGACATGGTCGATCATTAAGGACTTATCTGAAAAAGATCCAAGGTACAAAGGCATTTGCCTGAGCAGGAACAGAGGACATCAGAATGCTCTCCTGGCAGGTCTCATGGAAGCCAAAGACCTCTGCGACATAACTATCTCGATCGATTGCGACGGACAGGACGATATAAAGGTCATGCACGATATGGTCAAAGAATATCTGGGCGGATGCGAGATAGTGTACGGAGTCAGGGACAACCGCGACAGCGACACTTTATTCAAGCGTTTTACCGCACAGTCATTCTATCGGCTTTTAAATTCCATGGGAGCAGAAGTCGTTTATAACCACGCAGATTACCGCCTTGTTTCTTCCAAAGTACTTAAGGAATTTGCAGGGTTTAAGGAAGTAAATATCTTTCTCCGGGGAATGTTCCCCATGGTGGGCTTCAAATCCACATCGGTATATTATTCCAGGCATGAACGACTGGCAGGCAAAAGCCATTATCCTCTTACCAAGATGCTTGCCCTGGCATTTGACGGGATCACTTCCCTCTCTGTCAAGCCGATAAGGATCATCACCGGTTTCGGAACATTTGTCGCACTGTTCAGTTTCGTTATGATATTATATTCGATCGTTGGTTTCTATGCAGGCAACACAGTACCGGGTTGGGCCAGTACCAGTTCGATCATATGCTTTTTGAGCGGAGTTCAGCTCATAAGTCTCGGTATCATTGGAGAATATATAGGAAAGATCTACCTGGAGACCAAGGAACGTCCAAGGTACATTATAAGCGAGAGGACTTTTGATCCTGAAAACTGAATATAATAAAATAAAAAGACATCCCGTAAAAACGGGATGTCTTTATCTGTACCGAAATTAACGATATTACTCTGCGATGACCTTGATCCAGCCCTCGGGAGCTTCGATACGGCCCATCTGGATGCCTGTGAGCGTATCGTAGAGCTTCTTTGTCCAGGGACCCATATCTTCCATACCGGAAGGGAAGCAGATCTCCTTGCCGTGATCGTCGATCTTGCCAACGGGAGAGATAACTGCAGCGGTGCCGCAAAGACCGCACTCTGCGAAGTCGGAGAGCTCGTCGAGGAATACCTCCCTGTGCTCCACCTTCATTCCGAGATACTTCTCGGCTACTACCATCAGGGATCTTCTCGTGATGGAGGGAAGGATCGTATCAGACTTAGGAGTTACGAGAGTACCGTCCTTTGTTATGAAGATAAAGTTCGCTCCGCCTGTCTCCTCTACCTTTGTCCTTGTAGCGGAATCGGGATAGAGATTCTCGGCATAACCCTTATTGTGAGCGTCAACGATGGCGTGAAGGCTCATTGCATAGTTAAGACCAGCCTTGATATGGCCGGTGCCCTTCGGAGCAGCCCTGTCAAAGTCAGATACCCTGATGACGATGGGCTTTACGCCGCCCTTGAAATAAGGTCCTACGGGTGTACAGAACATCCTGAACTGATAATCGTCAGCGGGCTTAACGCCGATGACGGGATTGATTCCGAACTCATAAGGACGGATATAAAGCGTGGCTCCGGATCCGTACGGAGGTACGTAATCAAGGTTGGCCTTTACTGTATCTACTACTGCCTGAACAAATCTTTCCTCTGGGAATACGGGCATCTCGAGCCTTCTGCACGAGTCTGCCATTCTGGAAGCATTGAGGTCGGGACGGAAGCAGACGACCTTGCCATCTTCCGTTCTGTAAGCCTTAAGGCCTTCAAAACATGTCTGCGCATACTGGAGAACTCCTGCGCACTCGCTCATAGTAACCATGGGATCGTCAACAAGACTGCCTTCGTCCCACTTGCCGTCTTTGTAATTGGCAACAAATCTCTTGTCTGTCTGAACATAACCGAAGCCCAAAGAGCCCCAATCGATATCCTTAGCCATTTGTCAGATCACCTTCTTTCTTAAGTACTTTCGTAAGTATAGCACAATTAAATGAGGCTGTCCCACTTTTCGGGCCAGCCTCACAACGGTTGTTTGATAATAGGATAAATCCTTATCGAAAGTTTGAAAATGATCCTTATTTGATCTTGCAGGGCTCGACTTCCCAGATCTCCTTGGCGTATTCGGAGATCGTTCTGTCTGAAGAGAACTTGCCGGAGTTACAGATATTGATCCAGCACATCTTAGCCCACTTCATCTCGTCCTTATAGTCGAAGTACAGACGGTCTCTTGTCTTTCTGTAATCGTCAAAATCGCCGAGTACATAATAAGGATCACCGGGCTGCCAGTTGGTTCCGTAAAGGATACCGTTATAAAGATCCTGGAACATTCCCGTACCCTCATCGTTGAACTCGCCGTTGACGAGCCTGTCGAGAGCCTTCTTGATGCCGGGGATATTCTCATACTGCCACTGGGGATTATAGTAAGCCTTTGTGGCGGCCATATCCTGCGAACGGCAGCCGAAGATATAGATATTGTCGTTTCCGACTGCTTCCGCGATCTCGACATTTGCACCGTCCAGGGTTCCGAGAGTAACGGCACCGTTCATCATGAACTTCATGTTACCCGTACCGGATGCCTCGAGACCTGCCGTACTGATCTGCTCGGATACATCGGCTGCGGGGAAGATCTTCTCACCGTTACTGACATTGTAGTTCTCGATGAAGAGGACCTTGAGCCTGCCCTTCATGGCCGGATCATTATCGATGAGCTTGGCGATCTCGTTGATGAACTTGATGATAGCCTTAGCCCTGAAATAACCGGGAGCAGCCTTGGCACCGAAGATGATCGTTACCGGAGGCATTGCAAGCTTCGGGTTCTCCTTGAGCCTGTCATAAAGGTTAAGAGCATAGATAGCATTAAGGAGCTGCCTCTTGTACTCGTGAAGTCTCTTGATCTGAACATCGAAGATGGAATCGGAGTTGAGTTCTATCCCGTAAGTCTTGTTAAGATGAGCGGAAAGCTGTTCCTTCTTGGTCTTCTTGATCTGCAGGAACCTCTTCATTATCTTCTCGTCATCCTTATACTTCTCGAGCTTCTTAAGGTCTTCGAGATTCGTTACCCACTTGTCGTTGCCGAGAAGCTCCGTAATGAGAGCTGCAAGCTCGGGATTACATGTGCGGAGCCATCTTCTCGGAGTAACGCCGTTTGTCTTATTGCTGAACTTCTCTGGATAGATCTGATACCAGTCCTTGAGAGTCTCATTCTTAAGGATGTCCGTATGAAGAGCAGCAACGCCGTTTACGGAATGAGATCCGTAGATAGCGAGCCAAGCCATCTGAACCTTGCCGTCGGCAAGAGGGCTCATACGGTCAATAAGCTCGGAATAAAGGCCTGCTTCATACATCTGGGCCCTGAACTGATTGTTGATGCCCTCAACGATCTCGAAGATCCTCGGGAAGAGGAATCTGAATATGGAGATATCCCACTTCTCGAGAGCCTCAGCCATTATCGTGTGGTTGGTATAAGCGAAAGTCTCCTTAACGATCTCCCAGGCCTCTTCCCACCTGATGCCGTTCTCATCAACAAGGATCCTCATAAGCTCGGGGATACCGATTACGGGGTGTGTATCGTTAAGCTGAATGGCATTATACTTTGCAAAATCGTGAAGATCGTCACCATGGACCTTCTTGTACTTTCTTACTATATCCTGAAGCGAAGCGGATACGAAGAAATACTGCTGTCTTACGCGGAGGACCTTACCATCGTAGGAAGTATCATTGGGATAAAGGACTCTCCAGATATCGTTTACGCGGTTCCTCTCGATGACGGCATCGTCAAATCTCTGGGAATTGAAAAGATTAAAGTCGAAGTCCTGTGCAGGCTCTGCCTTCCACAGTCTCAGAAGGTTGATATTCTTCGTGCCGTAACCCGTGATGGGAAGGTCATAAGGGATAGCCCATACATCGATATCGTTGTAGTGGACCTTGACTCTCTCGTCATATCTGGCAGGAGTAAAAGGATATCCTCTCTCCATCCAGGCATCAGGATACTCCTTCTGGAAACCGTTCTCGATAGCCTGACGGAAAAGACCGTAGCGGTAAAGGATACCGTATCCGTTTACGGGAAGATCCAAAGTGGCGCACGAATCAAGGAAACATGCGGCAAGTCTTCCGAGACCTCCGTTTCCGAGAGCGGGATCGATCTCCTGCTCGAGGATGTCGGTAATGTCATATCCGAAAGCGGCAAGCGCCTCCTTAGCCTGATCGTATATGCCGAGATTAACGAGATTATTAAGAAGGGAACGTCCCTCCAGGAACTCTGCAGACAGATAATGTGCCTGACGGACCTTGGAATAAGCCTCTCTCGTAGCCTGGAAATCATCGGAGATGATCTCTACAACGCTCTTGGAAAGCGCTGTCCAGTAGTCTCTGGCCGTAGCATTCTCAAGAGACATACCGGTCTCAGCCTTAACGTGAGACTGCATCTTCTCTTCGAGCATCTTCGCTGTAATAGTAGTCTTTGCCATAATGATGTGACGCTTATGAAAGCGTCCCTCCCTCCAAATTGAATCCCTACAATTATATCCAATTTGTCCCCGATAGGTCAATTTTCGGAACCCTTTAAATAATTAATTAAGGTTGATAAAAAAAGCCCCGTATATTAAACTTTTATTATTAAAAATGGCGGAGCATGTATGAACAAGATTCTGTTGGCAGTCATAGCGGGCCTTCTGGGCATCGGCATCGGACTGTCTTTGACATATATATTCAAGCTGTTGCCCGAGAAATGGCTTCAGGATTACGGATACGACGAGAAAGCACCCGATTTCAGGCTTTCAAAAAGAATGAAGACAGTTCCCCACGGAATACTGGCTGCGCTTTCCTGCGCTTTGTTCTATGTCCTGACCGTGATCTTCTGCTACGAGAACTATTTCGTTACCGTTAAGCCTATCCACCTGGCCGTAATTCTTATAGCTGTTCCGATCATATTCCTTGTCGCCGTTGCTGACAGGCTTAACCGCATAATCCCCGACGAATTCCCGCTCTTCCTTCTGATCCTGGGCTTCGCGGGACTGGCGGGAGACTTTCTCGAAGGGACTATATGGTTCTCTTCCGAATGCACATGGTATCACATAGTCCTCAACAGGGTCCTGGCTCTTCTTATAGGCGGCGGATTCCTCTGGCTCATCGGCTTTATCACCGAGACATTTATGGGCCGTGAGGCGATGGGAGGCGGAGATGTCAAGCTCCTCGGAGCCTGCGGTATGCTGGTCGGATGCTACGGTCTGGTAGTACTTATCTATTTTGCCGTATTCAGCGCCGTATTCTTTGCGATCCCTCTTCTTGTCAGAAAGACTGTCCGTAAGAAAAAAGAGGAAAAAGAGATCCGCGAGAGCAAGGATCCCGTAAAGACCAGGCGCGAGATCGCCAAGAGAAGGGCTCAGATCCATTTTGCCGACGACCCGGATTATCTGGCTTTCGGACCGTTCCTGGCATACGGCGCAGCTGTATTCCTATCACTGGAACCGATCTTCACGGACCACCTCATTCCCTATGCCGATGCGCTGGGGGTGTATAGATAATGTCCGGTATTGCCGAGAAACTCTTTACGTTTTTAAAGAATGAATTCGGGAATCCCCGCTTCTGTCACTGGGGTTATCCCATATGGATAATGTCCGTAATGCTCGCCATGATATATACAGGCGAGTGTCTCGCAGTAAAATGGGGAGCTCCGGTCCCGACTACTTCTCTGGTGGGATTCTCGGTACTTATGATCCTTAACGTTTTCTTCTGCCTGATCCTTCCGGCATTCGGTCTTTGCAAGGGGTTCGAGGAAAAGATCATTGGGGAATACAGCGGAGCCGGCGTTCTTGTTACTGCTTTTGCTTCGGGATTCCCGCTGATGCTCATATCGTCATCGCTTCACAACATCTGCGCATGGCTCTGGCTCAGGATGGACCTGAAGATCATTTTCCCCGCTTTCTTCTATACCGGCGGAACCGCATCTTCCCAGGGATTCATCCTGTCGCTTATCACGGAGACCATCCTTCCTGCTTTCGGAATTTCCGTATTTTTCTACGGCCTTCTGTGGTCAAGGTTTCGAAGCCGCGAGAAACTTATGGGGATCATCGTCATCGCGGTCTTTTATACATTCTATTCGCTCAATGTCCTTAATTCTTCCGCGATCCTTGTCTGCGGGCTCTGGTTCGGGCTCCTGCGGTACCGTTCAGGCAATATCTTCGCGCCGTTTTTGTGCATGCTCGGCATGAAGACGGCGGAACTTACTCTCACTTCGGTACTCACAAAAGTCGATATCACAACGATACAGACTTATTCCGATATACCGCAGACATATCTCTATGCATCGGTACCCGCCCTTTTCCTCGGCGGAGTACTCCTTTATTTCATAAAAGTCCTTATGGATAATTTCGGATATTCGTATTTTTCCGACCTTCACGGTGTCGACTCTGATAAAATGTCAGAAGAGGACATGGCGATCCCCGCATTCGTAAGGGGACTATGCCCTGCACTGTTTGCCGGCACTCTGATACTTGTCGCTCTTAATATACTGGTCTTGAAGGGAGCTCACATATGACAGATGAAAACAGATATATAAGAGACAGAGCCTCTGTAATGGCTATGATCAAGTTCATACTTATGGTACTGATCGGCGTTGCCTTATGCTACGGGGCCACTAAGATCATCGCGGTCATGGTGCCGTTTCTGATCGGATTTATACTCGCAAAGACAAGTTATTCAATGTCAGAGAGTTTCTGCGGAGTCTTCTCGAAGAACAGGCTGTTCACCAAGTCCAAAAAGCGCAAGGTGGCTATGGTCATCTATATCATCCTGCTCGTACTTATCGGTCTGTTCGTTATCTGGGCATTTCTCTCCCTGTTCTCGCAGGTAAACTCGGTAGTAAATTCCCTTTCCAACATGGCATCGCCCGCCAGGATAACCGAGATGCTGGACAACCTGATCCTCCGTTTCTCATCCGAGAACGGCGGTTTCATCACGCCGTCCCTTATCCAGTCTTTTGAACAGAGCCTGGCGGATGTCTGGACCAACATAGTTAAAGCTGCTCCCGCAGTAGTATCCAAGTTCCTTGCATCCCTGTGGACCATGGTCGGGAGCATCCCCTACTGGATCTTCGTCATTATCTGCGTAATACTTAGCGGATACTATTTTATCCATGACGGTCCGAATGTTCTCAAATTCTATATCAGGAATCTTCCGAACAAGCCTTTCAGAAAAAAGTCCATCTCACTGATAAATGACCTGTTCGTAATGATATTCAGAGTACTCGGCGGTTATCTGCTGCTCCTTATCATAACGGCGATCGAAGCATGGATAGGCTTCAAGCTCGCGGGCGTCAAATACGCCGGAATACTTGCCGTTATCACCGGCATCATCGACTTCCTGCCCGTTCTCGGCATCTCCGCCACGATGATCCCCGTTATGATATACTGCGGACTGCACGGCGACTTCAGGGCCGTTCTCATCCTTATCATAGCAATGTCGATAATGACTGTATTACGAAGGATAATCGAACCTCCGATACTCGGCAAATCGATGCATATGCATCCGCTTTTGATGCTCGTGTCGATGGCTCTCGGCGTTTATATCTGGGGTGCCATAGGATTCCTTCTCGGACCTACCGTCATGATCATCATCATCCAGATCTTCAAGGTCTTCGAGCTTGACAAGAAACTCCTGGCATTCCTTTCAAGTATCTTAGGGAAGTTCATGAAGAAGCCTGACGAAGACGTCGAGACCGTAAAGGGTAAGAGCTGATATCATCCGTTATTGGGGAGTATTCCTTCATCCTTGTCACCGTCACGGCTGAGAAAAGACATCTCTGGCAGATCGGTATCCCTGTCCAACCTGATATAGAATATCATCTGAGGGTGAGGAGCGGAATCTATCACGTTCATATCCTGATCCCACATACCGGTTATCCGGACGGGAGCCTCATATCCTTCGGGCTTTAATACGTTCAGGGTATCTCCGTTATACACCTTGTTTATCTGGCTGACCCTGTACAGGTCTCCTTCTCTGCCCTCCACCCTGCAGGTAACGAAAGCAGGCTTGTTATATGTCTTTTCGGGAGCTATAGCTGCCGTTTCCGAAGGCGAAGTATAAAAGAACCCCGTATAATAATCGCGGTGAACTACCTTATCCAGTAATATCCCCCAGTTGGGATCGGCTTTAAACCCGGAAGGATCGGACAGATACAGATCGACCGCTTCCCTGTACACTTTGGTAGCGGCGGCAGCATAATATGCTCCCTTTATCCTGCCTTCTATCTTAAGGCTGTCGATACCTGCTTCGATCATATCCGGGATGTGATCGACCATACACAGATCCTTGCTGCTGAAGATATATGTGCCTCGGGGATCCTCTTCGACCGGCAGATGTATATCCGGCCTCTTTTCCTCTGATACCGTATAACCCCACCGGCACGGCTGGGCACAGGCGCCTCCGTTGGCCCGTCGTCCCGTAAAGTAGTTCGAGAGCATGCATCTTCCCGAATATGCCATGCACATGGCACCGTGAACAAAACACTCTATCTCCAGATCCTCCGGGATATTGTTCTTTATCTTACGGATCTGCTCAAGCGATACCTCCCGCGCGAGGACAATACGGCTCGCACCCATCTTATACCAGAATCTGCAGGCTTCGCTGTTGGTGGTACTGGCCTGGGTCGAGATATGTATCTGCATCTGCGGGGCGATATCTCTGATCTTCGAGAAGATACCGGGATCCGATACCAGTATGGCATCGGCTTTTGCCTCATTGGCAACAAAATCTATCTCATCACCGACTTTGGAAATATCTTCTTCCGTCGCCATAATATTCATGGTGACATAGCACTTTACGCCCTTACCGTGAGCGTAGCTTATGCTTTCCTTCATCTGAGCATGATCAAAATTCCCGCTGAAAGTACGGAGACCGAAGCTCTTACCGGACATATATACAGCATCTGCGCCGTATGCCACTGCAGTGCGGAGCTTCTCCGGATCTCCTGCGGGACTTAGAACCTCGGGGCGTTTCATATCAGTCTTCACTCTGACTTTCCGGATCTGTCTCAGCGACAGTCTCAGATGCGGGAGCCGCTACTCCTGCCTCGGCATCCTGTGCTTCCCATATCTCTCTGAATCTGGCGACGTTAGCCTCATGCTCTTCGAGCGTTACGGCATAGACCGTTCCGCCTTCTCCGTCAGCGCAGAAATAGAAATAGTTGCAGTTGGGTTCGGGATAGAGCGCAGCCTGGATGGCATCGAGACCGGGCATACAAACGGGTCCCGGCGGAAGTCCCGGATGAGTATAGGTATTATACGGGCTGTCGATAGCCAGATCGTCCGAAGTAAGCACGAGACGGCGGGGAAGTCCTCTCATCTCGCGGAGATAGTTGATGGAGGCGTCGGAGCTCATATAATGGAACGACTCGTCTTCCGATGCCAGCCTGTTATGGAAGACCGCAGAGATAAACATCATATCAGTTGCTCTCGACGTCTCGCTCTGGATAAGAGAAGCGAAAGTAATGACCTCATCGAGCGACATTCCGATGGCATCAGCCCTGTCATAATACTCGTCGTAGAGCTTGCTGTTCGTATTATTGAGGAATGTGTTGACGATGGTCCTCGCGCTGGCATTGATATCGAATTCGTATGTATCGGGGAAAAGATATCCGGACAATACGTGGTCACGCTCATCTGTCAGGTGCAGTTCGGCTACGAACCTGTATTCCGTAAAGAGGTTCGGGCTGTCCATGCACTCGTCCATCTCCTCGTCGGAGAATGTCAGGCCGGCGTCATGGAGCCTCTGCTTGATCTCATTATAGGTGATCCCCTCAGGGAAAGTTACGACAACGCTCTCGGGTTTCAGAGTGAGGAAATACATTATCTCATCGTAGGCCATTCCCGGCATGAGATAGTGCGTACCGGCCATATATGCGCCGTCAAAACCGTTTATCTTGCTCATCAGCGAAAATACGAAAGTATTGTCGATAAGCCCCAGTTCAAAAAGGTGCTCGGCGATATCAGAAGTCATGTCACCGGTATTGATGACCAGAGGCACAGCGCCTTCGGTATCCTTGTCGACCACGAACTCACCGCTCTCTATACGGGCCTGAAGACTCGCGATACGCTGCTCCTGTGAAATAACGTAATTGTATCCGAAATATACTCCGGTCACCAGAAAGATAAACAGGAGGACCGTAACAAGAAGTATGCGAAGAGCGATCTTGATCTTCTTAGACAGCATTTATTATCCCTTTTTCTTGGCTCTGTCCTTCATCCTGAGATCAGTATTAAGTATCTTCTTACGAAGCCTGATATTCTTAGGAGTGACCTCACAGAGCTCATCATCTTCGATAAGTTCGAGGCACTGCTCAAGGCTGTAGTTCAAAGGAGGCGTAAGACGCATGGCATCGTCGGATCCTGCGGCTCTCATGTTTGTTACATGCTTCTTCTTGCAGACATTGACCGTTATATCCTCGGGCTTGGGATTGATACCCACTATCATGCCCTCGTATACGGGAGTGCCCGCGCCGATAAGGAGCGCTCCTCTGTCCTGTGCATTGAACAGACCATATGTCATGGCCTCACCGCTCTCGAATGCCACGAGCACACCGTGAGTACGTGTCTCGATGTCTCCGGCAAAGGGCTCAAAGCCACTGATCACGCTGTTCATTATACCATTGCCCTTAGTGTCGGTCAAAAACTCGGTACGGTATCCGATGATACCTCTGGAGGGGATACGGAACTCAAGTCTGCTATAGCCCTTGTCGGGAGGGAGCATATTAAGGAGCTCCGCCTTACGTCTTCCGAGCTTCTCCATAACGGGTCCGACGAAGTCCTCGGGAACGTCGATCATGAGGTCTTCGACAGGCTCGCACATAACGCCGTCGACTTCCTTCATGATGACCTTGGGACGGGATACCTGGAATTCATATCCTTCTCTTCTCATCGTCTCTATAAGGATGGAAAGGTGCAGTTCTCCTCTTCCCTTTACGACGAATGCCTCTGTCGTATCGGTCTCTTCGACTCTCATCGAGACATTGGTCTCGACTTCCTTAAAGAGCCTGTCACGAAGATGTCTGGATGTTACATACTTTCCTTCCTGTCCGGCAAACGGGCTGTCGTTGACCGAGAATGTCATGGCGATAGTGGGCTCGTCGATATTGACGAACGGAACAGCCTCGGGATTGTTTACATCACAGATCGTATCACCGATATTGATCTCGGGGATACCCGCGACGCATACGATCTCGCCGATGGAAGCGGAATCGATATCCTGTCTGGAAAGTCCGGCAAATCTCAGGAGCTTAACGACTCTGGAATTCCTCTTGCCTTCGGTCCCGTATGTAACTACTGCGACATTCTGATTCTGGGAGATCGTACCTCTCTCGATACGGCCTACCGCGATCCTTCCGATATAGGGATCGGAATCGATATTGGATACGAGAAGCTGCAAAGGGGCATCGGGATCACCCTCGGGACAGGGCGTATATTCAACGACGGTATCAAGCAGAGGAGTGAAATCGAGCTGCTTGCCTTCCTCATATTCCTTGAGATCAAGGGTGGCAATGCCGACCTTACCGGATGTGTAAACGATCGGGAACTCGAGCTGGTCGTCATCGGCGCCGAGCTCGATAAAGAGATCGAGGACCATGTCGACGACCTGATTGGGACGGGCGTCGGGTCTGTCGATCTTATTGATGCAGACGATAGGCTTGAGACCCATCTCGAGAGCCTTACGCAGAACGAATCTTGTCTGGGGCATGGGGCCGTCGAAAGCATCGACGACGAGAAGTACTGCGTCTACCATCTTAAGCACGCGCTCAACTTCTCCTCCGAAGTCAGCATGTCCGGGAGTATCAACGACGTTGATCCTAATGTCCTTGTACTGGATGGCCGTATTCTTGGCAAGGATCGTGATGCCTCTTTCCCTCTCGAGGTCATTACTGTCCATTACCTGCTCAACGATCTGCTCGTTCTCTCTGTAGATACCTGCCTGCTTGAGCATGGAATCTACGATGGTAGTCTTTCCGTGGTCTACGTGCGCTATGATCGCGATATTACGCATGTTCTCGATCTTTGCCATAAATATACTCCTGTTTGCTTTTTACGAATGTTTTCTGCCGCTTAATATTTTATATTTCCGGCCGCATATCCGCGTGGCTTTTTTAGCCGTCACATTACACAAAATATGATCAGTTATCGCCTTTCTTATTACGCATATATATCCTTATAGGGGTCCCTTCAAAGCCGAAGTTCTTCCTGATCTGGTTCTCGATATAACGTTCATAGGAGAAATGGGACAGTTCCTTGTCATTTACGAAGAGCGCGAATGTGGGCGGGAAGCTCGACACCTGCGTTCCGTAATAGATCTTTAAGTGCCTGCCCTTATCCTGGGGAGTCGGTACCATCGCGACAGCCTCATTGAGCATATCGTTAAATACGCCCGTCGTAAGCCTTCTCCCAGCCTGCTCGTGAACGGAGACGATCTTCTCCCAGAGCCTGTCCGTCCTCTGTCCTGTCTTTGCCGAGATGAATACGACCGGAGCATAATCCATAAAGGCAAACCTGTCTCTTATGATCTTCGTCATTGCTTCGAGGGTTCCGGTCTGCTTATCGACCAGATCCCACTTGTTGATCGCAAAGATACATGCCTTTCCGGCATCGTGCGCGAGACCCGCGACCCTTGTATCCTGCTCGGTAACGCCCACCGTGGCATCTATAAGGATGACGCATACAGAGGCATTGTCTATCGCGGACAGAGCCCTTACCATCGAATATTTCTCGATGACATCCTCGATGCGGCTCTTCTTTCGCATACCTGCGGTATCGACTATCACGAACTTGCCGTATTTATTCTCTATCTGAACGTCAACGGCATCCCTGGTCGTGCCTGCTATATCGGATACTATCGATCTGTCGCTTCCGGCAAGAGTATTCGTAAGAGAAGATTTGCCCGCATTAGGTCTTCCTATCAGTGCGACCCTGATTATGCCTTCCTCCTCCTCGTTCTCAGTTGGATCGGGGAAATGCTCGAAAACGGTATCGAGAAGATCGCCTATCCCGAGCCTGTGTGCGGCGGAGATCGGAACTACATCGCCGATACCGAGATTATAGAACTCATACATCTCGGCAGGCGGATCACCTACATAGTCCACCTTGTTAACGCAAAGGACTATGGGCTTCTTGCTCTTCTGGAGCATTACGGCTATCTCCTCATCGGCCGCCGTCATGCCCGCCTTGATATCGCACATGAAAACGATGACATCGGCCGTCTCGATCGCGATCTCGGCCTGAAGCCTCATGCCCTTCAATATGACATCGCTCGTGGAAGGCTCGATACCGCCGGTATCGATCATTACAAACTCCCGCTCTCTCCACTTGGCGGTGGCATAGATACGGTCACGTGTTACGCCGGGGGTATCGTGTACGATCGATATCCTCTCGCCGTAAAGGGCGTTAAAGAGCGAAGACTTTCCGACATTGGGTCTTCCGACTATAGCTACTACGGGTTTGCTCATCTCTTATTCTCCAAAAATCAGTAAAAAAGGGTGGTGCCATTAAACACCACCCTGTCTTAAGCCTGCTTTAAATTCGGGTCAAACTTCTTCGCCGATCGCTATGACCTGCTTGCCGTCAAGATAACCGCAATTCTTGCAAACTTTGCGGCGAAGCATCTTGGAATGACACTGCGGGCACTCAACAAAACCGGGTGTCGCAAGCTTCCATGCGCTTCTGTGGCGGGAAGTCCTTGCCTTCGACCACTTTCTCTTAGGATGTGCCATATATCTTCACCTCCATCTACTGTAGGGTTAATCCGTTTCTCGCATAATGCTTTACGATTGTACATTATGTTTATCCTTTTTGCAAGGACTTTTTTGCCTGTTTCTCCGAATTAACTGGACTGCATCTTCGAATCGAAAATGCATCCCGGAAAGATCTCGGCAGCACCATTATATCATTTCAACCTTTTTGTTCTATATCGAAAGGTAATTTCAACCTTTTGAAGCATTTTCAAAACGTAATTCAACCTTTTTGGTCAGTCCGTACCCCCGACTTCAACCTTTTTTGGATTTTTCGCAAAAAAGGTTGAAATCGTTCTTTCAACATAGGCATCACGAAACGGCAGATCAATTCTGTTCACCGGCCGGCTTATCGCTGATCTTACAGATCCGGCAGGCTCCTTCTGTCAAGTCTGCCCACGGGGCACCGCGAAGCGGCTTGGGACTTGACAGCGCCTGCGGATCTGATAAACGGAATTAAGCCGGTCGGTAGTTGTTATTCTTAATCGGCTGTTCCGTCATGAGGAACTCCGGTTTTCCTTCCCTGCAGAAAAAAGTCGGCAGACCATTTCTAATCTGCCGACCGGCTTTTAATCTTATTAACAATATCTTGTTGTCGATTATTCATATGTGATTTTTATATGTTTTTTCTTTTCCAGATCCTTAGCGAACATCCAAAGAAATATGTCCTTTTCTCTTGTGCTTTTAAACACGTAGTTATTCACCTTATGGAGTGCTGAGAAAAAAGCATCGTAAGCACTACAAAACACTGTATAGTTATCCAGATCCTTTTGAGTAAATTTCTCAGTATATTGGATTTGCTTGTTATAGTAATACAAAACTCCTTTTACATAGCGATCAACCATATAAATGTCCATATCCTGATATTCCCAATAAAAGTATTTGGTAACAAACGAGTACGCTATTTTATATTCATCGCCAACCTTTTTAAGATTCTCTATCAAACTAATTTTATCCTTATCTTCAACATACTTGGCAATTTCTTCACGTCGTCTGAAAAAATGATCTGATATGGTATAAACATCCACGGGAAGATTGACATTTTCTGTATCGTTACTTGTATGATTATTGTTAAGTCTTGCATTATAACAACTATTTATAACAATAACTTTTATAAGAATTTCCGATAACTCTATATTCTTGTTATATCGTGAAAACACAGAACTAACAGCTACCTCACTTGTTTGATTCTCTGCTTCAAATCTTTTTATACAATCTTTGATGTCAACGGTACTGAGATCAGGTACAATTTTTACATCATTAGCAGTCATATAGTCATCCTCCTTATTCGTTCATCAAGTAGTGACTACTGATTAATCACCCTCTCACGATCCCGTACTGGGCACAGATCTGTGTGAACTCCTGAGATTGAGCGAACCCATTGAAGACTTCTTCTCTGGATATTCCGCTATACAGCTGGCTCACCCAAGCATTAAACCCAATCACATCAGGTTCTCTTCCCATAAATGTTCTGTACAATCGGGCTACATATTCTTCATTACTTATATTTTGTCTTATAAACTCTTCGCTGAAGAAAAAACCTCTGGCAGCTCCAGTTCCGGTTTCTCTCTGATTAGCTAATTGACGAGCCCATGCCATAAGTCCACTCGGATCAGCGTTTCTATTAAGACAAGTTGTATAAAGCCTAGTGGCAAAATCTACTGTGGCTTGGTTAGGCTCTACATCAACAGACGGTGACCCGGTTCCACCGGAAGAAATACCATATGATAGGCAGAGATTTGCCCATTCAGTAGAATTAATAAATCCTTCAATGACGTTTTGTCTGCTATCACCCTGGTAAAGCACCCCAACCCATGCATTTAATCCGTTTACATCTGCTTCTCGCCCAAAGAAAGTGCGATATAGAATCCTGACAAATTCTTCATTAGTACAATTCTTGTTAATAAACTCAGGACTATAAAGAAATCCCCTAGCTACATCCGCACCGGTATTCTGCCCTGATGTAATAGTATTAACCCACTGCTGTTGTCCAACAGGATCGGAACTTCTTCCTAAAGCTACTGTATAAAGTCTCTCAACAAAACCGGAAACCCCTGATCCAGTACTATAAGGTGTATTTGCCGATGTAGATTGAGTCGGAGTTGCTGGAGTCGGGGCGGTAGTGGTGTTGTTTGTGGTTGTGATAGTGGGTATAACACTTTGAGCAACTATAATCTCTCCACATACCGAGCAATGACTTCCTTCTGTAAGACCTGTTGCGGCAGTCGTCGCTGCCACTGCAGGATCAATTACAGGAGTATGTCCTGTCGCAGGAACAGAATATTGAGGAACTATTACTTCACCGCAAATCGAACAATGGCTTCCTTCGGTCAATCCAATGTGTATGCAATCAGGCGCAATAGCAGGATCACTAACTACAGTATGTGAATGACTAATTGATACATTTAAAGTTGCGGCAACATCAGAATCAGGCATTGTATACAAGCCTTCATCATTTGGGTACAGTACAACGGTTCTAAATCCGTTATCCCATATAACACTGTCAATGCCATAATAATTTTCTGGGGTAACAATCAATTCAAATTCATCTGTACCATATGTTTTTCTTTTTCCACTAACAGTTCCCTCTCCGTTTGTTATATACGAAATAGTATAATAATAATGAAAAATGCTTGAATATTCATCCCAACTCGGAAATGCTTTATTGTAATAATCATAGTTACTCATTACTACAGAATTTAAACTTGTACAACCAGAAAATGCATAATCTCCTATTTGATATATACTTTCAGGAAGTATCACATTCCTAAGATTTCTACAGTTATAAAATGCATGGTCATCCAGCGACC
>JAFZWN010000020.1 GCA_017617295.1 Clostridiales bacterium | reverse complement strand
GAAGAACATTCTGCAAGGCTTCCGGACCGGATTGTGATTCCTGTCCGTTAAAGGATTTCTGCAGGAGGGTATTATGAGCGAAGTAAAGCTTTCCTCTCCGGTCAGCGTTATCTACGGGATAGGTCCCGAAGCACAGAAGAGACTCAACAGGCTCGAGATCTTTACCGTCTACGATCTGATCTCGTATCTTCCGGTTCGTTATAACGACTGGAGCAGGACGGGACATATCGGAGAACTGCAGGAAGGATCTGAGATGTCCTTTACAGCCGACGTTACGACTTCACCTGTGCGTAAAGGTTATAAGAAAACGTCGCCGGTCTCGTTTTACGTCTCTGACGGCACGGGAAGGATAGAACTCTCGTTCTTTAATTCACCCTATCTTCTCGATAAGTTTGCCAAAGGTTCCCGTGTCTTTGTACACGGCGTTCCCACATACTACGGCGGACATTTCCAGATGGTGAACCCGCATGTTGAGGATGCATCGGATCTGTCTTCCGGAAGGCTCATAAGACCCGTTTATTCCCTTACTGCAGGGCTTACTTCTGCGAAGATCAATACATGGGTAAAGACGGCTCTGAAACTCACTTCTTCGAAGCTTAGAAATGTTATCCCTTCCGAACTTTCAGAACGGGAAGGGCTGATGAGCGTATCGGAGGCTTATGAGAAAGTGCATTTCCCCGACAGTATCGAAGATGCGCTCAACGCCAGAAGAAGGATCGCATATGAGGAACTGATCCTCCTCGGTATCGGCATACGAAAGTTTATCAAAGGCGATGAAGATCTGAAGGCTCCCGTGGTGATCCCGAAGTCGTCGGATCTGTTTCCCGAGGGTGTGGCGGAACGCTGGAAAGCCGTACTCGGTAATCTCGGGTTTGAACTTACGGACGATCAGAAAAGGACTCTCGCGGATATACAGAAGGATCTCATGAGCGATAAGCCGATGAACAGGCTCGTTCAGGGCGATGTCGGTTCGGGCAAGACCGCAGTCGCCATCCTCTCGATGGCTATGACTGCTCTCATGGGAAAACAGGCAGTACTTCTGGCGCCGACGTCGGTCCTCGCCAAGCAGCATTATGATTCTGCACAGGCGCTCCTTAAGGGGAGCGGCATCAATGTTGCTCTGCTGCTGGGAAAGACAAAAGCCTCGCTCAAGAAAGAGATAAAAGAGCAGCTTCGAAATAATGAGGCATCGGTCATAATCGGGACACACGCCGTACTGTCCGATGACGTTTCCTTTAAGGATCTGGCTCTGGTCATTGCTGACGAACAGCACCGCTTTGGCGTAAAGCAGCGGGAGAAGCTCCTCGTCTCGAGGGAAGAGCAGAACCTCAGCGTACATAATCTCGTAATGACAGCCACGCCGATCCCGAGAACGCTGGCAATGGTCGTATACGGTGATATGGATACATCGGTTATAAAACAGAAGCCCAAGGGGCGTTCGGAGATAAAGACATATTTCCTTCCCTCGACTGAAAGCAGCGAGATCTACCGCGTTATAAGGGCCAAGCTTACGAAGGGCGAGCAGGTGTATATCGTATGCTCTAAGATCGACGATGAGCATGAGGAACTGTATTCGAATGTTTTCGACGATAAGGAAACGGAAGAGCAGGGCAAGGCGATAAGCGTTATGGATATGGCCAAAAAGCTCGAGGACGAGGGGATTGCTTCGGAATATAAATGCGAAGTCCTTTACGGTTCCATGAACGAGAAGGATAAGCTCGCTACGATGGAGAGGTTCTTAAGCCGTGAGACAGCGCTTCTCGTATCAACCACGGTAATAGAAGTCGGGGTCAATAATCCCAATGCCACCCTCATGATAGTAATGGATGCCGAGAGGTTCGGGTTATCCACTCTGCACCAGCTTCGAGGAAGGATAGGAAGGGGAACGCTGCAGTCTTACTGCGTGCTCGCATCGGAGAGCAGGACAGAACGTGCTCTTACCAGGATGAAACTGATGTGCGAGAGTACCGACGGATTCGAGCTGGCTCAGAAGGATCTGGAGCTTAGAGGCCCGGGAGACTTTTTCGGGACCAGACAGCATGGTATCCCGCAGCTTCGTGCCGCCAATCTCTATACCGATACCGATCTCGCCAACACTGCACGCGAGGAAGTCAATGAAGTCCTCGACAAAGGCGGGGAGGAAGCGGAAACGCTTCTGGAGAATATAAGGGTCATGTTCGACCTGAGATTTAAAGATAAGATGGGGAATCTGTAAATATGCCCAGAGTAGTGACCGGAGAATTCAGAGGGACGATACTTAATGCCCCCAAAGGCGATAATACCAGACCCACGACCGACAAGGTCAAGGAGGCTGTCTTCTCGATGATCCAGATGAGGGTGCCGGAGTGTTCCTTCCTGGACATATTTTCGGGGACGGGACAGATGGGTATCGAAGCCGTAAGCCGCGGCGCGGTTGAAGCTGTAATGATCGAGAGGTCAGGAGCCGCAGCAGGCATCATAAAGGAAAACCTTCAAAAGATACACTGCGGTGAAGATCCCAGATTCCGCCTTATAAAGGCTCACTATGACAAAGCTCTTGAGGTTCTCGGGCAGGAAGGAAAGAAGTTCGATATCATCTTTCTTGATCCACCGTACCGTGAGGCTCATAAGGATATGGTCAGGATCGCAGGGCTGATCAGGCAATACGGACTGCTCTCGGAGGGCGGTATCGTACTGTGCGAACACTCCTCGGACCTGCCTTTTGATACAGATGTAATAAACTTGAAATTCATTCGTTCTTGTAGTTACGGCCTTACAGTGATAACATTTTTTGAGTAAGAACAATTTGGGGAGGATCCGGTAGTGACCACATTGCTTTTTCCCGGCAGTTTTGACCCTTTCACGAGAGGTCACCGAGATATTGCAAGGCGTGCTGCGCGGATTTGTGATAAACTCTATGTAGCGGTCATGCACAATGACTCGAAGAAGCATTATTTCGCGCCCGATGACAGGGTCTTTATGGTCGAAGAATCATTGAAAGCGATAGATAATGTCGAGGTCATCAAGTACGACGGACTGCTGGTGGATCTTTACAAGAAGATACAATGCAATGCGGTCGTTAGGGGAATACGGTCCGAGTCGGATTTCAGATATGAAGCCGAGATGGCTCTGGCCAACAGGCTCCTGTATCCCGAATACGATGTCATGCTCCTTCCGTGCCGCGATGATCTTTCACTGATCAGTTCGAGCATTGTAAAAGAAGTCGGTCTTTACGGCGGGGATATCTCGAAGATGGTCCCTTCCGAAATATACGGATTTGTTTCCGACAAGCTTAAGAAAGGCAGGGAATAATATGGAAAACAATATGGCTAATCCGGGAGTTGCTCAGCGCGCAGCCGAGAGATACGATCCCATCAAGCACATTGATGAGCTCATTGCCATTCTCCAGGAGGCAAGCGGCGTTCCTTTTACAGACAAGTGTTCTGTCGACAGAGCTGAGATGATCGCGTCTTTGGAGGAACTGAAGAACAGGCTCCCTGCTTCCGTAAAGCAGTCCAACGACATCATAATGCGTGCACAGGAGATCATCGGCACAGCAAGAGAGAAGAACAAGAAGATCATAGACGACGCCAACAGAAAGTACGCCTCCATGGTCAACGAGCACGAGATCACCAAGGGTGCAAGGGAAGAAGCTGATAACATCATCGCTGCCGCCGAGAACCACGCAGACGAACTTAGAAGGAGCGCTCACTTCTATGTTAAGGATCTTCTCAAGGGCGCCAACGATACGCTCGGCGAGTGCATCTCGAAGATCCAGACGAACCTTTCCGAGATCGACTCCACGATCGAGTGATCTTATCGATCAAGTATACTTCAGCGGCCCTTTTACGGGGGCCGCTTTTTTGCGGGTTTCATTTTCGGTTGTTGTGCCGGCGCGCGGACTCTGATCGTATTTCTCAGGTCCGGTGTTTTCCGGTCCTTCAGGGGTAAGATCGTGATCGGCTTGTTATCTGCCGGTTGTCCCTACCCTTGTACATAAATCTGCGGTTATGAAGCAGATAATCAGGGACAACGGCGGTTTTTGAACTGCCGGCTTATCACGGATCATCCGGATCCGGCCGGCTCCGATAACGCCTCATTTTCTCCCCCTTTCGCTGTTAAACAGATCTGACATTGTGATAGAATTAAATCACTACTTCATCAAGGAGGGATGATTATGCAATATGAGATAAAAGGCACACCGTTTCCCGTTGCCATCTGTACGCTCATGCAGGGCGAGAGCCTTATCACCGAGAGAGGCTCGATGAGCTGGATGAGTGACGGAATGCAGATGCAGACTATAGGCGGTTCCGTCGGTAAGGCTCTCGGCAGACTTGTTTCCGGTGAGTCCCTTTTCCAGAATAAATATACAGCTCAGAAGCCCAATGCTTTCATTGCTTTTGCTTCTAGCTTCCCGGGTAAGATCGTTCCTCTGGACATCTCTCCCAATAATACCATCATCGTCCAGAAGTCGGGCTTCCTGGCCTGCGAAGAGGGAGTTGAGCTCTCTATCGCATACAAGAAGAAGTTCGGCGCTTCGATGTTCGGCGGAGAAGGCTTCATAATGCAGAAGCTCTCCGGTAACGGTACCGCTTTTGTCGAGATCGACGGTGAGGCCTGCCAGTATGACCTTGCTCCCGGAGAAGTTATGTATATCGATACCGGTTATCTTGCCATGATGGACGCTTCCGTTACGATGGATATCGAGATGGTAAAGGGTGCCAAGAATATCTTCCTCGGCGGCGAGGGACTTTTCAACACCAAGGTAATAGGCCCCGGACGCGTATGGATCCAGACTATGCCCGTTGCAGCTCTTGCCAATGCCATCATACCTTATATCCCGGCGAAAGGCTGATAACAGATGACAAGACTCTTTCTTGAAGACGAGATCGGTTCCTGCGGGACAGTCGAACTCGATAAAGATATGTCGCATTACATTTCCTCTGTCCTCCGTATGAGGGCAGAGGAAACTCTTGTTTTGGTGGATAAAAACGGCCGTGAATGCATAGGCGAGATAGAAGTCCCCGGCAAGGATAAAACGACCGTAAGGATAAATGAGATAAGGGAATGCGAGAGCGAGCCGCCGGTAAAGGTCACTCTTTATCAGTCCGTCTCAAAAGGCGAGAGGATGGATCTTACGATCCAGAAAGCGGTAGAGCTCGGCGTCGGGAGGATCGTACCTGTATTCTCGGAACGCTGCGTCGTAAGGCCCGAGAAGAAGGATTCCAAAAGGGAACGCTGGCAGAAGATCGCTCTTGAGGCCGCCAGGCAGTCGGGTCGCGGTATCGTGCCCGAGGTGGCTGAGCCTATGTTGTTTAAGGATGCGCTCAAGAGCGCGTCAGCAGCTTCAGATCTGATCCTGATCCCGTGGGAAGAGGAGAAGGGGGAGACGCTCAAGCAGAGGCTGAGATCGGAAGACAGGGACAAACTCTCTGAAATAGCCGTATTTATTGGGCCCGAAGGAGGCTTTTCCGGGAACGAGGCCTCTATGGCAAAGACTAACGGCGCGATAAGCGTGACGCTCGGTAAGAGGATACTCAGGACGGAGACCGCGGGACCTGCCGTTCTGGCCATGATCCTATATGAAATCGAGCTTTGATATGGTAAAATATATGCTTGCAAATAAACAAAAGGAAGTATGAACATGAAGTATTCGGCACCCAAAGGTACTAGGGATATCCTCCCGTCAGAGATTTTTATGTGGCAGAAAGCGGCGCGGACTTTTTCCGACATCTGCCATCTGTACGGGTATGAGGAGATAAGGATCCCGACCTTTGAGGATACGAATGTCTTTCAGAGAGGCGTCGGAGACACGACCGATGTCGTTCAGAAGGAGATGTATACTTTCGAGGATAAGGGCGGAAGGAGCATTACGCTTCGTCCCGAGGGCACCGCAGGCGTCGTAAGAGCTTATATCGAGAACGGTATGGCTTCTCTTCCTCTGCCCGTAAGGATGTTCTACGATATAACCGCCTTCCGCTATGAGAAGATGCAGAAGGGCAGATACAGGGAGTTTCACCAGTTCGGACTCGAGGCTTTCGGAGCGGAAGGACCTGAGATCGATGCTGAGATCATAAGCATCGTTAACGTCTTCTTTAAGAAGATGGGACTTGATAAGATCTCGCTGCACATCAACTCCATCGGCTGCCCCAAGTGCCGCAAGGCTTATAACGAGCTTCTGAAGGATCATTTCAGGCCTCATATCGATGAGATGTGCGAGGACTGCAGGAACAGGTTCGAGAAGAATCCTCTGCGCATGATCGACTGTAAGGTCGACGGCGAGAAGGATATCGTAAAGAATGCTCCCAGGCTCATAGACCACCTCTGTGACGAGTGCAGGGCTCACTATGAGCTCCTTAAGTCACGCCTCGATAACATGGGTATCGCCTATACTGAGGATCCCAATATCGTAAGGGGTCTCGATTACTATACGAGGACAGTTTTCGAGTTCGTATCGGAGAATGTCGGAACGCAGGGTACGATCTGCGGCGGCGGAAGATATGACGGTCTGGTCGAGAGCCTCGGAGGTTCGGCTACACCCGGTATCGGTTTTGCGATGGGTGAGGAGAGGTTCCTTCTTGAGGCCCAGGCTCAGGGTGTCGTATTTGATAAGCCTGATTATGTGAAGATCTTCTTCGCGGCTATGAGCGATGAGGCAAAGGACTATATCTCGAAGCTGTGCTATCAGTTAAGACTTGAAGGCATCGGCTGTGAGCAGGATCTTCTCGGCAGAAGCTTCAGGGCTCAGATGAAGTATGCCGGCAAGAGCGGCGTTCCTTATATGGCAGTCATTGGTGACGAGGAGCTTTCCGGCGACTCCTTAAAGATAAAGAAGATGGAAGACGGTACGGAAATGACCGTTTCGAAGGCTGATCTTATCGGATATCTGAAAGGGATCTGAACCGGGATCGAATAACAGAAAGACGAGAACAGAGAATGAAAAAAACAGGACTTAGGGATTACGAGTACGAGAAATTCAGAGCGGGGGACGAGAAGACCTCAAAGCAGAAGGTTATAAAGGAGATCCTTGACTGGGTCAAGACCATCGCCATCGGCGTCATAGTCGGTGTGCTCCTTGTGGTGTTTGTCATTCAAAGAGATAATGTTTACGGCGATTCCATGAATCCCACCCTCTATACGGGTGATGTCGTATTTACACAGAAGATATGCACGTATTTCCATAGCTACCACAGGGGAGATATCGTTATCCTCGACGGTGATAACATGATCGGATACGACAAGGAGGAGTATCTGATCAAGAGGATCATCGGACTTCCCGGTGAGCATATCAGGATAGCCGACGGAAAAGTCTATATCATGGAAGTCGGATCCACCGAGTTCATCGAACTTGACGAGCCCTACCTCGCATACGGCATGGAGACCACTGTACGTGCCTACGGCGTTGAGCAGGGCTATGACGATATCATCCTCGGAGATGACGAATATTTCTGCATGGGTGACAACAGGATCGTAAGTAACGACAGCCGTACCCTGGGTCCCTTCACGGTCGACAGGATAAAGGGCATTGCTTTTGTCGTCGTATATCCGCTCAGTGAAGTTCAATTTTTATGACAGGCGGAATCAGTAACTAATGAACAGACAGGACTTTATCAGAAATTTCTGCATAATCGCGCATATCGATCACGGTAAATCCACTCTCGCAGACAGGCTCATAGAGCATACCGGCGTTGTGGAGAAGAGAGATATGCAGTCCCAGATCCTCGATAATATGGATATCGAGCGCGAAAGGGGCATCACGATCAAGTCACAGGCCACGAGGATGACTTACAAGGCCTCTGACGGGAATACATATATCCTGAACCTTATCGACACTCCCGGTCACGTTGACTTCAATTATGAGGTCTCGAGATCGCTTGCCGCTTGTGACGGCGCGGTCCTTATCGTCGATGCCGCTCAGGGCGTTGAAGCTCAGACTCTTGCCAATGTATATCTGGCGGTCGATGCCGATCTCGAGGTGTTGCCCGTTATCAACAAGATCGACCTTCCTTCGGCGCGGCCCGAAGAGGTCAGAGCAGAGATAGAGGACGATATCGGCATAGATGCATCTTATGCCCCTACCATCTCGGCGAAGAACGACATCAATATCGAAGAGGTGCTCGAAGGTATCGTAAAATATCTTCCCGCTCCGAACGACCCCGAAGACAAGCCTTTGAGAGCTCTTATCTTTGATTCCAAGTACGATCCCTATAAAGGCGTTATCGTAAGCGTGCGTGTCAAGGAAGGCTCCGTTAAGATGGGCGATAAGATCCGCATGATGCATACGGGAAAGGAGTTTGTTATCACCGAACTCGGATTCTTCCACCCCGGAGAATATGTTCCCGCCAATGAGCTCCTTACGGGCGAAGTAGGATATATCTGCGCTTCGATAAAGAATGTCAGCGATACCGCTCCCGGTGATACGGTCACACTTGCCGACACTCCGGCAGAAGAACCTCTTTCGGGCTACAAGAGCATACAGCAGATGGTATTCTGCGGTATCTATCCAGTGGACGGTGCCAGGTACGGAGACCTCCGCGATGCTCTCGAGAAGCTGAGGCTGAACGATGCGGCCCTCTCTTTTGAGGCGGAGACATCGGCGGCTTTGGGATTCGGATTCCGCTGCGGTTTCCTTGGACTTCTTCACTATGAGGTCATCCAGGAAAGACTTGAGCGCGAGTTCAATCTCGATCTCATATCGACGGCCCCTTCCGTTGTATATAAGGTCTACCGGACCGACGGCACGTGTATCGAGGTCGATAATCCGACCAATATGCCCGATCCTTCCGAGATCGACTATATGGAGGAACCTATCGTCAACTGTACGATAATGCTTCCCAAAGATTATGTCGGCAATATAATGGAGCTGTGCCAGGACAGAAGAGGCGAGTACAAGGACATGAAATACCTTGATGACAAGCGCGTCATGCTCCACTACCTGATGCCTCTTAACGAGATAATCTACGACTTTTTCGATGCTCTCAAATCGAGGACCAGGGGCTATGCTTCCCTCGACTATGAGATGGCCGGATATCAGAGGAGCAAGCTCGTCAAGCTCGACATACTTCTTAACGGTGATCCCGTCGATGCGCTCTCGTTTATCGTTCATGCCGACAAGGCTTATGCCAGAGGCAGGAGGATGGCCGAAAAGCTCAAGGAGAATATCCCGAGGCAGCAGTTCGAAGTTCCCGTTCAGGCCTGTATCGGAGGCAAGGTCATCGCCCGTGAGACGATCAGGGCATACCGTAAGGACGTTCTTGCCAAGTGCTACGGCGGTGATATCACGAGAAAGAAGAAACTTCTCGAGAAGCAGAAGGAAGGCAAGAAGAGGATGCGCCAGGTAGGTTCCGTTCAGGTTCCCCAGGAGGCATTCATGAGCGTCCTGAAGCTGGATGAGGATTAATGGTTTAAGACTACACGAAAGAAAATAATAAAGAAAAAGGAGACAGAAAAATGAAGAAAAAGATAGCAGCGATCTTGCTTTCAATGGCAGTTATGACAGCAGCATCCGCATGCGGAGGCAACGGTTCCGTTTCTGACCGCGAACCGAATGAGACTACGGCAGCCCGTATCGAGAATACCGATTCGGAGACAGAGTCTACCGAAGCCTCTTCTGATGAGACATCCGAGGAGGTAACGGAAGAAACAGCTGAGGAGACGACAACGGCGGCTCTCGAGACGATCGCACCCCGTCCTGCCGAGATCCCTTTTGACAACGATGCTTATACCGAGTTTGCAGAGCCTGTTGCATATAATGTCATCAATGACACTGTTGCTTATGCGGATTCCGCTCTCGTTACAGTTGAGCGTGAGATCCCTGCCGGCGGCATGGTAATAGGCCTCGGATCTGACGAGAACTACATCATCACGGATGCTCAGGAATTCGTTCCTCTGGCAGACCTCGAAACAATGCAGTGATCAGTGATCGATCCAGTCTCCGTCTCCTTTTGGGGGCGGAGACAGATCCTTTTTCTGATATACAGAGAGGAGATCAGTTGGAAGAAAAGTATATAGAGGCACACAGATTCAGCAATAATCACATGGAAGCCTTAAAGAAGGATAAAGTGTGCGGCTGCTTTTACTGCCTTAAGATCTTTGATCCCAAGCAGATCAATGAATGGCTTATCGATGACAATGACTGCGACAGATACGGCACGGCCATCTGTCCTTATTGCCTGACCGATACGGTGATAGGCGAGAGCTCCGGATTCCCGATCACGGAGGAATTTCTCTCAGGGATGAAAAAAGCCTGGTTCGGGAAAAATAAGTAAAAATGCGCCTGTGGTGGAATTGGCAGACACGTCGGATTTAGGTTCCGGTGGGAGACCGTGCAGGTTCAAGTCCTGTCAGGCGCACCAAGTACAAACCCAATATCAAACTCAGTCCTCGGTGCATTCGCACCTGCGTAAGAAGTTTGATATTGGGTTTTTCTTTGGATCAAAAAACATTGGAACATGTGAACGGGTCCTCGGCGCTTAACGCGCCTGCGGAACTGGTTGCAAAAGACTTTTTTGTCGGGATTGTAAAAGATTTCCTCAGAGAAAAAATCGGAAATATAGGAATGTGAATTTTCTGTAAAAACGCCTGTTATACTACGCATAACAGATACAGAGATGGTTAACACACATCTCTGTATCTAATAAGTCTTTATATTCTGGAGGCTCTGTATGTATAGGTGCAACGGTGATTTATATCTTTGCCATGAAGCTGCAGATGCTTTTTGGGGTTTGGCACAACAATTGGATAATGAATCGATTGATATTGTATCTGATGGAAGAATTTATGCATTAGTGGTAAATACTGCATTTGCATGTGAATTGTTTCTTAAAACCTTATCAATAAAGTTAACACCAGACAATTCTTTCCTTAAAACACATAAGTTAGGTGATTTGGTACTTGACCTTGACCAAGTAGTTCAGGACCAAATTAGAAATGAATACAATAAACAACCACATAAGAATTCATTAGACGGGATGCTTAATGAGTTTAATGAGGCATTTATAGATTGGAGATATTCGATGGAAAAAGGGGTAGGTGGGACAATTACCGATCTACTTTCATTTGCAAGAGTATTAAGCAGTTTATGTAAATAATTATCAAACTTGTATATAGGAGGGGCATATGATCATTCAATGTAAAATGTGTGGTGGCGATCTCAAGCTCACAGATGGGTCAAGCATTGCTAAGTGTGAGTATTGCGGAACTCTTCAAACTGTTCCGATTTCTTCCGGTAGCAGTTCAAAAAAGATAAACCTCTTTGATCGAGCAAATAAACTAAGGATAGATTGTGATTTTGATCAGGCAGAGTCTATATATTCACAGATAATCGCTGAATATCCGGAAGAGGCCGAAGCATATTGGGGTTCTCTTTTGTGCAAGTACGGAATTGAATATGTTGACGATCCTCAAACAGAACTAAAAGTCCCAACGTGTCACAGGCTTTCTTTTGACAGGGTTCAAAATGAAGAAACATACAATAAAGCACTTGAACTGGCTGATGACAATTCAAAAGGTTTATATGAGTCAGAAGGAAAGCAGATCGAATCCATAAGAAGTAAGATAATCGAAGTTTCAAGCAAAGAGGCTCCATATGATGTGTTTATCTGCTACAAAGAATCTGATGAGAATAACAACAGGACAGAGGACAGTGTAATCGCAGAAAAGATATACGAGGAATTAACATCAAGAGATTATCGTGTCTTTTTTTCGAAGATATCTCTTGAAGAAAAGATAGGACAAGAATATGAACCATATATATTTGCTGCATTAAACTCTGCCAAAGTAATGCTTGTAGTTGGAACAAGTTATCAGAATATCAATTCTACATGGGTCAAAAACGAGTGGTCCAGATACTTAAGCATAATTAAACAAGATAAAGACAAGGTTTTAGTGCCTTGTTACAAAGGAATGAATCCGTATGATCTTCCGAAGGAGTTTACGGGGTTACAGGCTCAGGACATGGGTAAGATCGGAGCAAACGAGGATTTGGCCCGGGGCATATCGAAGATTATTCCCAGAGGGACACAAAAAGTTGGGATTACTGAAGATGACCTAAAAAGTGTCCTGAAAAAAGAATCTCGAAAAAGAAGTCTAAGAAGTATTATTATCTTCTGTATTTTGGGATTGGCTTTAGCTATAGGTGTTTTTTGGGGAGTTAAGGCTCTTATTACAATGATACAGAATAATAAGCAGACGATCGTTAATGAGAATTATTACGAACGAGATCGGGAGACGGACCCTACTCCGACTCCTACAAACACACCTACTCCGACCTCAACCCCCACTCCCACACCTTCTCCAACTCCTACACCGATTCCTGTACCTCTGTCGGTACAGAATCTGACACCTCAGACTGTATGGATAGATGGTACAGAGCATTTTACCGTATCTTATGATGTAGTTGGTGCAGAGGGGGAAGATTATCGATTACAAGAATATTATAGCGTTACATGGTATGAAAACGGTAGTAGTCATTTTTTTGAAATCTATCCTCATAATGATACTACAGGAGAATATTATATGTCTGTTCATGCCGGGACTCATGTAAATCCACATGGTGGTTCTTCGGGTGGTTGCGCGGGCAGTGTTTTTTGGGAGGGGCGGTCCTTAAACCCAGGTATATATACTTGTAGAGTGTACGATTATGATACGGGAAGATTATTGGCATCAGATGAATTACGGATTGAATAAGGAGACAGAAATATGGATTCGATTAAATGGTTAGCAAGTCACTATGGTACTGATGAAGGATCAATGAAAGAAGTTTTGAAGACGGAGCGCGCAACAACATATTTGTTAATATGGCCTGTGTTTGAGCAGGAGTTATTTGGTGGGTTTATGATGTGTAAAGATATTCCTGCCAAAGCAACCGAGTATCAAACTCTTGTAACGTCTGATCATATCGACGAGATGGCAATACATTTTCATAAAAGATATAAGGATTCCGAAAATAAACGTCATTTGCTTCATGATCAAAAGAATAATCCATTATTTGATTCGATTATCAATAAAGAGTATGATGATCTCTCTATTGAAGATAAAGTCGTATTGCTGTTATTCGTATCTTACAGATACAGGAACAATATCTTTCATGGTAATAAGAATGTCAGAACATGGAAGAATTATACGACCGAGATTGATTATTGTCTGGACTTCATGATGATGTTGTTGGATTCTTACACTCGAGGAAAGGTGGTGGGTCCCGATGAATAATTTCGATAGAAAGCAATCAGAGTATTTTCAGGAAATATCCAAGTTGTTCTTTGAACGGAATTTCGGTCAGGCAACCAAGTCAGAGATTGAATTGCTGATGTTTCATATCTATATGGAACAGTTGGGTGACAGAGCCTCGACAGTAACTGACTATAGAATCGGATTGGAACTAGGGATTACGGCACAGCGTGTGAGAAATCTGAAAGTAAAAGAACAGCTTAAGTTTCCCAGAAAAATCGAATGGAAGAATGAATTACTCTACCTTATGGATCGCGCTAGGTATGATGATCCGTATATTGTTGTAGATATGCCTGACCCCAATCTACTAAATGAGATCAGGAATTATCTAGAAGAAAACGGGAAATATGTAATTATACAACGTAACCCAAGACTTCTTACTATGCGCGTCGAGTTTTTCCTCGACCTCATCATAGAGATCGATGACAGAGGAAAGGATAAGATCTTTAAGGAACTGAAAGCAAAGATAAGAAAAGACAACAAAGGAGAGAAAATCGATCTCCAACCTGTTAAGAATTCGTGTAAAGAAATCATCCGTGTTGTTGGAGATGTCACAACTGTAGCGGCAAATCTTACAAGCATTATCTCACCTCAAAATGCAATTGGATGTGCTTTGCTGAATGTAATCTGTAAACTAAATGGAGCATGATATATGGCAGTAATAGACATTCTGAAATATGAGGGATCAAAAGATATCCTTATCTGGAAACATCCTAATACAGAGTTTAACAATAATGCTCAGCTGATTGTTAATGAGTCTCAACAGGCTATTTTTCTTAATGATGGAGCGATACTCTCTATATATGGTCCTGGAAAGCATTCTTTGGAAACCTCCAATCTTCCATTCGTTAAGACTCTTTTGAAGATCGGTACCGGTGGAAAGACATTGTATAATACTGAATTGTACTTTGTAAATCTAACGGAACAGATGGCAATTAAATGGGGAACGAACAGTAAGATCTCGTATCTTGATCCTGAATACGGATTCCCTGTTGAGATTGGTGCCTGTGGTCAGATGAGTATTGCTGTTGATAATGCTTCCAAGTTTTTGGTAAAGCTAGTTGGTACAGACAAACAATTGACACGGGAACAGCTGACAGACAATCTTCGTTCTTTTTTGGTAAATAGGGTTAAAACCGTAATTCCTTCATATATATTGCAGAATAAAATAAATATATTCCAAATAGACAGATATCTTCAGGTTCTTTCGGATGAATGCAAATCTCCAATTAAGGACGATCTTAATGGATATGGAATAGAACTTAGGAGTTTTCTTATTACAACCGTAATAAAACCGGATGAAGATCCGAATTACATCAGATTCAAAGAGATAAACTATCGTAAATATACCGATGTTGCTGAAGCAGAATTAAATCAAAAGGTTGCGGTGATCGAACAGGAGACTAAGGCAAAACAGAAGATTATTGAAGCCGAAGCCCTGGCTGAGAAGCGCCGCATAGAAGGATATTCATATTCTCAGGAGCGTAGCTTTGATGTAACGGAGAAGATTGCAGAGAACGAGGCTTCGGGTCAACTTGGAAATATCGGAGTTGGTCTTGGGATGATGTCGGGGATTGGAGCTCCGCTTGGAAATCAAGTAGGATCAATTGTGGGAGAGACTATAAAGGCATCATCAGATATTGCGGGAGGATATTGCCACAAATGCGGTAATCCTGTTTCTTATGAAGATTTGTTTTGCAGGAAATGTGGAACTCGGATAAATCCGTTGGATATATGCTCCAAATGTGGATATACCTTTACTGATGATGCATCTTTTTGTCCAAAATGTGGTACAGGGAGGAGAGAAGGATGAAAAGATTTGTATGCAATTTGATAATTGGAATCCTTACTATTCTTTTAGCAGTTATTCTGATTGGTGGTAATATCTGGACAAGGTCGGTCCCGGTCGCTACTGTGCGCGGAAGCTATGCTGAACAATATGCCCAAGATAATCATCTGCAGCTTCTGGATATACCGGATTCTTTAAACAGCGATCTGGATATACAGTATGAAGAATTCACATATAATATTTCTGAGAATGGTATAATTATAGAGGGATATAATGGCGTTGGAAATAACGTGGTAGTACCGCATACTATAAATGGGATTACTGTCGTTGCGCTTGGAACAGATTTCTTCATTAATTCAGATTCAATAACAGATCTTTATCTACCTTTATCAGTATATGCTGTTGAGGCATCTCATGATGATAATTGTGAGCTTTATCTTAATTCTCATTCACCGCTGATCGATGCGCTCTCGGATGCAGATTGGAACATTAATGTGATGGCGGATTCAGAATATGCTAAGGTCAATTATGAGCTGGGTGAGATACCTTTTTTGTATAACTATGACAATGGCGGTATAGAGTTAACTGCTTACACCGGCTCTGATTCTATAGTTGTCATTCCATCACATATCAATGGTTATCCCGTAACAACAGTGTCTTTTGAAATGTGCAGTTATTCCGGTGTTGTATTTTCGAACACCGTAAACCAGATAACAGGTAAAACGCGTCAGTACTATATGGTGCCGATTGTGGTATTGGAGATAATTGCTTGTGGTATAGCTACAGTAGCGGCTGCTATTGCAATAAATATTTTTATTCCTCGTAGAAATAAGACGGCAGATATTTTATTGTTATCTCAGAGTAGTGTAACTTTAGGATATGTGATTATCCAGTTTGCAGTTGCTCTTTGTGTTTTATTTGCGGTAAAAAACCTCAATCTTTGGGTAGGTATGATAATTAACTTGATTATCTTTGTGATGTTTATTATCTCGATTATTCTGTTGTCAGGAAGCAGAAAGCATATTGAACACACGGTTGAGAAACAGACCGGATTATCTCAATCTGTTAAAGAGATAAAATCCATCTGCAGGGGGATTAATCTGGATTTCATAAACGATTCCGATTTGAAGAAAAAGGCAACTTCTGTTATAGATGATATTAAATATCTAGCACCTTCGAATACAAGAGAAGTTGCTGATATAGATTCAAAAATCAGCAGGGCATTGTTATCTTTATCTTCGGAGAATAATGATGAGCCGAAAGTGCGAAATATCATTGATGAACTGGACTTGCTTATTAAGCAAAGGAAGAGTCATTCTATCCGATAATCATAACAAGCATGATAAACGCATACAGACAATCAGATGTTAATGCAGGCACGCAGATAAAATAGTATCCGTTAAAATTTTAGGTAAAAATTCTTTCTTTTTTCTTTTATGGCAATATTGTCCCATTAATGGATACCCCAATATTATAGAATAAAAACAAGCAGAAAACCTATAATCTGCAGTTTGCATTGACCACTGATTCGAGGTATAATCCATGCATAGGAGACATAATAGTTTCCTGGGCTGGTCGTAAGACCCGGGTCCACCAATCAGCGGGTAAGACACCCGCTTTTTTTATTTCTGAGGTTTTATGAAAGAGCTGAGCGTTTTTGTTGATGAGTCAGGGGATTTTGGAGAATATGATTCGAGATCCCCTTTTTATATTCTTTCTCTTGTATTTCATGATCAGTCGGTGGATATAAACAACGACTTGATCAAGTTGGAAAATGAAATGTGTAATATCGGATGGGGGGATCATTGCATTCATGCAGGCCCGATTATTCGTTCTGAAAATGAATATAAGGATTGCTCTTTGGTTGAACGACAGAAGATTATTATGCGGCTTATGACATTTACCAGAAAACTGGATATATCTTTTTCATCGTTGTATGTAGAGAAAAAGATTGATATGGATTCATTACAGCTGACGGCGAAATTAAGTAAATTACTGGCTGATTTTATTCGAAGTAATTACGAATTCTTTAATGGTTTTGACGTCGTTAAGATCTATTACGACAATGGTCAGGTTGAGGTGACCAAGATACTGGTGTCTGTTCTTAGTATATTATTGAACAATGCAGAGTTTAAGCGTGTGATCCCGGCAGAATATCGATTGTTCCAAGTTGCAGATCTTTTGTGTACTCTCAAACTTACAGGATTGAAAATGCAGAAGCATATTCTTTCAAAATCTGAGAAGTATTTTTTTCAAGATGAAAGGACATTTCATAAGAATTATATAAAGCCGTTATTGAAGAAGAAGTTATGAGTTTTATTGCACGATATAACTCGTAACCGAACGAGTTCAAGTCCTATTTTTCTGAAAAAAGCATATTTGACTATGTAGGACAACTCAAAAAGTTCGGCTTATATTTTTAGAGTTGCATCCATATAGCAAAATATATGCTTAACACACAATGCATTGTTTTTTCTGTCTTTCGTGCTATCATATAGTCAAGATAAGGCTCGACCCACTGCTGGATAGCGGAGGGCCCAGAGCCTTTTTCTTATGCATTGAAATATGAGTCCTTTATTGCGGACGAGTACACGTGCTTGGCGCTTGCGTGCCTGAGGAACTGTTGCCTATGTGACTGCGGAACCGGTTGCAATAGACTTTTTTCGTTGGATGGATGCTTTTATGTTCGATTTGCGCTCGGGAGTTTTTGAAATAAATAATAAGAAAGCAAATCCATATTTCAGAAACTCCTAAACAAATTGAAATAAAGATGTTATAATGCAACTGTTATTTCAGAAAGGAGGCGATAGCGTGAATAGAGCCGGCGAATGGATCAATAATCTAAACGGCGAGGAAGTATATAAGTCTTTTAGACCTGCACCATTGCCTCCATGCCCGGAATTGAATATTGATAACGATATGATCAACAAACTTGTTGAAGCCAACCGGAACTTGGTTAGTCTTGATACCGCCTCGAAACTTATACCGAATGTTGAACTGTTTATATCTATGTATGTCAGAAAAGAAGCGCTGATCTCTTCGCAGATTGAAGGAACGCAGTGCACTTTGGATGATGTGCTGGATCCGGATGCGGATAGCAATAAGAATCTCGACATAAGAGATGTTATCAACTATGTAAAGGCATGTTCATACGCGATCGAACGTTTGAAATCACTTCCACTATGTAACAGGCTCTTGCGTGAGATCCATAAGGAGTTGCTTTCCGGCGTCAGAGGAAATGAGAAGAATCCCGGAGAATTCAGAAGATCTCAAAATTGGATCGGAGCATCTAATTGTTCACTGAATGAAGCCCGATATATCCCGCCGAATGTGGACGACATGACAACCGCACTAAGTGATCTTGAAAAGTATATGAATGAGGGGGATGACTATGATCCGCTGATCAGAATAGCGATGATCCATTATCAGTTTGAAACCATTCATCCGTTCCTTGATGGCAATGGACGTATAGGCCGACTTATGATCCTGTTGTATCTCATGGAACAAGGTTATCTTGCAAAACCGATCATTTATATATCCTATTTTCTGAAAAAGAATCAGACGGAATACTACGATAGAATGTCTGAAGTTAGAAAGAGCGGAAACTATGAGCAATGGGTCAGATTCTTTCTGGAGGCGGTATCCGCAGCAGCGAAGGACTCACTTATGACAATAGAAAAGCTTTCTGAACTGCACGATAAGAATCTTGCAAAACTTCCCAAAACAACAAGGAAGAACGACAATACCAGAAAGGTTTTCGAATATTTGGAGAAGTATCCGATCATAGACATTAAAAGAACAGCAGTTGCACTTGATATCAGCTTCAATACCGCATCAACTGCCGTGAATAAGCTTGTTCAGATTGGAATACTAAAGGAAACCACAAATGCATCCAGAAACAGGGTATTTTCTTATGAAGAATATCTGAATATCTTGCGAAGAGATACATGAGATATTCATAACGATAATTATGAATTCATATAAGAGGAATCAAAACGATATGGAAGATGATCATAATTTGGTAAGATTGGCTACCGAAGATTTTGAGCTTGAAATGAGGGCGAAAGTCTACGAGAACGATCCGGTCATAAACAATGTGCTCTTGTGGGTGAAGGTCAGGAGCGGAGGCTTTTCCGGAACTATGGAGATGGATGTCGGATCGATTGGCCTGGAGCAGTTTATTCGACAGATGTGTTCTATGAACAGCTCCATGAAGGGGAGTGCAAGGATAGAAGAACCATACGGAGGAAACCACTGTTTCATTGAGTTCGCGATGGATCGAACGGGGCATATCAGTGTGTCCGGTAAACTGGCTGTCTTTCCTAAGGGAAAGCTGGAGTTTGAAAACTCTTTTGATCAAACATATCTTTCCGGTTTTATAAAACAGCTTTGTGATACGGATCTCTGGCAGGAGTCGCTGTGAGGACCTGTAACATGAAAGATAAGAGATTCGATTTTGAACATTATCTTAAGGCGGGGCACGGGCGTGCGTATCTTATGGCCGAGAAGGAGCCGGAGAGATACAGGGATGCCATAATGGACGCGTGCCGGAAGGACTATACCTTCGATATCCAGTGCGAGGGTTCCAGAGCTTTTCTGACATCCGATCTTATTGATCTGTTTGAAGATCAGACGCCTTTTATCGATGCTGCCAAAGACGCTTTTAATTCTTCGCAGATCGATGATGTATATAATGAGATCCAGTATCTGTCTGATCTTCTTATGGAATTCGGTCAAAAGAAGACCGTATTGGATAAATATCTGGCTCTATGGGAAAAGATAAAGAAGACGCCTTATTCTCATCTTACGGAACGATCATCGTATCTTCTTTTTAACGTTGAATATCTTGCGATAAAACTTGTATGTGATCAGCCTTGGAAGATAGCGGAAAATATAGTTAAGGATATGGGGGCTTGGTATCTGACACTGGAAGATGATGCGCGTAGTGAATTCCCATGGTTTTACTCTGTCCTTGAAGAAGAATATGGTGAAGATGAGACACGAGGGCACCTTATAAAGCTCGCCGAAGAATCTCCTGAAGCAAAAGCTTTTTGCGATAAGGACCTCCGGAAAGAGCCGCTGTCTCAGGGAAAAGTCACTTCCCCAAAGAATACTCCTACCGCGGCTGATGTTGTCGAACTGCTCAGATCTTCCAAGGATCTTCGGGAGCTCGATCTACTTCATATGGGTGTCCGCAGAATGAAGGAAGATGAGATCCGGAAACTCGCGCGATCTGCCGTTGATACCGATTCCAATGCTATTCGGGAACGGATAGTATCTGTCTTTAACACTAAAAGAAGGTTCACCTGGCCGCTTGGCACCGAATACCTTGTGAAGTGGTGCAATGAAAGAGATGCTGATCTTCTGAAGGCTTGTCACAGTGCAATGACATTCATCGAAGATGAGCATATCCGTGAATATGCGCTGACGGTCCTTCGCCAAGGCTTTGATGCTGACTGTCTGATGATGCTTATAAGAAATTTTCAAAGCGGCGACGAAGCGATGATCCTTTCTCTGCTCGAACAGGTCACAGTCTCTGATGAAGATGACTGCCGCTGGCATGATATCGTAAGCGTGATCCTTGATTCATATAAAAAGCTTCCCTTAAGTATTCTCTTATGGGCATATGAAGCCACGCTCTGTTCCTGCTGCAGGATGCATCTGATCGAAGACCTTATCGAATTGGGAGCCTTATCGGAAGAGATCCGGAATGAGTGCATGTGGGATGCGGATCTGGAGATAAGGGAACTGGTTGCCGGGAAAGGAATGATATAATCAGTGTTGATATTAGTTGATCAAACTGCAATAAGGGAGGGATATCATGTCAGAGATCAAAAGAGTTGAAGTTGATGATTTTTGGGCTGATTCCACGATCATAGAAGCGGGCGACCTGTCGCATTTTTCTTAAGTTTTTTAATATAGTCAAGATAAGGCTCGACCCACTGCCTCTTATCGGAGGGTCCGGAGCCTTTTTCTTATGCATTGAAAAATATTGAATTTAAATTCAATAAACTATTGACAAGGGATCGTTTCGGGCGTATATTGAATTTGTAATCAATGAATACAAATTCAACAAAAGGAAGATAAGGACATGAAAACAGACAGAAAAGAAAAAGTAGTGATCATCGGCGGAGGCATCTCGGGACTGTCAGCAGGAATATATGCGCTCCTTGCGGGTTTTGATGCCGAGATCTGTGAGAAGAATGCGATCCCCGGAGGAGAGTGTATCGGATGGAACAGGAAGGGTTATCATATCGACAACTGCATCCACTGGCTCACCGGAACAAAGAAGGGAACAGAACTCTATGAAGTATGGAATAAAGTCGGAGCTCTTTCAGACGATATCAAACTCGCGCCGGTGGATACGTTCTATACATCAACATATAATGGACAGAGCATCACTCTTTGGGCTGATCTTGAGAGGACCAGGAAAGAGATGATCGCGCTATCTCCCGAGGACGAGGCCGAGATCAATAAGTTCATCGAATATACCGAGTACTCGAAGCAGTGTGTTTTCCCTGCGGGAAAGCCCATGGAGATGTGGGGTATAAAGGACTACATCAATATGGGAAAGAACATGCCTGATTTTCCCAAGGTAATGAAGGAATTCGGAAAGATCTCACTTGAGGATTATGCAAAGAGATTTAAGTCTCCTCTTCTTCAGAAGATGATATGCGACTATCTTCCCAAGGAGTATACAGCTTATTCCTTCCTTGTATCTTATGCGTCTATCGCAGACGGTAACGGAGGCATTCCCATGGGTGCATCACTTCGGATGTCGATCCGTATGGCAGACCGGTTTAAGGAATTGGGCGGTGTTATCCGCTATAATTGCGGCGCGTCTGAGATCATCCTTGAGAAGAAGCATGCAACAGGTGTCAGACTCGAGGACGGTACGGTCGTACCTGCCGATTATATAATCCCTACGGTGGATACAAATCTTCTTTTCGGAAAGCTCCTTCCGAAGACCTATATGCCTAAGGAACTTAAGGCCGCATATAACGAACCTTCCAAGTATCCTGCCACATCGGGCTTTCAGATCGCATATGCGGTAAGTGAGGACTTTGATATCGGAGAGACGGTCTTTATTGAGATCGAGCCGCTTACAGTAGGAAAGAGGACCTTTAGCAGGATGTATGTTAAGGCGTACGGCTATGATCCCGTTTTCGTTAAGGACGGAAAGCAGGTTATCCAGACATGTATTTCCCAGACGGATGAGGACTTCGATTTCTGGAAGGGACTTTCGCCTGAAGAATATAAGAAAGTCAAGGAAGAACTTATCGAACAGATCAGATCAAGGATCGTTGCCGCCTTTCCCAGGCTTTCTTCCGATATGCTCTTCCTGGACTGCTGGACGCCCCTTACATATGAGCGCTACTGTAATGCATACCATGGCAGTTACATGAGCTTTGTTACTACCCCTGAAGGAAAGCAGATCAGACTTAAGGGAAAGCTCAAGGGTATCGATAATCTCTATCTTGCAGGTCAGTGGACAAATTCACCCGGAGGACTTCCCGTAGCCGTTGCCAGCGGAAAGTTTTCTGTTCAGAGATTGCTTAAGAGCCTTCACAGGGATATAAATATATAAAGAATATATTGTTTGGAGAGATATGATGACCAGAAAAGAGCAGAAGGAAGAAAGACGCAACGCCATACTCATGACGGCTCTGGACCTCTTTGTAAAGAGAGGCTACTATGAGACGAAGATCTCCGATATCGCTTCGGCTGTTCCCATGAGTACGGGACTTCTCTTCCATTATTTCGGATCAAAGGAAGAGCTCCTGATCGAACTTGTTAAGATGGGAGCGGCGGCCACCGGCTCTACCGGTAAGATGGCAGATATCCCGGCATCTGTTTTCTTTGAGTCTTTTCTTTCACAGCTCTTTGAATACTCGAAGGCTCAGCCCTGGGTGTTTAATATGTTCGTTCTTATGGGGCAGGCGAGACGTTCCGGAATGCCCGAGGAGGCAAGGAAGATCGCTCTTTCTGCAAGCGGGATAGAAGACACTGCTAAGATAATAAAGAAAGGTCAGAAAGAGGGCATATTCCGCAAGGGGGATCCCAAGCTCCTGTCCACATGCTTCTGGGCCACGGTCCAGGGGATAATGGAGGAGATGGCTGTGAATAAGGAATTCAAGGCACCGGATCCGGAATGGCTTATCGCTATACTTCTTAAGTAATATTTAAATTACATCTAAATAAAAAGCCGTTGATGAGAGT
>JAFZWN010000019.1 GCA_017617295.1 Clostridiales bacterium | reverse complement strand
TGACAATAAAGGAAACAGATATACTTTGATTATCAAAGTATATCTGTTTTTATATTTCTTTCCAAATGGTAAAGAATGAATTGCATAAAACTGTTTCATGATCATTCTTGATACTGAATAATTAAACAGAAAGACGTAAAGTGCAAACCTGTCGGTAATCTCTATACAATATAGAATTACTAAGACAGATCGAAGTATCAGGTAAGAACATCATCAAAGCATTATCATTAAGATACGTAAGATAACTTGATCATCCGTAATCCAGACCGATCGATTACATGACACAGCAGACAACATACGGAAGATATTATCTATATTTGTATTAAGCATATAAATAGAGAGTTTGTCATATGACCTGTTCCTCATTTTATATGATTCTTCCCCTTCTCAATTCACCAAAATTGTAATTATACCGAATTGCATATCTATAAAAAAGATATATAATGATGAAGTGTACCCTCCCGAAGTCGTGAGATGATGAGTCGCCTGACAGGCCTGCTAATTTTGCTCGCTCCAATGGTCCGTACCTATATCTGATGTTTGTTTGCTCTTTTCTTTGGTAATCTCACAATTCGGTTTCTACATCTTTCATGATCCGGGATCATCATTCAACACAGATTCGTTTTTTCTAAAAATCTTTCAACGCATTTTCTGATTTTCAGAATTATACTCAATGCAAATTCAGATTTTGAAAAAATAACTCAACCGTATTTTTTCGAAAATGTGTTGAGTATTGTTAACGAGGTAAAGCCGATTGGGTGAGGATCATCATTTTCAGAAGCAGCCTCCTCCCCGGATTTTATCCTGCAGGTCCTCCCCTTCGAAAACAAACGGTCGTTCTTTTTCGCTCGTGTAGCTTTTCGTTGATGTATACCTGAAAGCTGCTCTGTAACATTTCCCGGAATTCATACACTAAATCGCTGAATCTGTACAAAATCCGGTAATTTACGTCAGGATTCCCATAATCATGACGCCTAAACGCTATATCTGTCATAAATATGGTACACGACTATAGACCAAAGATCGTGTATTTATAGACCAAGAGCATATAGTGGTGCTTTCATAAAGTTATGAATGATTATTTTTTCAACTAGTTTTGCGAAACAAACTGTTCGTATGTTGAAAAATAATCATTCATATCTGACTTCTTCTTTACCTATCCTCCTCAGATGGATAGAGAAGATTATCCTGATCATCAGGAGCATTACGACTATCCCGATGCAGTCTATACCTACGTCAGCGATCGAACCGCTCCTGCCGTAGACAAACAGCTGATGGTACTCATCAAAGATAGCTACGAGGACTGAAAACCACATAGCCATACCGATATTCATCTCGTTATCTGATTTAAGGATCTTCATTGCACTCTCAGCATATGAAGTCTCCACCGATATCTTATTCGTGCAGTAAAAAGACAGGAATGTAAGAACAGACAATATTGAAAACTCGATTATATGAGCAGCTTTCCTGACTAAGATCTCACTTACTTCCATACCGAAAAGGTATTCTCTGATCGCAGCAACGATCTTCATAGAAAGCGCAGATGACTCTGAACCGGTATCAGATGAGAATGAAAATATCAGAATTACGCATACTGCCGTCATGAACCAGAAAAGGATCGACATTACCAGATAAAACTTGGAATAATCCTTGATCTCCTTATCCTGCATATAACCTTACCTGTTCTGATTCTTCATGGCACGGTCTATATCGCGCTGTGCCTGCTTCTTGGCAAGCGTATCTCTTTTATCGTAGTCTTTCTTACCTCTGGCAAGACCGACTTCGAACTTTACCTTACCGTCCTTAAAGTAACACTTTGTAGGTACCAGTGTCACACCTTCGAGTTTGATCTTTGAAAAGAGTTTGATTATCTCTTTTTTATGCATCAGTAGCTTTCTTGTCCTCATAGGATCAAGATTGAAACGGTTTCCCATCTCATAAGGGCTGATATGGACTCCTATAAGCCACATCTCCCCTTCTTTTACAGTAACATAACTGTCTTTAAGGTTGACCTTACCCATACGGAGACTCTTTACCTCAGTCCCCGATAAAACTATGCCGCATTCAAACTTCTCGTCGATAAAATAATCATGATAAGCCTTGCGGTTCTCTGCTATAACTTTTATACCTTTATGTACCGGCATTTTTTCCTCTTTATAACTTAAGTGACGGCAGAGCATTCAGGCTCATGTCGTGTCTTGTCCCTTTAATATACTCAAAGTACCCCGCCGATGCAATCATGGCACCGTTATCGGTGCAGAGCCCCAGTGACGGATAGTAAAGATCCAGGCCGCTCTTAGCTGCTTCTGCACGAAGGAAAGAATTCGCGCTTACTCCGCCTGCAAGGCAGACTTTTTTGATACCCGTCTGTTTGGATGCCTTGATCAGATTATGAAGCAGTACCTTTGCAATATGAGTCTGATAGGAAGCGGCAAAATCGCAAAGATCGATCTCTTCACCTTTCTGCTTTGACTGATTGATAAGATTCAGTGCAGCTGTCTTGATACCGCTGAATGAATAATCAAGAGTATCCCCCATGTGATTAAGAGGGAAAGAATACGCTTCCGGATTACCCCCCTGCCCCGCCTTATCCATCTTGGGGCCTCCGGGATAACCGAGTCCGATCACTCTCGAGATCTTATCGATCGCCTCACCTGCAGCATCATCTCTTGTTCGTCCGAGCACAGTAAGATCGGTATAGTCCTTAACGTGAACGATCTGGGTATTGCCTCCGCTGGCAAGAAGACAGAGAAACGGCGGCTGAAGTTCCGGAAAACAGATATAGTTGGAACATATATGCCCCATCAGATGATTGACACCCACAAGAGGTTTTCCTGATACAAGCGCCAGACCCTTTGCTGCAGAAAGACCAACGAGCAAAGCTCCGACCAGGCCCGGACCGTATGTGACAGCTATGGCGTCAACATAGTCTAAAGTTATTCCGGCCTTGTTAAGTGCGTCATCGATACAGGGATATACAGCATCCACATGCATACGGGATGCCAGTTCAGGAACGACACCCCCGTACTGCTCGTGAAAATCAGCCTGGGACGCAATAACATTACTCAGTACTTCCCTGCCGTTCTTTACGACCGCCGCAGCAGTCTCATCACAAGATGATTCGATTCCCAGTATTATCGTATCTTTCATACATCCTCAATAAAGTAAGATCTCATAAATCTCATGACAGCATCTATATAAGTGTCTTTTCCGTACCTGAATGACTCCAGATATCCGGCGCCCGGTATCATCTGGGAAATTGTCGTTCCGGAATTCAGGCGGTTACGCTCGTCTACCAAACGTAATATCTTATCGGCTCCTATAAATGAATCATGACCGCCGTATATTATACATACGGGAAGCGGTAAACGCGATATCTCTGCAACAAGATTTACGGATTTATCGGCACCCGACGACATCCTGATAGCATAAGGCACGAAGTTGGATGTGATCTCACCAAGGAACTCATTACGCCTGACTATAGGTCTGATATAGTCATCGGAATTCATGGCGGGTGAATCGAAGATCATCCCCTTGATATATGATCTGTCAAATTCGAGTGCTGTTATCTCGGGAAGATAATCTGACAGTTCGTTATCCGATACTCCGGAAGGAGGAAGATTGTCATATGCAAGGATACAAGCCGTGCATCCCGTCCCGATACCGTATAGAACTACGTCTGTAGTAACTGAGATAGTCCTGACCTGATTGATCGCACCTATGACATCCTGCCATTCGAGATAGCCGTATCCGCTGGTCTCACCCTGTGAATCTCCGGAATTACGAAGATCAAAAAGAAAAACATTATAGTTATTGTCGAGCCATGCTTCGATCATATCGATCATATCGACTCCGAACTGCAGTCTGTTGGCACCGGTATCATGAACGACGATAATCGTAGTTATGGGATCGTTACACTTAAAAAACCATCCTGACAGTGTCGTCTGATTATCGGCAGACTCGAAGCTGCAGGTCGAATAAGACGGCAGGATATTGGAAGGAACATTGGAAACAGGGTTCTTCTCGATATTCATAAGGTGGTTGGAACTCTGTACCGTAAGAACGATGATACTGATGAGCATCGCCGCGAGGACACTTAATACAAGAGCACTCCTTACAATGAATCCGCTGCCGGATCTCCTGGATACCGAAGCGGTTCCGGTACCGATAAGTCCTTTACTCATAGCATCCTTTTCTTTCTCAGGATCACGGCCGCGATAACGACACTGGCTATACAGCCGATAAGAAGAGCCCAGAACGGTATGGGATTACTTGCGAACTCGGCATCCCAGGGCATCGGGCAGTTCTGTCCGAAGAAACATCCGATCAGATCGGGCATCGTAAGACAGATCGTGGCTGCCGCCAGGATCTTCATTATGTCGTTAACGTTATTATTGATGATCGATGCATATGCATCAGTGGTGGAACCGACGATATTAGCATATATATCGGCCATCTCGTGAGCCTGCTTATACTCGATTACGACGTCTTCAAGAAGGTCCTCGTCATCATCGTAGAGTTTGACAGTCCTTCCCCTCATAAGCTTCTCGAGCACCGCTTCGTTTGATTTAAGGGATGAAGCAAAGTAAACGAGTGATTTACTGAGGGATAACAGTTTATAGAGCTGATTGTTACTGATCTCCTTTGACAGCTCGCTCTCGGCGACTTCCAGAGTCTTGTCGATGAAACGCAGGAGTCTCAAATACTCTCTTGCAACCGCAAAGAGTATCTGTATGGTAAATCTCGTTCTGAAAGCAATATAGAGGTCCTTGATGCGGTTCTCTATAAAATGATCGAGTATGGTCGTCTGACGAAGAGATACCGTAAGGATCTGCTTATCCGTAAGGATGATACCGAGAGGCGTCGTCTCATACTTGATGATATCCTTCTCTCTCCTGGTATAGGGAACGTCGATGATTATAAGAACGATACCTGTATCATCGTCAAAGTCGATACGCGGTCTCTCCTCTTCATCGAGAGGATAACGTAAGAATTCCTGAGGAACATTAAGTTCACTCTGTACCCTGCTTATCTCTGCTTCTGTCGGAGAATAAAGATTAACCCATGTATCTTCTTTGATCTTATCGGTCTCAACGGTCTTGAACAGCTGCTTGGAGGCTTTCAGCTTTATCTCTTCAGACTTATAGATCTCAAGCATGATAAAACCTCCTTAGTAAAAATCAGCTTATGTATTTTATCACAAAAACACCGCTATTCCTATACTTATACACCCGAATGTCCGAAGCCGCCGCCCCTGTCATTTCCGATATCGGAAACGCTTTCCACGGTCTGAAGATCCGCATATTCAACCTTGGCGAAGACCATCTGCGCGACCCTGTCACCCGCATGGATGATATAGGTTCCGTGTCTGCATCCTTTTGTCTTCAGATCGAAAGGCTCTTCTTCAGAGGCTTCTTCCCTGACGGAAGCATTATAGATTATGACATTGACTTCATCCCGATATCCGCAGTCGATGGTTCCGGGGCTGTTGGGAACACGCAGAGGAGTCTTATAGGAGATACCGCTCCTCGGTCTGATCTGGACCTCATATCCGTAAGGGATAGCCATCTTAAGTCCTGTGGGGACAAGTACGCTCTCTCCGGGCCTTACGATTATATCCTCACATGATCTGATATCCATTCCCGCATCGCCGTCATTGGCATAAGATGGTAATACTGCATTGTCTCTGATAAGTTCGATGGGAAGTTTGATCTTTTCCATATAATCCTCCGTTTGATCAGATCTCGGTCTTAACAAGAATAACGTCATATCCCTTACGAAGCAGATATGAGACATCATCACTGTCAAAACTGTATTTGGAAGGTCCGAAGATGACCGATGTATGATCGGCAGGTCTTCCGATGATCTTAAGATCGGGACCTCCCTCGGACTGTTTTAACGTATAAACGCCCTCAAAGCACATCCTGCAATGATCCTTATTGGCACCCACGGGGCAGAAATCCGACTGCATCCACGGGATAAGCCCGTCGGAATGAAGGAGTATCGTGCCCATTCGAGAAGAATTGTCTATGATTCCGTTTATACCGTCTTTCGAGACTTCATATGACAGATAAGACCCGTCACATAATGAAAGCGCGATATCCAGCGACTTACCGTTTATGATGTTGGCGCCGCCGGAGATATAATGCTTCAGCCCGTTATCTGAATACAGACTGTCGGAACTGAATACATCCTGATCTATGATACCTTTTAGATGACCTTTAGAACGCTCGCAGAACTGAATGACTGCTTTCTGAGCTTCGCTCCTGACATTAAGATGCATCGCATCCGGGAAAACTATAAAAGCATTTACGTTCTTGGAATTAACAAAATCAACAAGCCTGTCGCGGGTCTTGCCGTGCATGATATCGTAAACAGAGAAACCGTAGAGTGAATTACCTCTGTATATATCATGAGGATAAGTCTTCAGGTCCGGGAAATAATAAAGTGTCTTTATCGTACCGGATGATCCTTCGGTATCAGAAGAGCGATCCCCGAAAATATCATAGTCCTCCGTACAGAAATGAGACGCTTCGGATAAAAGCTCATCTTCAAGCATGGAAAGGAGATCTCTTCTCAATTCGTTTATCAACCCGATCGAGGATGCGAAAGAAGCCTCCGGATCGGTGAAATAGACGTTATCGACGATAAAGGGTGTATTTCCGGACTTGCTTAACTGTTCGGCTATCCTTTTTAAGGACAGTTCCTTATCGGAATCGGAAACTGAACTCTTTTCGGAATAAACGCCCTTATATGGTCCCTTACCGACACAGGCATCGACCTTGATCTCATTTTCAAGGACCGAGACTGAAAGATCGATATGTGTCCTCCCTTTTGAAGGTGTGTTAGAGAACTCATGGTTCATGAGAAATACATCGGAACCGCGCTCGATCTTTTTGATGTTGTCGGGATGAAGACCCTTTACGGTAAGTATGCCTTCTGTAAACTGAATCTTACCGACAGGGAACGATGAGACTTCACGGCTGTGACGTCTGACAGACAGATAATCCCCCTTCGAAGGGACCATAACATCGTCGTTTAAAGTCCTTATTAAAAGATTACCTGCTTTATATTCGCTTCCTATAACCCTTCCGATAAACTTACCGTACTTGCCGACGAACTCCCCCGAGAGAAAATCCTTTTTCTTTTTGCCGTCAAAATACTGGTCGGTAAACTTTCCGCCTCTGTTATAACTTACAAGAAGCCTGTCGTTTATCTCGTTTAAGATCTTGGTATCAAGGCTACCGTCATTCGTACGGTCTATGAGCTCCCTGTAGGATGAAACGGCAGTCTCGACGTACGATGGCTCCCTCATCCTTCCTTCGATCTTCAAAGATGCAACTCCGGATGACAGAAGCTCTGAGATATGTTCTGTCAGGCTCTTGTCCCGCGGTGAGATAAGATGACCTTTCTTAATGCTGCTGCCGTCGGGAGCTGTCAGTTCATACGACTGTCTGCAGGGCTGGGCGCAAAGACCTCTGTTGCCGCTTCTGGTACCACTCTTGTTCATTCCGCTGAAAAGACAAAGTCCCGAATAACATACGCAGATAGCTCCGTGAATAAATACTTCTGTCTCTATCTTGTACCTGGAAGCAGTCTTCGTATGCTTTCTGATCTCATCGAGCGAGAACTCTCTGGGAAGTACCACTCTTCTGATACCGATATCACGAAGATTCCTGTAATCCTCGCAGGAATTTATATTCATCTGAGTACTCGCGTGAAGAGGGATCACGGGATACTTCTTATGGATCATGGAAGCAAGCCCGATATCCTGGATCAGTATGGCATCGATACCGCAGTTATAAGCGGAGCAAGCAATATCACAGGCTTCATCCAGTTCGTTATCGTAAACAAGGGTATTGAGCGTCAGATAGACCAGGCAGCTTCGAAGATGTGCATATTCACAAGCCTCAGCCAGTTCTTCCATACTGAAGTTAACGGCATTGGCTCTGGCATTGAACTTGCCGTAACCTATATAGACGGCATCGGCACCGCTGTTGACGGCTCTTTTGAGCGTCTCAAGATCACCTGCCGGAGCAAGGAGTTCAATCTGTCTGTTTATCATTGATCGGATGCTCCGGATTTAACTTTATCGTTTGACGTTCCCGACGCCAGGATCTCCATGGGAGTGGGATCCTTCTTTTTCTGCTCCTCTTCCTCCATATACTTCTGTCTGTAGTACATGAGATCGGTACGGAGATTACCGGCGTCATCGCTGATAGTGAGATAACGGTCGCAAAGATCGATAAGCGCCAGTGTCGTCACCTTTGAATTGGTAAGACCGGGATTGTTCTTCTTGGTATCGGAGAGGATATCGTTTGCCAGTTCCGCGATCCTCTTGATACGGGATTCACTCATATCATCGGTACATCCCAGAAGATACCTGTTACCCGAGATCTCAACGGAGACCTTCTTGATAGAGGGCTCGACGGGCTCGGCCTTTTTGTTCCTGGCGGCGATCTTTTCCTCCAGGGTCTGAGTCTTAGGGGGTTCGGTAAATGTCCTCGACATACTCTCCCCTTTATATCTCTGCTCATATTCGGTCATGAGAGGTCTCTCATTATGTTTCTTACGGGACTTGATGGTACCGTCGGAATATTTGCTTAAGATACTGGCTGAATTATTACCCGTCTTTTTCATAATACTCACCCGAAGAAATTTTGTACGGCATAAGCCCTGGAGGAACCTTCAGGGATAAATACCGCCTGAGACATCGTATGATAAGAAGTATCGATCATATTACTGTAGTGACCTGAGGAATTTCTCCATACTGACGAGAAATTGGTCGAAGCGGATCCGTAAGCGACATTCTCGCCCATGGCCCTTCCTCCGCTGAACAGAGTATTGAAAAGTCCGCCCGAAGGTCTGGTATGTCCAAAAGAATACGATAACTCGACCGCTCTCTGTCTGGTCGAAGACATGTCGCTGTCAGATGCACTGCCGAGCATGGAAACACGGGCATTCGATCTGTAGTTGTTTGTATTATTGAATATCGCATTGGCGGCATCCTCATCAAAATGACCTCTGACAAATGCAATACCGCCGTTCTCGGTCGTGACTATATATGTCTTATCGACAGGTACCGCGATACCGGCATTATCGGAGATAACAGGCAGGATACCGTAACTCAGGCATTTATTCCGGAATTCGGGAGAATCGGAGAATCCGTTAAAAAGGTCATCCAGAGACCCTCCGTTATTAAGGATATTGACCCATGAATCAAGTCCGTTTGAATCCGGCTCTCTTCCGAGAAAGACACGGTAGAATATCCTTACCCTGTCTGAATTACCGAGCGTATTATATCTGTTTATGAACTCGGGGCTGAAGAAGAAACCTCTGGCGGCCTCCTTACCCGAGATCTGAAGCGTTGCAAGTCCGTTTGCCCATGAAGAGAATCCCGCACTGTCGGCATTTCTTCCCAGGACGTCACTGTATAAAGAGTTTACAAAAGCGGCAATATTATTATTGATCGACACGTTCGCCGTGGGACGTCCGGTACCGCCGGATCTGATACCGTACGACAGGCATACATTAGCCCACTCGGTGGAATTGATAAAGTCCTCAAGTACTTCCTCATAGGATTTGCCGTGGAATAGAACCAACTTCCACGCATTGAAGCCCGCAGTATCCGGCTCGCGGTTAAAGAACACTCGGTAAAGGATCGTAAGGTAAGTATCGGGATCATATCCCTTGTTCCTGAACTCCTGGGAGTAGAAGATACCTCTGGCGCAATTGGCGCCGTCCAGTTCGCCCGCGGCGAGCATATCGCACCAGTTATTATATCCGTCTACATCATAATTCCTTTGAAGAGCCATGGTATATAACCTTGCAACAAAACCGCCTACACCGGAATTCGGGTTATACCGTTCCGAAGCATAATTGACCGTTATAGTGCTGATATCATCGTTTGTGTATGCAAGCAGCCCTGCCTGTGAAGAAAAGATGACAGCTGCTGCGGAAATGATCGAGAGGATAGTCTTGAATCTTCGCATATAGTATTTCGGGACTCCTGTTTATATTAGAGTTTATTATATCATTGCATCACTGCAAAAAAAACATCGTAGAGAAGCTTCGGACTCAGCGACTCGGCTCTGGCTTCAGAAGGAACATTAAGTTCCTCAAATACTTTCAGGAGTCTTTCCTTGTCATATCTTCCCGAAAGGGAATTGATCATCTTCTTACGCCTCTCCCTGAAAGCCAGTTCGATGAACTCAAGAAGTCCGGGCGTTAGGACCGTATCATTATCCCTCGTTAAAGTTATAACGGCTGAACTTGTGTGAGGAGCGGGAATAAAAGAATCGCGGGGAACAGTAAATTCCTTTCGAAATGTTCCGTACAAAGAACACATCACGGACAAAGGCCCGTACTGCTTGGTCCCGACCGGCGCATTTATCCTTCTTATCGCTTCTTCCTCGACCATAAAGACCATCTTGTTACACGAGGGACAGCATATAATGAGTCTGAGTATGATCGGAGTCATAACATAATAAGGAATGTTACTTACTGCTATATCGTATGGTCTGTCGGGCTCATACTTCAAAAAGTCCTGAGACACTATCTCAACACACTTCAGTTTCTTATCGGAAGCCAGGATATCCGCGAGCTTACGGTCGATCTCTACCGCCGTCAGGTCGCAGTCCATATCCGCTATAACTCTTGTCAGAGCGCCTATCCCGGGACCGATCTCGATAACTCGGGATCCTTTTTCAATACCGCAAAGAGAGATGATATCAGAGATGATCTTTTCGTCACATAGAAAATTCTGCCCGAATTTACTTGCGGGCAGAATCTCATGTTCGGAAATGAATCTTACTGTCTCTTCCCTAGTCATTATCCCAGGAAGTAAGCTACACCGGATTCAAAGATCTTCTGATCCTTATTACCGGGGATATTCTTTGTAAGATCGGGTTCGAACCTCTCAGAGTGACCCATCTTACCGAAGATACGGCCGTCGGGCGACAGAATGCCTTCGATTCCGCAGACGGAACCGTTGGGGTTAAAGTCAGTAGTAGCAGCGATAAGTCCCATATCATCGACATAACAGGTTGCGACCTGTCCGTTATCGATCATCTTCTTGAGAAGATCATTGGGAGCGACGAAACGTCCCTCTCCGTGAGATATCGGGATGTTATAGATATCACCGGGCTTAAGAAGCGACAGCCAAGGGCTGTTGTTGCTCATAATCTTTGTCATGACATAGGAATTCTGGTGACGGCCGATATTATTAAACGTAAGTGTCGGATCGTCAGCAGTGAGTTCCTTGATATCACCGTAAGGGAGAAGTCCCAGCTTGATAAGGGACTGGAATCCATTACAGATACCGAGCATAAGTCCGTCACGCTTGAAGAGAAGATCTCTTACAGCTTCGGTAACGGCAGCGTTTCTGAAGGCGGCCGCAAAGAACTTGGCGGAACCCTCGGGTTCGTCACCTGCGGAGAATCCTCCGGGAAGCATAATAAGATTACTGTCATTGATCGTTGAAGCGAGAGCCTTTAAAGACTCGGAAAGTTCCTGATCGTTCCTGTTCCTTATTACAAATACGCTTGCCTCAGCTCCTGCCCTCTCAAAAGCTCTCTTGGAATCGAGCTCACAGTTGGTACCGGGCATAACGGGGATCAGCACACGGGGCTTTGCACCCTTCAATACCGAAGGAGATGCTTTTATCTGCTTCCCCTCGGTATAAAGCGGGATCTGATAAGGCATTCCGGCACTCTCGGCAAAGGTCGGGAAGATCTTCTCGAGCTTTCCTTCAAAGGCGAGCGCAGCCGCACCGCACTCACAGGAAGTCTCGCCGTAGAAGAAGTTTCCGTAGTTATTAGTATGACCGATATATCTGCCGCCGGCCATCTCGATCTTATCTATTGCATTGCCGTCATTGGCAACAGAGATAATAAGAGTTCCGAGACTTCTTCTGAAGAGGTCCTCCATAGGGATCTCATCGGAGAAATTGAATCCGAGAGAGTTACCGAAGCACATCTGTGCTACCCTGGCGGCAATACCGGCAGACTTGACGACACCGGCATTAAGTATCTGTCCGCGGTCCTGCAATTCCTTAACGGCTTTAACAACTCTCAGGAAGTGATCCTTTTTATAGTAGCCCTTACCGTTCCTGGCTACCTTGATGGCATATACCTTCTGGTTGGGACCGGAGAAAGTAGAAGAGATTATCTTATCGGATGTGGTGACGGCAGTGGCGAAGCTTACGAGCGTAGGAGGAACATGGATATCATTGAATGTTCCGCTCATCGAATCCTTACCGCCAATAGATGCCGTACCGAAATCAAGCTGTGCCCTGTAAGCGCCGAGCAATGCCTGCAAAGGCTTGCCCCATGCTGTCTCGGAGCTCATCCTCTCAAAGTATTCCTGGAACGTGAGCCTTGCCTTAAGCGGATCTACGCCCATGGCGAGGAGCTTCAGAAGGCTCTCTACTACGGCATGATAGGATCCCGCATAAGGATTCCACTCCGTAAAATATGGATCAAATCCGTAAGCCATTACGGAACAGTGATTAGTAAAGCCGTCCTCCATCGGTATCTTGGCAGCCATACCTTCCTCGGGGGATGTCTGATACTTACCGCCGTAAGGCATAAGAACGGTCGCAGCACCGATCGTACTGTCGAATCTCTGGGACAGTCCCTTCCTTGAGCAGCCTTCAAGAGAATTAAGGGCTGCGATAAGGGACTTCTTGAGATCGTGAGGAGTATATCCGTCGATAACCGTATCGAGATATTCTCCTTCTGTCTGGGAATCCACGGAAACCTTGGCGAACTGCTTTGCACCGTTGGTATCGATAAAGGATCTGGGAAGATCTACGATAGTCTTTCCGTTCCATGTCATCTTCATGGAAGGTTCTTCGGTAACTTCTGCAACAACGACTGCTTCGAGATTCTCGGCTGCTGCATGCTCCATAAAGGTATCAAGATCCTGAGGATGGATAACGACTGCCATTCTCTCCTGAGATTCGGAAATGGCGATCTCGGTACCGTCAAGTCCCTCATACTTCTTGGGAACAAGATCGAGATTTATCTTAAGGCCTTCAGCTAGCTCACCGATAGCTACGGAAACGCCGCCGGCACCGAAGTCGTTACATCTGATGATGAGCCTCGTGACATCGGGATTCCTGAAAAGCCTCTGAAGCTTACGTTCCGTAGGCGGATTACCCTTCTGGACTTCAGCGCCGCAGGTAAGAACGGATTTCTCGTCGTGAGCCTTTGAAGAACCCGTGGCACCGCCGATACCGTCACGACCCGTCCTTCCGCCGAGAAGTATTACGATATCACCCGGAGCGGGTCTCTCGCGTACGATATTCTCCGCGGGAGCAGCACCTACAACGGCACCGATCTCCATTCGCTTGGCGACATAACCGGGATGATAGATCTCGTCAACCTGTCCAGTCGCCAGACCGATCTGGTTACCGTATGAACTGTAACCGGCAGCGGCTGTCCTTACGAGCTTCTTCTGAGAGAGCTTACCCTTGAGAGTAAGCGATACGGGAACCGTGGGATCGCCTGCGCCCGTAACTCTCATTGCCTGATATACATAAGACCTTCCGGACAGAGGATCTCTGATGGCACCGCCGAGACATGTGGCTGCGCCGCCGAAAGGCTCTATCTCCGTGGGATGGTTATGCGTCTCGTTCTTGAACATGTAGATATAGTCCTTATCTTCGCCGTTGACATTGATACGGACCTTGATAGAGCAAGCGTTTATCTCCTCGGATTCGTCGAGGTCTTCGAGTTTTCCGTCCTTCTTGAGCTTTCTCATTGCCATGGTGGCAACATCCATGAGACAGATATGCTTACTGCTTATCCTCTCGCCGTAAACATCTTCTCTTACGGAAAGATAATCGGCATATGTTTCCTTTATATCCTTGGAAAGCTCGGTATCACCGTTAAATTCGACATCGGTAAGTTCAGTAAGGAATGTGGTATGTCTGCAGTGATCGGACCAGTATGTATCAAGGACCCTGATCTCGGTGATCGTGGGTTCTCTCTTAAGTGTCTTAAAGAAATCCTGTGTGAACTTGAGATCGGAATCACTCATGGCCAGGCCGAGACCGGATCTGAGATCCTTCAGTTCCTGCTCGGAAAGAGCCGTAAACCCGGAAAGTGTCTCGACTTCGGTGGGAATATCGAAATTATCCTCAAGAGTCTCCGGCTTATCGGGAGATGCCACTCTGGATTCGACAGGATTTATAAGATATCCTTCGATCTTCTTTTTCTCGTCTTCAGTAAGGGAACCGTAAAATGCCACGATCTTGGCAGTCTTTACCAGAGGTCTCTCCTTCTGTGTAAGGAACTGGACGCACTGTGCAGCGGAATCGGCTCTCTGATCGTACTGACCGGGAAGAGCTTCGATAATGAGGACATAACAGCTGTCCGACAGATCGACAGTCTCATCGTAAACGTCATCGACAGGCGGCTCGGAGAAAACGACTTTCTTGGCCTCCTCATACTCTTCATCAGTGATACCCGATACATCATACCGGTTTATAACTCTTACGTTTGTCAGTGTCTTGATATCAAGATCGGACTCAACATCATGCTTTAACCCCTTAGCTTCAACGGCATAAGCGGCCTTCTTTTCTGAAAGTACTCTGCGGACCATAGGAAATCTCCCTTAATGATTATTAACTATAAGATTATACACTAAATAAGAATGACTGCGTAGGTTAGAATGAACAATAACTGCCCCTGATCTCTCAGAGGCAGTCGCTATATCAACTAAATCAATCGCCGAGCCTGCTCATCAGTTCCGAATTGTATTTCAGGAATCTCTGTAAGCCCTCGCTGTCAAGAGAACCGTGGGCCAGTCTGGCCTGATCGTATATATGCAGAGCCAGTCTGTCACACTCCTCTTTCCTGGTACCCATCTCATTCATAGCCATGAGCTTTGTGATTATAGGGCTGTCAGTATTAACGACGAGTTCTTTTATGATTGGGAACATCTCGTCGAGCTTGGCCATCGGATCTTCGCCTTCTGAAGCGCTCATCCTGGCGAACTGCTCGTACTGTTTTCTCATCTCCTGCATACGGCGGTTCTCTTCCGATTCCTTTATAAGAGCAGGCATGCCCGACGCACCGAGGGTCTTGGCAGATACGGCGAGTTCCTTATCGCCGAGAACGCCTCTGAAGAAATCACTCAGCTTCTGTCTTGTATCGTTATCGGAATCTTCTCCCGATATCTCCGAATCGACTCTCTTAAACCTGATGTCGGTATATTTGTACTCAAGGAAGGATATGAAATTATTATCGATCTCATGATCGAGGATGATGACGTCATAACCTTCGTTCCTGCTCATCTCGACATATGCGGCCTGAGTAACGGGATCTGTCGTATATCTGACCTGCTTCTTCTCTGCCGTAAGCTCATCCATCGTCTTAAAGCTACTGTCAACGGTCTTAAATACGCATATATCCTTGACCTTGTCGCAGAACTTCTCTTCCTTCATCATGCCGTACTTAACGAATACGCCGATATCGCTGAAATACGACTCATAAAGAGAACGGTCCTTCTTAAAGAGTTCGTTCAACTTATCGGATACTTTCTTGATGATATGAGCCGACAGTTTCTTAACATACTCATCCTGCTGCAGTGCGGATCTCGAGACATTAAGAGGAAGATCGGAACAGTCAAGACATCCCTGAAGAAGGAAAAGGAAATCGGGAATGATCTCTTCGATATTATCGGCTACAAACACCTGGTGATTATAGATCTTTATGCGTCCTTCAAGAGACTGGTATACATTGTCGGTCTTCGGGAAATAGAGGATTCCCTGCAAAGTGAAAGGATAATCCATATTAAGATGTATCCAGAACAGAGGATCCTTGCCGTCATTAAAGACGCTGTGATAAAAATGCTTGTAATCGTCGTCCGTACACTCGGAGGGCTTTTTGATCCAGAGGGGCTCTTTGTTATTGATCGGAGTATAGTTTACGGGCGTCGGCTCATAGCTCTCTCCCTTTTCGGCGGCTTCCTTAGCCTTCTTCTCCTCGGCTTCTTCATGGAGCCTGTCGGACTTGGTATCGATAAAATAGAGATCGGAAGGAATGAAGGAACAGTACTTTCTTAAAGTCATACGAAGAGTGGCCGCATCGAAGATATCCCTTGCCTCTTCGGAAAGCTCGAGAGTGATCTCGGTTCCGCGGCCGGTCTTATCCGATGAGGATATCTCATATTCCATACCGTCTTCGGAAACCCACTTTACGGATTCGGCACCGTCCTCATAGCTCTTTGTATCTATCGTGACCTTATCGGATACCATAAATGCGGAATAGAAACCGAGACCGAAGTGGCCGATGATACCGGACTTGTCCGTGGACTGCTCCTGATACTTCGTAACAAAATCCATGGCTCCCGAGAAAGCTATCTGGTTGATATATTTCTCGACTTCCTCAGAAGTCATGCCGATACCGTTATCCTTGAAGACAATAGTCTTATTGTCGTCATCATAGATAACGTCTATCCTGTAATCCTCTTCCGTAACGGAAGCCTTTCCGAGCTCGGTAAGCCTCTTGAGCTTGGAGATGGCGTCGGCACAGTTACTGACGAGCTCCCTGACGAAGATGTCACGATCGGAATAAAGCCACTGTCTTATGATAGGAAAGATATTTTCGGTGGTGACCGATACTTGTCCTTTTCTGGATTCCATTTATATTACCTTCTTTCGTTTATATATTTTGCCATTGAATCAAGATAGCACTCCGAGATCCTTCTTATGAGAGGATCCTTGGCTGACGGGAAAGGAATACCGTCGACCGATGCAATGGGAAGGATATCAAAAGGCGTGCTAGATACGAATAAGGATGCGCCCGGCGTACTCTGCAGTTCCTCCATCGTAAAAGTTCCGGTAACGAGTTCGCCCCCGGCTCTTTCGAGTGAAGATATTACCCTCTTTCTGGTTATACCAAGAAGGATCTTGTCGTCAGGAGCGGAATAGACCTTATTGCCGATAACTGCAAAGAGATTGGACTTGCTTCCTTCATAGAAGCGGTCATTACTGTCCTTGAGAAGGAGCTCATAAGCACCGGTACGGGAGAAAGTCTCTGCAACTGCAGTCTTATAATCCCCGCGGAACACCTTGATATTCGGATCGACCCTGTCCCACTTAAGAGAAGCAGCCATTACGCCGTTTTCAAAATCGGAGGGCGATGGGATACAGCCGTCGCACAGATGTATAAGAAGATGGTTCTTCGTAAGTACTATCCTAAGATTACCCTCCTTCTCATGAAGGAAAGCATTGTACAGGAAAGAATAACACTTATCTTCGATCTCTTCGGCATCCACGGGAAAATCCTCGATACCCTTAACGGACTTCGTTAGTCTCTCGAGATGGTCTTCGATATAAAGAAGGACACCTTCCTTGAGCCTGACTGTCTCGTAATAGGAAATCTCCTCGGTCGGATACCGTAGTTCCGAAGCCTTTTCGCTGTCCTTATCAATCAGTTCGCCGTCATACCAGTAAGTACTGCCGACGACAAGGAGACTGGTGGTAAACTCCATTGTACT
>JAFZWN010000018.1 GCA_017617295.1 Clostridiales bacterium | reverse complement strand
GTGTTATAACGAGAATGCGCTGGTGCGGTATGATCACGGGAATGTAACGGTATTCCGCTGTGAAGACGGCATGCCTTCCGAACGTGTCAGAGCCGTGTACGAGAGATCCGACGGAACGATCATGGTGGCCTGTACTGGCGGCCTGGCGCTTATCGAAGGCGACACCATCACAGAAGTCTATGACGAGACATCAGGTATCAGCAATATCGAGATACTTACCGTTTGCGAAGCTCCAAACGGCGACATGCTGGTCGGGACAGACGGTGACGGCATCTATGTCATCCATGATGCGAGCGTGATGCATATAGGCATGGCAAACGGTCTCTCATCCGAAGTCGTTATGAGGATCAAGAAGGATCCTTTGCGCGATATCCTCTGGATAGTCACGAGCAATTCTCTCGCGTATATGGATGCGGATCTCAATGTCACGACCATCGAGCAATTCCCATATTCCAATAATTTCGATCTCTATGAGAACAGTCAGGGTGAGATGTGGATACTGAGCAGTAACGGCATCTATGTCACAACAGCTGAGGAACTTCTCGCAAACGGAGAGATAACGACGGTATTCTACGGCAGGGACAACGGTCTGCCGTGTATCGCGACATCCAATTCCTACAGCGGGCTGAGCGGGAACGGAGATCTTTATCTGGCAGGTTCGACAGGCGTTGCCAAAGTCAATATCGAGGTGCCTTTCGAGGATGTTACGAATCTGAAGGTAGCCGTTCCTTTTATCGCGGCTGACGGCGTTCCCGTATATCCCGACTCCGACGGAGTCTTTAACGTGGGATCCGATGTGAACAAGGTGACGATATACGCATATGTCTATACTTACTCACTTTCAAATCCGCAGATCACATACTATCTCGACGGATTCAACGAAGAAGCCAACAGCACACGCAGGAGTGAGCTTAATCCCATAGACTATACGAACTTAAGAGGCGGTACCTACAGGTTCGTCATGCAGATCAAGGATTCGATGGGGCACGGCTATAACGAACTGACCGTAACGATAGTGAAGCAGAAGGCTTTTTATGAGACACTGTCGTTTAAGATCATGTGCATTATGGCTGTGATCCTTGTTGGTGCCGTAGCGGCTTATATCTACGGCCGTGCCAGGACCAGAAAGCTCATGAAAAAGCAGTCCGAGACGATGCTCCTCGTAAGAGAGATGTCCGAGGCATTCGCTAAGACGATCGATATGAAGGATAAATACACCAAAGGTCATTCGACCCGGGTGGCCAACTATACGTCCATGCTTTCCGAGGAACTCGGATACGACAAGGAGACCGTCGACAAGTATTACTATATCGCCCTTCTGCATGATATAGGAAAGATAGGCGTGCCGCCCGAAGTCCTTAACAAGGCGGGCAAGCTCTCCGATGACGAGTTCAACCGGATCAAGTCCCATTCCAGGCTCGGCGAACACGTTCTCAAGGAGATAAGCATCATGCCCGAGCTTGCCATAGGAGCGGGTTCTCACCACGAGAGGCCTGACGGCAAGGGCTATCCTCAGGGACTGAAGGGAGACGAGATACCCAGAGTCGCACAGATAATAGCCGTGGCGGATACTTTCGATGCGATGTATTCGGACAGGCCGTATCGAAAGCGCATGAACTTTGAAAAGGCCGTATCGATAATCAGGGAAGTATCAGGCACCCAGCTGACTTCTGATGTTGTCGATGCTTTCTTAAGGCTCGTCGAAAAGGGCATAATCAAACCGGCCGCAGATGATGAGGGCGGCGGAACGTTTGAGGATATAGATAATATCCACAAGAGACTCAATAAGGGAAAATAAGGATCAGATCACTTCGGTTTCTTGATCTTCTTCTCGATGTACATTGCCTTATCGGCTTTGTTCATGCTCTCCATGAGCGAATTCCAGTCGGGGACTTCGCATGTTCCGATGCTGGCGCTCAGGTTGCACTCTGTGCCCGGGATAATTCCGACTTCCTTGACGGCAGTCCGAAGGGACCGTATGAACTGACCGATCCTGCCGGGACCGTCCAGGATAAGGACTGCCTCGAACTCGTCTCCGCCCATCCTGGCCGCGAACTCGTTTCCGGAGAGCGAGTCGTTTATGCACCTGGCCATGGCCTTGATGGCTTCATCGCCGGCTGCATGCCCGAACCTGTCGTTAATGATCTTCAGATCATCCATGTCGATGCTCGCCACTGCGATCTTGAGAGTATCGGGATCGGAGTCCCTGAACATGGCGGATACGGTATTCTCGAATCCTCTCCTGTTATATAGTCCGGTAAGGGAGTCCCTTACATAGAGCTCCATGACATCCTGCGCTTCGAATACCTTCTCATAGAGGTGAAGTCTGGTGAGCGTCTGGCCGAATACCATGAGCAGGAATTCGAGCCTCTCGTCAAAGAAGCCCTCAGCATCGGGGTCAAGTTCCAGTATCGCGTAACCGTGGACTTCGTTCTTGTAAAAGACCGGTAGGAAGATCCTGACTCCGTGATCTTTGGCTTCATATTTCCTGGGAAGGAGGAGGGATGCGTCGAATCCGATATCGGTCACCGTGCATTCCCCTTTCTCGTATATACCTATGACCTCGCGGTCGTTCTCTCTGTATCTGCACAGATAGCACTTACGGAACAGCTTCATGTCGGAAAGACGTTCGAGAGCCAGCTTTATCGCATCGGAATACGAGAGGGCATCCTCGAAGTCAGATGTCAGCGTAACGAAAGCCAGTGCCTTGTCATAGTATGTCTTCTGAAGGATATCAAGGCTCGCGAAGGCATCATACAGGTCGCGTTCGAAGGTGCCGCCCGTGCTCTCTCTTATGATGAGCTTGCCGGGGACATTAATATAGATGTCGACGGTCTCGCCGCGGTCGATCTTCTCGAGGCATTCGACTGCGGTTCTTGCAAGAGTGTCGGCAGGGATCTCCGATGTCGTGAGTGAAGGGATATGCGAATACGAAGGATATGTATTGTCGACTCCTGACAGCATGACATCCTCGGGGATCCGGAAACCTCTCTTTGTTAATTCGTCCATCAGGGCAACGCCCATGTAGTCGTTAGAGCATATGATAGCTCTGGGTACGGTGCCGTCCCCTCGGATAAAGAAATCAGCCATCTGGGGACCCTGATCCACCCAGTAGTTCCCGTGGAAGATCATGTCTTCCCTGATCTCGAAGCCCGCTTCCTTCATGGCGTCCTCGAATCCGGCGCGGCGCTCGAGCGAATCCTTCAGATCGTCTCTTCCGGTGACAAAACCGATGTCATTGCTGCCGCATGCTTCGATAACGTGCCTGGTTATCTCATATACTATCTGTCTGTTATCGGGAACTATATTATAAAAGCCTTCGTCGTCGCTTCTGATGCTAACGACGGGAGGGAGCTTCGGTGCTGAGATGAGATCCTCGAG
>JAFZWN010000156.1 GCA_017617295.1 Clostridiales bacterium | reverse complement strand
GGAAGAGGTTATTGAAGGATTCATTAATTCCACAGAGTGGGCTAATCTCTGCCTGTTCTACGGAATACGTAACGGAGGAACAGGTGTTCCGAATATCGAGATAGAGCCTAACCAGGCAACTATCGACTTTGCAACCAGGCTTTATACAACATGTCTTGGAAGAAATGCAGATCAGGCAGGACTCATGGCATGGGCCCGTCAGCTGGCAAACCAGAGAGACACCGGAACGGGTGCAGCAAGAGGATTCTTCTTCAGTTCCGAGTTTACCGGCCAGAATGTATCTAACGGTGAGTACGTTACAAGACTTTACCGTACGTTCATGAACCGCGAGCCCGACCAGGCCGGATACGATGCATGGGTTGCCCAGCTTGACGCAGGCGCATCAAGAGAAGAAGTCTTCGAAGGCTTCGCACAGTCGCCTGAGTTCGCACGCATCTGCGCATCCTACGGAATAATCAGGTAACTGGAGCGATGCTTTTATATCTACTTTCTGCCCGGGTAATACCGGGCAGTTTTTTATGTGGATAGTGATACAGTTAGCCTGTTTTTTGAAATATGTTCCATTTGGGTTAACCATGGACAAATGATCGGCCTGATATGTCATTGTTTTTTGATAATCTCGCATTTATAATCAAAGGTAGAGCGATCGATCCGAAGGAGGTCCCCGATATGCGAAGATATTTCAAGATAAAGTTGCTTTCCATTACGTTAGTCCTGTCGATCCTTATGGGAGGTCTTACGGTTTTTGCTGATGAAGTGCCGTCAGATTGTCAGGAGCTCATTCCGGACGGCGTTGACATCTCATCAGAATTAACTCAGGATAATCCGTATAGATATTTTGTGTTTACTCCCGAGGTCTCTGGAGGATATCATTTATTCGGGCATACCATCAGTTATTACACGGATCCCTATATTGCCATCTATGATTCTCAAATGAATTTGATCGCCGAAGATATGTCTTCTGGCGGTACTGGTATAGTCCATTTGTATAATCTTCTGACTGCAGGTGAGACATACTATTATTATATGACGACAATTTCTTATATTACTGCTGGTGAACCGCACCCCAATGATATATCTATATCACTTAATTATTCCCCTTGGGGTTCCGTTGAAGGTGCTGATTATGAATATTATGGTGGTAATAGTAGCTATGTTAAAGTCTATGTTACATCGCAGGATGATTATTCACTGGTCGTAAACACTTATCCTACGGAGGAGGGAACATATACATATGAATGGTTCTCTTATGATGAATTTAATTATATAACCGAAAATAGCAATAAACTTACTCTTTCGGAATTACACGGCGGATATGATTGTAGCGTTTACCTCAATGGCGAAGATATTGGCATGGTGTATTTTTCTATTCAAGCTGACTACGGGCTTCGCTGGGATGACGGATCATATGAAGACTATATGATTGTGGAGCCGGATACCCCTTTCGTCTTATTATCTGATTATACTGTCAACATGGATCCGAACGATCTTACTTCGCGGGCGGCTCCGTATGCATGTGCCGCTAATAGTGACAGGGCTAAAGACTGGGACAGTATTCTTGTAAGAAATTCAGATCCTCTTGGTGTCACAGTCAGCGGTGGTGTGTCCGATTTTACTGCCTTCAATTACGGTATTGATTCTGAAACTATCGGCGACGGTATCGAATGCACCGAAAATGTTTTTGTCCTCGACGATGCCCCTGACGGAGTGATCGAATCGGGGGTTCCCGTTCATGTTGATGTTTCAAATGAACTTCAGAACGCTATTGATAGCGCTGAGCCTTTTGGGAATGGGAATTACACATTCCAGCAGATCTATTCGTTTACGCCTGAAGCGGACGGAACGGCTGTTATCAATGTGTCGGATATATCCTCAGGCGTTCCCTGTGTCGCCCTTTTCGACGAGGACTATAACCTGATAAATAGCATGGGCGGCGTCAGTTATTTTGTTGACGGCAACGGGGACTGGATTTACGAGCAGCCCGGTAATGATATAACTTATGATCCGGTCTTTATGGAGGCATCTCTTGAAGCAGACACAACGTACTATCTGGCAGTTCCGATCTATAATATCTATGCAGACTTATTCGGTAATCCGGAAGATTCTTTCCGTGCGGACTATAACCTTACCCTGACATTTACGCCGGATCCCGTTTCCGTAAACGTCGGTGATGAGATAGAGATTAACCTGGCGGCCGGAGAGGAAATTGTATTCTCGTTTACTCCTGAAGAATCCGGATACTATCTTTTCTATTCTGATTGTTATGACGAGAACGGAGATGTTTACGAAGGTTATTCCAAACCGGATTTCACCCTGTATGACGATGGTATGAATAATATATGGGGAAACATCGTTTCATCAGGTGTGTATGATTATTTGTATAGCGGACAAACGTATTATATTGGTATCCGAGGAAATGCTGATTCTTCAGATCACTTTGATTTTTGTGTGGTTCGTGATATCGTACCTCAATCAGACGGGGCAGACTATAAATACGAAGGATTGGTTCATATTGGTGATGAATATTATCATGTCTCCCAAATTTATGTTAACGATTCCGAATATAGACTTATTGCAAATGTTCCTTCAATTGAAGGTGTAACATATTCTTTCAGCTGGTCTTACGTGGATGAAGACGATAACATAACTCAGTTGGATGAGACGTCTGATTCGTTGGTTTCTGAAGCTGTTTCAGGTTATTATCTTTGCAGAGTAACTTCGAGTGATGGTCAGGCGGTCGGTCTTCGTTATGATATTATAAATATACGCTTTATTTTTGAATTTGCGGATGGTCTTGATCACGTCGGGTATATGCTTGTTGATGCAGATACGACATTTGTTATCGATCCTGAATATACCATAACTCCGGATCCCGATGTTACTTATTCCAGTTTGTTCAATATGATCAACGCATCTTCAAATGACAGAAACAGAGATTGGAACGGTATATTAAATACTAGATATGAAGGTTCATCGGTGACTGTACCCGGTGGCTTAAACGACTATTCCCAAACAGTATGGCGTGTTGAATTTGGTGATGATGTTGTTTGCTTTAGAGCTGAAGATATCTTTGTATTGGGTGACTCAGATGACGGGACTCTTGTTTCCGGTGACCCGGTTCATATCGATGTAAATAATCGCGATATAAATTCTTGTGATGAACTGTTTACGGACAGAGACAATGATGATATTTTATCTGATGATTTTACGTTCCAGCAGATATTCTCCTTCACACCCGATTCTGACGGAACCATAAATATAGATGTATCAGACATTACGGAAGGCGTTCCCTGCGTAGTTGTCTTTGATCAGGACCATAACTATATTGACAGTATGGGAGGAATAGAGTATTTCCTGGATGAGAACGGAGAGTATTTATTTTATTATCTCGACGAATATGATTATGCCACAGATGAATTGGTATGCTTCATAAATCCTGATCTGGAATTGTCGATCGACCCTATATCTATGTCGGTGCCGGTTCTGGAAGGTGTTACATATTATGTTGCTGTTAGAATACTTAGCACGGATTTGACATGCGCAACAATGGCCGAGCATGACGCGGTAAATGCCGATTACTATCTGACTTTGAATTTTGTAGAAAACGCTGAAGAACCGACCATAACTCCAACTCCTGATCCTACTCCCGAACCAACGACAGAACCGACTACAGAACCTACTCAGGCACCTTCCAATCCCAGTGCAGATACCCCGACTCCTACACCTGCAGAGGTGGTCGAAGACGGTATCGGTGCCTTTGTTGACAGGATGTATAATATCGTTCTCGGACGTGCGGCCGATGAGACCGGCAGGAGCGAATGGATAGCCAATCTCACCCACGGTGATTCGACCGGAGCTGAGATCGTAAGAGGCTTCTATAACAGTTCCGAGTTCCAGGGTAAGGATCTTACCGATACACAATTCGTTACATCCCTTTATCAGGCAATGTTCGGACGTGAACCTGATGCGGCCGGTCTGGATGGGTGGCTCGCTGTCCTTTCTTCCGGGGAGGGTCGAGATCACGTCATTGACGGTTTTATCAACTCGAGCGAGTTCCAGAATCTCTGTCTGATATATGGTATCAGGAGCGGAGGGACAGGTATCCCTACCGTTGAGGTCGAACCTAATGACAGCATTGTCGCTTTCTGCGAGAGGTTCTATACCGAAGTCCTCGGCAGACCTTCCGATCCGAACGGTATCCGCGCATGGTCTCTTGAGATAGCCAATCAGAGGATAACGGCCGGTGAAGCGGCGAGAGGATTCTTCTTCAGTGACGAAGCCATCGCCCAGGATATTTCCGACATGGTATACTTAACGAGACTTTACCGGACGCTTCTGGGAAGAGATCCCGAAGCCGAAGGTCTGGAAGCATGGGCAGCTGTTCTCTCAAACGGAGAATCCAGAGAGAATGTCTTCAGCGGCTTTGTAAACTCCGACGAGTTCAAGCTGATCTGCAGGATGTACGGAGTGCTTAGATAAGCATCAGATCTTTAGGGACTGCAGCAGCCGTCTTCGTTTTTTCGGAGGCGGCTGTTTTATGTTGTTTTGTTACGTAGTGCCCAGACCGGCAAGCAGAGCCAGCGTAAAGAGAATACTTCCTATGATCAGAAGTATCCCGAAGATAAGACTGACATATCCGATCTTGCAGTCTCTGCATTTTTTGATAACTATCGTTCCAGTAATGATCTGGAATAACGCGTTAAGAGGGAAAAGGAATATAGACAGACAGAGAAAAGTTATCGGGGTATTGTCAAGTTCGTAATAATTTCTCATGAGTTTCAGATCGTTCAGTTGATGTGTAACGGGATCGGTGATCATCAGCAGATAAAAAAACATGTAAACAAATAGTCCGAAGCAGAAAAGAGCGATAAGAAGACCCGGGACGGATTCTATGAGAAGGACTATTCCTGCTTTTCGTCTGATCTTGTCTTTTGTCCTCATCATAATGAGAGCAAGGATAAACGACAGACCGTAAACGATCCACATAATAAGGCTGTTATCGGAGATTATCTCCCAGTCCATGACAGTCTTTATGCTTTCCATTCCTTACTCCTCCGCTGATCTTATGTTTTATAACGCATATCAAGTATACATTATCATTTCTTTCATATATCGGCAGAGCTTCAGAAACAGAGGATCTTGACTGCGGGTTTGTGTAAGAATTGTTTCCATTATCTGCTATTTTCGGCTGAAATAGGCTTGCACAAGGCGGGCGGGGTGGATTTTTCGGGAAAATGACTTATAATGTACGGGATATAAAAGAAAAAGAGGGAGTTTACTATGGCAAAAGTTACATTCCGTGACGATCTTTGCAAGGGCTGCGGCCTCTGCGTTAACGCCTGTCCCAAAGGTATCCTCGAGCTCGACAAGAGCAGACTTAACAACAAGGGATATCATCCCGTAAGCTGTACCGATCAGGAGAAGTGCATCGGATGTACTTTCTGCGCAGTTCAGTGCCCCGATTCGGTAATTACCGTGGAAAGGTGAGGTCACTATGGCAGGAAAAAGAGTTTTGATGAAAGGTAACGAAGTAATCGCCGAGGCTGCTTTGAGAGCAGGCTGCAGGAACTATTTCGGTTATCCCATTACACCCCAGACAGAAGTAATGCATTATATGGCCAAGAAGATGGTACAGATCGGAGGCAACTTCGTTCAGGCCGAGAGTGAGGTCTCAGCCATCAACATGGTCTACGGCGCGGCTGCTGCAGGCGCACGTGTTATGACATCCTCGTCATCTCCGGGAATCTCTCTTAAGCAGGAGGGTATCTCCTATATCGCAGGTGCTGAGCTTCCCGCAGTCGCAGTCAATATCGTAAGAGCAGGCCCGGGTCTCGGTGGTATCCTTCCTTCACAGGGAGACTACTGGCAGGCAACAAAGGGCGGCGGACACGGTGACTACAGGAACCTCGTTATCGCTCCCGCATCCGTTCAGGAACTCTATGAGCTTACGGTAGAGGCATTTAACCTGGCCGATAAGTACAGGATGCTCGTAATGATCCTCGGTGACGGTACGCTCGGTCAGATGATGGAGCCCGTTGCATTCAGGGACGAAGAGCCTATCGAGACTATCGAGAAGCCCTGGGCCGCCTGCGGAAGAAACGGAAGAGAGAAGCACAATACCGTTACTTCCATCTATATCGATCCTGATGAGCTCGAGGCCAAGAACCGTGAGCTCCAGGAGAAGTATAAGTACATCGAAGAGCACGAAGTCAGATACGAAGAGTATGGGGTTGAAGATGCCGAGATCGTCATCACGGCTTTCTCCACATGCTCTAGGATCTGTAAGAACGTTATCAAGCAGGCTGCCGAGATGGGTATCAAGGTCGGCATGATCCGTCCCATCACTTTGTGGCCTTTTCCTTCTAAGCCCATCTATGAGGCTGCATGCAGGGACAATGTCAAGGCTTTCCTTGATGTCGAGCTCTCCGCAGGCCAGATGGTCGAGGATGTACGTCTGGCTGTAACAGGCAAAAAGCCCGTATATTTCTACGGCAGGATGGGAGGCAATCTTCCCACGCAGAAGGAGATCCTCGATAAGATCGTGGAGATCCATGAAGGGAGGAACGCATAATGGCTGTAGTTTTTGAACCTACGAAAGGCCTTACCGATAAGCCTTTCCACTATTGCCCCGGATGCCATCACGGCATCATCCACAGGATCATCGCCGAGTCGATGGTCGAGATGGGCATCCTCGAGAAGACGGTAGCCGTAGCATCCGTCGGATGTACATATAACTGCTACGAGTATTTCTCCTGTGATGCGGTACAGGCCGCTCACGGAAGAGCACCCGCCGTTGCAACCGGTATCAAAAGAAATCTGAAGGACAATATCGTCTTTACATATCAGGGTGACGGAGACCTGGCATCCATCGGTACGGCCGAGATCGTACACGCTGCCGCCAGGGGAGAGAAGATCACCGCATTCTTCGTAAACAATGCAGTCTATGGTATGACCAGCGGCCAGATGGCTCCCACGACGCTCCTTGGACAGGTAACGACGACATCTCCTTTCGGACGTGACGCTTCCTATCAGGGTTATCCTATCAACGTATCTGAGCTCATTTCTCAGCTTACCGGTGCAGCTTACGTAGAACGTGTATGTCTTACTGATTTCAAGAATATCCAGAACGCCAAGAAGGCTGTTCAGAAGGCCTTTAAGGTGCAGCAGGCGGGACTGGGATTCTCCATGGTAGAGTTCCTTTCCACATGTCCAACCAACTGGGGCAAGGAGCCTGTCGAGGCTATGGAATGGCTCAAGGAAAAGATGATCCCCCAGTATCCTCTCGGATGCTACAAGGGTCAGGATATCGACTTTGCCAACCTGGGCAAAGCGGAAGAGAAGGAGGGCTGATAACATGATCGACTTCTCTATTATCCTTGCAGGTTTTGGCGGACAGGGAATCCTTTCCGCAGGTAAGATGGCCGCGGAGGCTGCTCTTTACGAAGGTAAGGAAGTATCCTGGTTCCCGTCTTATGGTCCCGAGATGAGAGGCGGTACGGCCAACTGTTCCGTCGTCATCTCCGACGAGCCCATCGGATCTCCGGTAGTAAACGACGCGGATGTAGTCATATGTCTGAACCAGCCTTCGATGGAAAAGTTCGAGCCCTGCATCAAGCCCGGCGGTATACTGATCATCGACTCTTCGCTGATACACATCAATCCTACCCGCGATGACATAAAGTTCATCCCGATGAACGCTTCGCAGATCGCATCCGATCTGGGCAACATGGCTTTCGCTACGATCTCGATGCTCGGATGTCTTTCAAAGGCTACGGGATGCTTCTCGCGCGAGTCTTTCGAGAGCGCTCTTTACGAGGTCCTTCCCGAGAGAAGGCACAAGCTCATCCCGGGCAACGTCGAGGCATTCGACAGGGGCGCGAAGTTCGCCGAGTGATCTTCCTGATCGAGTTAAACATTTAAAGGGGACGTTAAGTCCCCTTTTTGTTGCCCGGATGTACCACTGCACAGAGATTGTTTTTTGGGTTTTAGTGGTGCATTTGGAAGACAAGTACCTCAATCGCATGTACCATATACCTGTACCATATAATCGTGATTCAAACCGAAAATGTGGTACAAACGCCTGGATGTACCATATACCTGTACCATATGATCTCAGTTCGGAGGCAAAATGTGGTACATGTCACACTCGAACGGGAACATATTCACACTGACATATGCTCGAAAGAAACCGTGCCGTCATTAGCGACCGTCAAGACGGCATAAGAGCCGCTCATGAGCGCGCCCGGATTAAGAAAGAGGATATCATCGATCTTCTCGAAGACAAATCTGTGGATGTGCCCGAAGATCACAATATCGCATCCGTTCTCTTCCGCTTTGTAGGACATGAGATCGGTCCTCGGAGCGTAGTATCTGTGACCGTGTGTCAGAAGTATCCTGTGAGGGCCCGCTTCGCAGAAGAGAACTGAAGGAAGAAGAGATGCCGATGGTTCATAGGCATCGCAGTTGCCGCATACCATATAAACGTTGCAGCAGTCATTGCCTTTGGCGTAAACAAAGTCTGTTATCTCGTACGTATCCAACTGCAGATCTCCTGCTATCAGCACTCCGTCAACAGCTTTATCCTTAAGGAATGCCTTCTTGAAAAGGTCTATCCGTCCGTGTATGTCGGAACATACGAGGTATCTCTTCATGTTGTCGTACCCTCCCTTACCGGTCCTTGTTGCATATGATAGCACACGTGATGAAAGAAGAGTGTCATAAAACTATACGCTTATTAATGTTTTGTGAACAAATGCCCATATCAATTGAACGGCAAAAGGTCAAATGTTAAAATCATTTTATTAATGCAAAGGGAGGTCAGGCTATGGCAGTTAGACTTTATCGTTGCCCTCATTGCGGTAACATAATCATCAAAGTTGTAGACAAGGGCGTACCTGTCATGTGCTGCGGACAGAAGATGGAAGAGATCATTCCGGCATCTGTTGACGCAGCAGTTGAGAAGCACGTTCCCGTTATCGGAAGAGAAGGAGATATCGTATCGGTAAGCATCGGTTCGGTAGCTCATCCAATGATAGAAGAGCATTATATCTCACACGTTATCCTTGAGACTGATGCAGGTATCCAGATAGCCGAGCTCCATGCAGGCGACGAGCCCAAGGCTGTATTCGCGGTCGTACCCGGAGCAAGCATTATCGCAGCTTATGCATACTGTAATCTCCACGGTCTGTGGAAGAGTGAAGGCTGATAAGAATCCGACGGTCTGGTAACAGACCGGATGTGCAGAGGTGTTATCTATGTCTGACGAGAAAAAAGAAAAAAAGGTACTTGAACCTCGTGACCTGAAGAACAGTCAGAGGGCGCCGTTTTTGATCATCATACTGGTTACGGTCCTGTCTCTTTTCTTTACAAGGATGCCTTATATTTCATCGGGTCCCGTTAATATATCCGGTTATGATATGTTCATAGGTTTCCTGAGCGATGGTGTTCCCGAACTGGCTCTTACAGGTCTCATGATCCTTGCAAGGATCGTTTTCGGTATAGGTATCGTTGTATGCTGTTTCCTTGCGCTTTTTGACAAGACCATAAGAATGCACAGATTGAAGAAGGTCATCCTCGGACATGACTTTTTCTATCTGCTCGCGACGATAATCCCGTTCTTTCACCTTATCAATGTCATTGGGGACATTGAAGACACTATCGTGGGAGTGGGATGCTACTTCAACCTTGGAGTGGGTGTTGTTATGATCCTGATCTACATCTTCTGCTTTGCGGGAAAGATGGAAGAGAAGTGATACGTGACTGTCCGCAATATGAACTGAGAGCAGCCCGGGTCTGTAAGCCCGGGTTGTTTATGGGGATCGGGAGTTCCGGTGCAGGCCGTACCGGCAAACGAAAGAATATGAAAATTATAATGTTACGGTTTTGTAAATAATGCACAAAAACTATTGATACAATAAGATGTTTTTTGTATTTTCAGTTGGTATTTAGGTGCTCCGTATTATATAATATGTGTGTACAAAAATGCTCTGCACAGGCGGTGCATTTCAGAACTTGGAGGTTATTAAATGGATCAGGCATATCTGTTTAATCGCGGCGAGGATTTTATGAGTTATAACTTCCTTGGCGCACACCCGTATAACGAGAACGGTCAGACCGGCTATGTTTTTCGTGTATGGGCACCCAATGCCAATTCGGTGAGCGTTATCGGCGATTTCAATGACTGGGATGCCGGCAGCACTTTTATGTCGAAGCTTGGGAATACCGGAGTATGGGAAGTAAAGATACCCGGTGCACATCAGTGGGAAAGATATAAGTACCGCGTTATCGGCGCGGACTCAAGGATATACGATAAGGGTGATCCGTACGGAAGACACTTTGAGACCAGACCCAATAACGCATCTATCCTCTATGATCCAAACGATTACACATGGGGAGACGACGAGTACAGAAAGAACAAGAAAGACGCTCTTGCACCTGCTCCGATCAATATCTACGAGCTTCATCTGGGGTCATGGAGAAGACATCCCGACGGTAATTTCTTCTCATACAGGGAACTTGCTTCCGACCTTGTTGATTACTGTAAGAAGATGAACTATACCCACATCGAACTGATGCCCGTTCTGGAACATCCTCTCGATGCATCATGGGGTTATCAGGTTACCGGTTATTACGCCGTAACGAGCCGCTTCGGAACTCCGGCCGATTTCAAGTATATGGTCGATATGCTCCATCAGGCAGGTATATCCGTTCTTCTCGACTGGGTTCCCGCACACTTCCCGAAGAATCTCGAAGGACTCGTAAGATTCGACGGAACACCCTGCTACGAATATTCCGATCCGAGGATCGGCGAGCACCGTGAGTGGGGCACTTATGTATTTGATTATTCCAAGAACGAGGTCATCTCGTTCCTGATGTCCAACGCCATCTTCTGGATAGACGAATTCCATATCGACGGACTCCGTGTTGACGCTGTTTCTTCGATGCTCTACAGGGACTACGGAAGACAGTCTTATATACCGAACAAATACGGCGGCAACGAGAATCTTGAAGCTATCGAATTCTTCAAGAAGCTTAACAGCACGATCAGGGAACACTATCCTTCCGTCATGATGATCGCTGAGGAGTCCACGGCATGGCCGAAGGTCTCTCATCCCGTCGAAGAGGGCGGTCTCGGATTCACTCATAAGTGGAACATGGGATGGATGCACGATACCCTCGATTATTTCTCGACGGATTCCTATGCGAGAGGATGGCATCACGATCAGTTCTGCTTCTCGATGATGTATGCTTTCGCCGAGAATTACGTGCTGAGCCTGTCGCATGACGAAGTCGTTCACGGCAAGTATTCGCTTATCGACAAGATGCCCGGCGACGTATGGAGAAAGTTCGCATCTCTCCGTACTCTGTTCCTGTATCAGATGAGCCACCCGGGTGCGAAGCTCAACTTCATGGGCGCCGAATTCGGACAGTTCATCGAGTGGAGATTCTACGAGGAGCTCCAGTGGTTCATGCTCGATTTTGAATCCCACAGACTTCTTCAGGAATTCTGTTCCAGGCTTAACCGTTTCTATATCGATCATCCTCAGCTTTGGAAGGACGATCACACATGGAGCGGCTTCGAGTGGATCTCCGCAGACGATACCGTGAACAATGTTTTCGTATATGCCAGAAAGAGTCCGGAACCCAAGGAGAACGATATCTATGTTGCTCTCAATATGGTTCCCCAGCCTCTCGAGGATTATAAGATCCCCGTATATGAACTGGGTAAGTACAGGATCGTCATGAATACTGACGATATGGCGTATGGCGGCAGCGGCTATCCCACGGGAACGGACATTGAAGGATGTGTGGAAGCAGTCGATCAGCCGTATAACGGAAAGCCCTATTTCATCAGGGTCAATCTTCCGCCTCTGGCAGGTATCTACTTTATGAAAGTGGATGAGCCGGAGAAGGAGAAGAAAGCCGTTAAGGTTAAGAAAGAGACAGCGCCAAAGGCGAAGACCAAGAAGACCGCTTCAAAGACAAAGCCGAAGACGAAAGCAAAAACAAAAGCGGCAGCCAAAACTAGTAAAACAAAGACCGGAGGTAAATAAAAAATGGCAAAAACTGATGTAGTAGCGATGATACTTGCAGGAGGTCAGGGTGCCAGACTCGGAGTCCTCACTAAGAGGATCGCCAAGCCCGCAGTGCCTTTCGGAAGCCGTTACAGGATCATCGATTTCCCTCTTTCCAATTGCGTGAATTCGGGGATAGAGAAGGTCGGCGTACTCTCACAGTATCAGCCCCTCGCTCTGAATACTTATGTTGGTAACGGACATCCCTGGGATCTCGACCGTAACAATGCGGGCGCATTTATCCTTCCTCCGTATCAGAGATCCGGAAAGAGCGACTGGTACAAGGGTACAGCGAATGCCATCTATCAGAACAAGGATTTCCTTGATGACTGTAATC
>JAFZWN010000155.1 GCA_017617295.1 Clostridiales bacterium | reverse complement strand
GATGGCACTCGAGCTCTTCAAGCCTTTCGTGATCAAGCAGCTTGTTGATCGTGAGCTTACACAAAATGTTAAGACAGGCCGTAAGATGGTCGAGGCTTCCGATCCGGTAGTCTGGGATATCCTTGAAGATATCATCAAGGACCACCCCGTAATGCTCAACCGTGCTCCTACGCTCCACAGACTCGGTATCCAGGCTTTCGAGCCCATCCTTGTCGAGGGTCGTGCCATCAAGCTCCATCCTCTCGTATGTACGGCTTTCAACGCCGACTTCGACGGTGACCAGATGGCTGTTCACGTACCCCTGTCAGCAGAGGCACAGGCAGAGGCCAGATTCCTCATGCTCTCGAGCAACAACCTCCTGAAGCCTCAGGACGGTAAGCCCGTTACGGTTCCTACACAGGATATGATCCTCGGCTGCTATTATCTTACGATGCAGCGCGACCAGAATATGGAGAGATCCGAGTGTGTCGGAGACGGCATGATGTTCTCTTCGCTTGATGAAGCAACAATGGCATATGACGCCAAGGAGATCGAACTTCACAGTAAGATCGGTGTAAGAGTAACAAGAGAGATCAACGGCGAGACAGTTACAGGTATCGTAAGATCCTCTTTCGGACGATTCATCTTTAACGAGATAGTTCCTCAGGATCTCGGATATGTTGACAGAAATGATCCGCAGACACGTCTTGACCTTGAGATCGATGCTCACGTTGGCAAGAAGAAGCTCGAAGAGATCATCGCCAGATGCATCCGCGTACACGGTGCGCACGATACGGCTATCTTCCTTGATAAGGTTAAGGCTCTCGGATATAAGTATTCCACCAAGTCCGGTATCTCCATCGGTATCGAGGATATGATCGTTCCCGATGTTAAGGAGAAGATGCTCAAGGAAGCAGATGAGCGCGTTGAGAAGATCAACACGATGTATGACAGAGGTCTCCTTAATGAGGAAGGACGTTATAAGGCAGTCATCAAGATCTGGACAGATACGACAAAGGATATTACCGATGCTCTTATCGCAAGCCTTAAGGCAGATAACCCGATCAAGATGATGTCCACATCCGGTGCCCGAGGCAGTGAGACTCAGATCAAGCAGCTTGCCGGTATGCGTGGTAACATGAACGATACATCCGGTAAGATCATCGAGATCCCTATCAAGTCCAACCTTCGTGAAGGCATGAACGTTCTCGAGTTCTTCATCTCCTCACACGGTGCCCGTAAGGCTCTTTCCGATACGGCTATCAAGACGGCTGACTCCGGTTACCTTACAAGACGTCTCGTTGACGTTGCACAGGAAGTCGTTATCAGTGAGGAAGACTGCGGTACGGATGACTTCACATGGGTCAAGAAGATCGTTACACAGAGTAACGATAAGGTTGACGTTATCAAGTCTCTTGCAGACCGTCTCGCAGGCAGATATGCTGCAGAGGATATCGTTGATCTTAAGACAGGAGACATCCTCGTTAAGAGAAATGAGCTCATTTCTGCAGATATGGCCAAGACTATCGAGGCTAATGGACATGAGAAGGTTAAGATCAGATCGGTATTTGACTGCCGTTCCCGTCACGGTGTATGTTCCAAGTGCTACGGTATCAACCTTGCCAACGGACTTCCCACAACAGGCGGTGAGGCTGTCGGTATCATGGCTGCCCAGTCTATCGGTGAGCCCGGTACACAGCTTACGATGAGAACGTTCCATACCGGTGGTGTTGCTAACTCCGGAGAGGATATCACACAGGGTCTTCCCAGAGTCGAAGAGCTCTTCGAGGCACGTAAGCCTAAGGGTGAGGCTGTCATCTCCGCTGTTGACGGTATCGTACGTATCGAAGAGGGTGCAAAGGGTAAGAGAGAGATCATCGTTACTCCTTCTCCCGAGAATCCCCAGTATGACGACGAAGGACAGCTCATCACGGAGTGCAGATATCCTGTTGCACTTAACGCCACATACAGAGTCAAGGATGGCGACCAGGTCGAGGCAGGTGATCAGCTGATCGACGGTATCGTTAATCCTCATGACATCATGAAGATCAAGGGCGAGCGCGGTGTTCAGAAGTACATCGTCAGCGAAGTCGTTAAGGTTTATAAGGCCGGAGGTGTTACGATCAACGATAAGCACATCGAGATCATCACACGCCAGATGCTCCGTAAGTACCGTGTAAGCGATCCCGGAGATACGGATCTTATGACAGGTACATTCGTCGATATGTTTGACTTCGAGGAAGCAAACAGGATCGCCGAGGAGAAGGGTCTTACACCCGCTGTCGGAAAGAAGGAGCTCCTTGGTCTTACAAAGGCTGCTCTTTCCACTGATTCGTTCCTTTCCGCAGCTTCCTTCCAGGAGACTGCAAAGGCTCTTACGGATGCAGCCGTCAAGGGTAAGGTCGATAACCTTATCGGACTCAAGGAGAATGTTATCATCGGTAGCATAATCCCCGCAGGTACAGGTGTTGCCAAGTACAGGAACATCACCGCAGTTCCCGCTATCAAGGAGAACTACGAGGTCATCACCGGTAAGGAATACGATCCCGATTCTTCCGATGCGGAGGACTTCAAGAACGATTACTACGAGGAGATCGTTGAGGCTGAGCGCGAAGAGAAGGAGCTTGCTTCTTCAGAAGCCTGATGATTAAATAATTACAGATCTCGAAAGGCTGTCTCTTTTGAGGCAGCCTTTTTTGAGGAAAAGGAGAATGACAGATGAGAGAACTTTCGATCGATGAATTTACGCAAGTATTGAGCAGTGCCGCACCGGTCCCCGGAGGCGGAGGAGCCAGCGCCCTTATGGGTGTCCTGTCTTCAGCACTCTGCTCGATGGTGGCAAGCCTTACGACCGGCAAGAAGAAGTATGCCGAGTATCAGGGAGATATCGAAAGGATCCTTGCGGATACGGCAAAGCTTAACGATCAGATCGCTTCCCTCATCGAAAAGGATGCGGAAGTTTTCGAGCCTCTTTCAAAGGCTTATTCGATCCCCAAGGAGACTGAGGGCAGGGATGAGATCCTCGAGAAGTGCCTTCAGAAGGCAGCCATGGCTCCTTACGAGATCCTCGAAAAGGCCCGTGAAGTATCGCTTATCGCGGAAGAACTATCCGTAAAGGGCTCCAGGATCGCTATCAGCGACGTAGGCGTAGCAGCCACGGCATGCATCTCCGCTGCCAAGGGTGCCGCCATGAACGTCTATATCAATACAAAGCTCATGAAGGACCGTGACTTTGCGGAAGACCTTAACGGTAAGACGGAAGCTCTCGTAAAAGAGATAACCGAAAGATGCGACAAGACATATGAGACCGTTAAAGCGGGCCTCATGGCATAAGGAGGACACCATGATCGAATTAAGAGGAAAAGCTGTATCCGACAGTATCGGAGAGAAGCTTACACCCGTAATAGAAGACCTTAAGAACAAGGGTATCATCCCGACTCTTGCCGTAGTAAGGGTAGGCGCCAGGGAAGACGACCTCGCATACGAACGCGGTCTCAAGAAGAAGTTCGAGAACTACGGCTGTGCCTTCAGGGTGCTCGAGCTCCCCGAAGACGTAACGCAGAGCGAGCTCGACGAGACGGTAAACGCCGCAGATAACGATCCCGATATCCACGGCATCCTTGTCTTCAGACCGCTTTCCAAGCACCTTACGGACAAGAATATCGTAAATACCATAAGCAGCGGCAAGGACTCCGACTGCATGGGCATGCAGAACATGGCCAAGGTCTTCGCGGGAGACCAGACAGGTTATGCTCCCTGTACTGCGCAGGCCGTTATCGAGGTACTCAAGCACTACGGGACCGATCTTAAGGGCAAGAAGGTCACGGTAGTCGGAAGAAGCCTCGTTATCGGTAAGCCCGTTGCCCTCATGCTCATCAAGGAAAATGCGACGGTAACCGTCTGCCACACCAAGACTGCCGACCTTAAGGCCGAGTGTCAGGCCGCCGATATCGTCGTGGCTGCCGCCGGAGTTGCCAAGATGCTCGGAAGCGAGTATTTCCGCGCAGGCCAGACCGTCATCGACGTCGGAATGAACGTCGACGAAGAGGGGAAGCTCTGCGGAGATGTCGATTACGAAAGCGTCAAGGACATAGTCGATGCCATCACTCCCGTCCCGGGCGGTGTAGGCTCAGTCACAACATCGGTGCTTCTGAAGCACGTTGTCGACAATGCCTCAAGGATGTGACAGAAAGAAGACTGTCCTCACCTGTCCCGCCGCAGGCAAGTGCGGCGGCTGCATTTATGCGGGAAAGACATACGAAGAGACACTACGCATAAAAGAACAATACATAAAGGGTCTTCTGAAAGGGAAAGCGGGCGATGTAATGCCGGTGATCCCCGCGGACGATCCTTTTTTCTACAGGAACAAGATCTATATAAGCTTCGGACGCGACAAGAGCGGCCCCGTATCCGGAAGGTTTGCAGAGGGTTCGCATAAGATCTGTCAGGTCAGCTCATGCCTTATCGAAGATAAGATCGCCGCCGATATCGAGCGCGAGGTCATGTTCCTTGTAAAGAGATACAAGATGACTATCTACGACGAGAAGAGCAGAAAGGGGCTTCTTCGCGGTGTGCTCGTTCGGACCGCTAAGGAAACGGGCGAAGTCATGGTCGTCGTGGTCACGTCAGCAGAGGAGTTCAAGGGAAGGCGCAACTTCACCGATACCCTTATAAAGAAGGTCCCTTCCATCACCACGGTCGTCATCAACATTAATACCAGGACTGATTCCATGATCCTGGGAGATCGGAGCAGCGTCGCATACGGCAAGGGCTACATTATCGACAAGCTCTGTGGGCTGTCGTTTAAGATATCGCCCGAGTCCTTTTACCAGATCAACCATGACCAGACCGAAAAGCTCTATGACACCGCTTTCGAGATGGCACGGATAGGTGAGAAAGACACAGTCCTGGATGCCTACAGCGGCATCGGCACGATAGGTCTTATCGCATCAAAGCGGGCGGGATCTGTCGTATCTGTGGAGCTTAATCCCAAGGCAGTCAAGGATGCCAAAGAGAATGCGGCTCATAACAAGGTCACGAACATAAAGACCATATGCGGTGATGCCACGGCCTATATGGAAAAGGCGGCCGCATCCGGGCAGAAGTTCGATGTCGTTATATTGGATCCGCCAAGGAGCGGCACCACAAAGGAATTCATCGAAGCCTGCAGGAAGATATCTCCCGATTGGATAGTCTACATCTCATGCGGCCCCGAGGCCCTTGCAAGGGATCTGGATCTTTTTGCCGATGCCGGCTATATGGCGGAGAAGGCGGTCCCCGTGGATCTTTTCTGCTTTACGGGACATATAGAAACTGTGGCTTTGATATCAAAAAGACTTTCGAGATAATCTGACTTTAGAATACCCCAAAACTGAACTTTGGAATATCCTAAACCATAATGGAGATCGATTATGAAAATTGAAATGGATAATGATTTTAGAGGAAATGCTTATATTATTCAAAATGATGAAGTCTTGCTGAATTACAGCGGTGGATATGCAGATATGGCGAATGAGATACCGAATACGATCGAAAGCAGATTTGCATCTGCATCCATGGGGAAGACGTTTGTAGCAGTGGGAATCCTTCAACTGATAGAAGCGCGGAAACTGAAATTTGAGGATACTCTCGGAAGCATTCTTGATATTGATCTCAAAAGCATTGATCCGGATGTGACGGTTAAGCAGCTTTTGAATCATACATCCGGAGTCCCTGATTATTTTGATGAATCTGTTATGGATGATTATGAGGCCCTGTGGACGGATTTCCCCAATTACAAGATACGGCATAACGAGGATATGCTTCCGCTGTTTATAGATAAACCCATGATGTATCCGAAAGGATCAAAATTTCAGTACAACAATACCGGATACATCCTGCTCGCAATGATCATGGAAAAGATCTCGGGGATGGATTTTGACATATACTTAAAGCAGAACGTATTTGATAAATGCGGTATGCATGATACTGGATATTTTGCTTTTGACAGACT
>JAFZWN010000154.1 GCA_017617295.1 Clostridiales bacterium | reverse complement strand
GCAACGATAACTCCGGTCCATCCGACATTGTTGGTTATCGAGGTTGAGATAGTCGTTGAAGACGAAGCGGTAAACGCTCCGGCCAGACCTATAAGAGCCGCGGACAGGAACATCGTCCTCATTATTATCATCTTTACTCTCATGCCGGCATACCGTGCGGTATCGGCGCTATCGCCGACTACCGATATCTCATAGCCCTGCTTGGTCTTGCGAAGATAGACAATGATCATTGCCGCAATGATGACTGCCATTATAACGGATATCAGAAGATTAAAGTCGCCGATCTTTATTGCAGGCATCTGGGCATTCTTCGGGAACTTTCCAAAGATAGGTCTCTCCGAATCCTCCCGCAGGAAGAAATTCCAGGGAGCCTTGGTCTCGCCCAGATACTTAATAACATATAGCATTATGTAGTTGATCATAAGTGTCACGAGCGTCTCATTGGTATTGAACTTTACCTTCAGAAACGCCACCAAAAGTCCGATCAGTCCGCTGGCCAAAGCCGCCATAAGGCACATCAGAAGAAGGACTACCGGAGAAGGAAGTGAATCTCCGAGCTTAAATGCGACCATTGCCGCGAAGATAGCACCCGTTATGAACTCTCCTTCTCCTCCGACATTCCAGAACTTCATCTTAAATGACAGAGCCAGTGCCATCGACACGATCAGAAGGGGCACGAAGATCTTCAGAAAACCTTCCACGCACTTAAACGGATATCTGTTTCCGATAAGTCCGATCGTGACCATATCGCGATAATAGTTCAGAGGATTGATCTTAAGGGACATAAGAAGGACCGCGCCTATAAGGAGCGATACGACGATACCTATCACATAAAAGAGTATTCTCTGCCAGATACTGACATTGGTCTTTCTTACAAGGTGAATGTTTCTCATTTATTCGTCCGCGCTCCCTTCGTACGAGATATCGGGAGTATTCTCCCACTCTTCATCCGTCATCTGGGAATCCCTGGCGATACCCGCTATCTTGCCGGCATCCTTTTTCTCGTTTACCTTATTGAGAGCTCCGGTCATCATGAGGCCCAGTTCCTCTTTATTGGTGCTGTCCGCATTAACTACGCCCATCATCTTTCCGTGACACATGACCATGATCTTGTCACACAAAGCTAGCATGACATCCAGATCCTCACCGACGAAAAGGATGCCTACACCCTTTTTCTTCTGCTGATTGAGGATATCGTAGATGACATAAGAAGAATTGATATCGAGTCCTCTTACGGGATATGCGACTACCAGGACATTGGGTCCGGACTTGATCTCACGTCCGAGAAGCACCTTCTGGACATTACCTCCGGAGAGTTTCCTGACCGCGGTCTCTGACGAGGGAGTCACGATATCCAAAGACTTTATGACTTCTTCGGCGTCCTTCTTTCCCGCCTTACGGTCAACGAAAATGCCTTTATTCTCATGATACTTCTTGAGGAGCATATTGTCGGTAATCGACAGTGACGGGGCCAGACCCATACCGAGCCTGTCCTCGGGGATAAAGCTCATCGATATGCCTTTCTCGATGATCTTCTTGGGAGGGAGTCCGGCTATATTCTCGCCTTTATGTATCAGCTTGCCTCCGCCGATCTTACGAAGGCCGGCCAGGGCTTCGCAGAGTTCCTTCTGTCCGCTTCCGGCTATCCCGGCGACACCGAGGATCTCACCGCCTCTGATATAGAAGCTCAGACCATCCACGGCTTGGGATCCTTCGTCGTTTTTTACCTTAAGGTCCCTTATCTCCAGAAGAGGCCTGGTCTTACTGATCTTCGGTCTCTCGATATTAAGATCGATCTTTCTCCCCACCATCAGTTCCGTAAGAGCCTTCTCCGAAGTCTCTTTTGTAACTACTGTGTCGATATATTCGCCTTTACGCAGAACGGCGACACGATCAGAGATCTCCATGACCTCATTGAGCTTATGTGTGATTATGATTATCGAATGCCCCGTCTCCTTCATCTTACGGAGTACGTCAAAGAGCTTCCTGGTCTCCTGTATCGTAAGAACAGCAGTCGGCTCATCAAGTATAATCGTTTTTGCCCCGTAACAGAGCACCTTGATGATCTCCAGAGTCTGCTTCTCGCTTACCGCCATATTGGAGACTGTCTTTTTGGGATCTATATCAAAGCCGAATTCTTTGGCTCTTTTTTCAATCTCTGTAAATCTGTCCTTCCCCAGGAAGAACCCCTTATCCTTCATTCCAATGAGAATATTATCAGCCGCACTCATACAATCTATGAGCTTAAAGTGCTGATGCACCATCCCTATCCCGAGCCTCGCGGAGTCTTCGGGAGATGATATGCTGACCTTTTTTCCGTCAACAAAAACAGAACCGCTGTCGGGCATGTATATGCCCGACAGCATGTTCATGAGTGTTGTTTTGCCGGAACCGTTTTCGCCGAGCAGAGCAAGTATCTCACCTTTTTTCAAGGTAAGGTTGATATTCTTATTGGCGGCTACCTCTCCAAAGTTCTTGGAGATGCCGCGCAATTCGATAGCATACTCGTTTTCGGCCACGTTCCTTTATATCCGTTTCTGATCAAGATTCAGCGATAACGCCTTCTACATAGTAGTTCATGGAACCCTGGATGACTCCGTCATCGACGGAAGGTCCGCCTGCCTCTACTATGACCGTACCGTCATTCGTTACAAGGTCTTCGGCGATCTGGGCGCACATGAGTCCGCCGTCACCATCGACAGAACCGCTGAACGAAAGGCGTGTGCCGGAGAATACATCCCACTGGCCGCTTACCATCAGTTCTCTGGCCTGATCGATAGCCTCAGCTGTATCAGGAGTGCAGTTGGATGTAAGAGGAGAAACGCCTACCATTCCTTCTGCAAGACCGCCGTAGTAATTCCCTACTGTTCCGAAGAATGAGGAAGCATCACCGTTCATGGCAGTCTCCATGGCAAGCTGATAGTATACGTCCCAATTCCATACGGGAGCCGTCAGGTGTGCATTAGGAGCCTGCTCCGCCATATCGGAATTGTATCCGCATCCGAATACGCCTCTCTCCTCTGCAACGATCTGAGGCTGCGCGCTGTCACAGTGCTGGGCGATTACGCAGCAGTTATATGTGTCGATAAGTACTTCCGCAGCCTGACGCTCGAGTTCCTGATCGCCCCACGTGGAGATCTGCTTTACGTGAACGACCGCATCGGGGTTTACGGCTCTCGCTCCGAGGGTGAAAGCATTGATACCCGAACAGGTCTCTGCATACTCTGTACCCCATGCGGAAACATAACCGAGATTATCGTTACCGAGTTCAAGGGACTTATAGCCGGCAGCTATGCCTGCAAGATATCTTGCCTGATAGATCCTGCCGAAATAGTTATTGAAGTTCGTGTCATTGCAAAGATATCCGGTAGCGTGTGAGAAGACGATATCGGGATAATCCTCTGCTGCTTCGTTCATAGCATTAAGGTAACCGAAGCTTATGCCGAAGATGATATTACAGCCCTGACCTGCAAGCTGGTCTATAGCATTTCTTACCTGCTCGTCATCCTCAGGGACGTTATCAACGATCTTCAGGTTGTCGGAAACCGACAGACCGAGATTCTCCATGGCTGTCGTAATACCGTGATGATGTGCATACGTATAACCTGCCGTATCATTCTGGCTGTTAATGTAGATAGCGCCTACTATAAAGTCGGAATTGGCTGATGCGGGAGTATTGCTCCCTCCCTCTGTCGGGTTTGTCGAACCGCCGCAGGAAGCAAGCGCGAAGCAGCCGCCGATCATAAGAGCCGCTGCTGTGATCAGTGAAATGATCTTTTTCATAAAAAACCTCCATTTGCTATTTCTATGTAAAAAATTTTACATAAGCGATTTTAAAACAGCATAAAGCCAGGGTGTATCTCCCAAGGAATACGTTCGATCATCCTTCAGAGCGGAAAGCGATCTGCCCGTCGTCAGTCATCTTATCGACGATGGCGAGAGACTCGATCCTTATGCCTTTCTCGCGGAAACGGGCTCCGCCCTCCTGGAATCCCTTCTCGACAGCCACTGCGGCACCGGCGAGATCAGCACCGGAAGCCTTGACAAATACCATAAGGCCTTCAAGGGCATTACCCATCGCCAGGAAATCATCGACTATAAGGACTTTATCCGAAGAGGAGATATACTCTTTGCTGACCACGATCTCGTAAGTCTGCTTGTGAGTATAGGAATAGACACTCGTCATCAGGATGTCGTTTGTAAGATTAATGGATTCGTGCTTCTTGGCTACGACCATGGGAACGCCCAGAGCGGAAGCGGTGGCATAAGCGATCGGGATACCGGATGCTTCAACAGTCAAAACGAGCGTAACGCCGTCGTCTTTGAATCTCTCCGCGATCTCCTTACCCAGAAGGTCAAGAAACTTTACATCTACTCTCTGATTGAGAAAACTGCCTACTTTCAGGACTTCACCCGGGAGGACTTTGCCTTCCTTAATGATCTTTTCTTCCAATTCTTTCATCTCCAAACACACCTCCTGCGGAAATAAAAAAATACCCCTCAATATTACTTTTTTTTACGAGTATATGTCAACGAGTAAATTGCCGAAAATGAACCGTATCACATCCGTACAGCATAAAAGATCCCCGCCGCGATCAAACCGCGGCGGGGATAGTCTTTATCTGAGAAACCGTATCATATCAATCGAAATCGAACAGTCCCTTTTCCTTTTGCTCTTCGGAAGTTTCCCCGGAAGGAGCCTTATCGGGAGCCTCATCCTGAGAAGCGGATGTCTCTTCCTCAGTCTTAACGGGAGCCTCCTCAGACTTCTTACTGTCTTCAGGCGCTTCCTCCTTCGCTGAATCCTCGATCATCTTCTGATCGCGCGCTCTTATGGCCGTAAGATCTCCATCACTATCATAGATCTCCTCGAATTCGGGCGCATCCACCTTGAGCTTCTCGATAAGCCTTTCGGCGAGTCCTTCAACGATATTCCTCTTCTCCATAAGGATGTTCTTGGTCTCTTCATAGCACTCGTCGATAATGGCCTGGATCTCCTTATCGATCTCAGCCGCAGTCTCGTCGGAATAGCTCTGGACACGTCCGAACGATCCTCCTACGAATACTTCCTCGTTATCGTCACCGAAGACCATATTGCGGTACTTCCTGGAGAAACCGTAACGTTTGATCATATTGGTGGCTATGCGGTTGCAGTTCTGAAGATCGGATGCAGCACCCGTACTTACCTCGCCGAGGAAAAGCTCCTCTGCAGCTCTTCCGCCGAGGCTCATCTTGATCTGATCGAGCATCATCTTCTCGGTAATGAAATCAAGATCCTCAACGGGCTTATATGCGGTAAAACCGCCTGCCCTTCCCGAAGGGATGATCGTAACCCTGTCTACCTTCTGGATATCGCTCGTAGCTTTCAGTACGACTGCATGACCTGCTTCGTGATATGCAGTCAGCTTCTTGACCTTATCGGAAAGCTTCTTGGAATTCTTCTCGGGGCCCATCATGACCCTGAACGTGGCATCGCTGATCTCAAGAGGTGTAATCTGCTTCTTGTTACGTCTGGCTGCAAGAAGTGCAGACTCATTAAGGAGATTTGCCAGATCCGCTCCTGTAAATCCTACGGTGGAAAGAGCGATCTCGCGAAGATCTACATCCTTTCTCAGTGGCTTGCCCTTGGAATGGATCTTAAGGATGGCCTCTCTCTCATCGACGTCGGGCTCGTTGACCATTACCTGTCTGTCAAAACGTCCGGGACGGAGCAACGCGGGGTCAAGTACGTCGGGACGGTTGGTGGCTGCGATAACGATAACATTCGTCTTAACGTCGAAGCCGTCCATCTCTACGAGGATCTGGTTCAGAGTCTGCTCACGCTCGTCGTTGCCTCCGCCGAGACCTGCACCTCTCTTACGTCCTACCGCATCTATCTCATCTATGAATATTACGCTCGGAGCGAGCTTCTTGGCATCGGAGAACAGGGATCTTACCCTGGCAGCACCGGCGCCGACCAGCATCTCGACGAAGTCAGAACCGGAGATATAGAAGAACGGAACTCCGGCCTCACCTGCCACCGCTCTGGCGAGGAGCGTCTTACCTGTACCCGGCACACCGTGAAGAAGGACACCTTTGGGGATCTTGGCTCCCATCTTGGTGTATTTGGCGGGATCCTTAAGGAAATCAACGATCTCGGAGAGTTCTTCCTTCTCTTCGATCGAACCCGCCACATCCTTAAACTTGACATTAACATCATCCGCAGACGTCAGTTTGGCCCGGTTGGAACCAAACGAGAACACACTGTTTCCTTCCTTGGACTGCTTGTTAAAGTTAAAGAAAACGATGACGATCAGAACGACAAGTCCGACGATCGAAATGATATTGATAAGAGCCGCCCAGTCAAAAGGCTCGGTATAATCATACTTCTCGATCAACCCCCGGCTCTTATATACTTCCAGCTTATCCATGAGGTCATCCACATACTCATACGGGATGCTCCTGGTCACATACTGTTCCTTGCCCCCGCCCTCGGTATAGACTATCGTGACAGTCGTGCCCTTGACTTCGACCTCGGATACGGAGTAGCTGTCATCTTCGATATATGCCAGGACTTCCGATAATGTAGCCTGTTCCTTAACACCGAAAGTCTGATTTCCGAACATCATGGTCGAAAAGACTATCAGTATTACAAACAGTACTCCGTAAAACAGAAGTCCCATTCCGGGCTTGGGTCTGCCGGAACCCGGTCTGTTATGATTCTCGCTCATCTCTTACCTCTCTTGCTTAACTATCCTTACATCCGGAAACTGGCGGAACGCCCCGTCATAATCCAATCCATATCCCACTATGAACCTGTCCGGTATCGTAAATCCGTTATAATCGGGCTCAATATCCGTTACCCTTCTGTCAGGCTTATTGAAAGCCGTGCAGATCTTAACGGAACGTGCGCCTCTCTCCTCGAGCATCGCCTTGAGGAGCTTCAGGGTCCTGCCCGTATCGACTATATCCTCGACAATGAGGACATCACGGTCCTTAATGTCTGTATTGATATCTTTCCTTATCGTAAGCTTGCCTGTGGAATTCTCGCCCACATAGCTCGATACCTGCATAAAATCAACTATTACCGGCATCTTAAGCTTCCTGACCAGATCGGAAACAAACACGTAAGCGCCTGTAAGGACGCCAACGACAACTATCTCATTACTGTAGTCAGCGTTGATCCTGGAGGCGACCTCATCGACCATCTTTGAAATGGAATCAGAATCGATCATTATCTCGTCGGTATTGACTCTCAAAACAGTTACCTCGTTTCCTCTCTCTGTCATCCGATCGTGACCTTCAGATAGTGCAGAGGCTTTTCTCTAATACCTGCCTCATGCGCCAGTCTCGAAGGCTCGTCGGTAAACCCTTCGGCGTGCCCGATCCCGGGTACCCAGAGTACCCTGTCCTTTGTCGTGACGGCGAGGACTTTATCCCTTACACAGGAAGGGACCTTCTTATCCGAGAGGAGGTGCCTTAACACCTTGCCGGAAGAAGAACCCGCTTTCTTAAAGTAAAGTCCGGCCACATCATTCCTTATCTTCAAGGAAATCCCGTCACCATAGACCGGAACGAACCACGATTTAGTATTATATCGCACTGCAGCAATATTCTCAATTATTTCGGTGGTTATTTGAATGTCTGTTTGCGGTAAATCTGTATTTTTTTCGGTAAAAGGATCGATATCGGCAGATACATCCGCAAAGGATATGACAAATCCCTTTAAACGGGCTATAAACGCCTCCGCTGCTTCTTCACCGGACGGTCCTTTGAAGAACAGATATCCAGACTGCGATACCGCCTTCCTCTGAAAAGGCATGTCGAGTGTCAATGTGTCATTGATAGAACACATTTTCATGACCTTTTCGGTATGGATCCTTCCAAAATCAGTAAGATCTCCGAAAGTATCCTTCCAGAGCCTTCTTATGAGCCTGCTCCCAATAGCCGGATGACTGCTTACTATGATCTTCTCAGGAAAAATGACTGCTTTCCCGTCAGTCAGTACTCCTGACTCATATACTGACGAGACCGTCTCTTCCAAAAACGACAGATCCTGATCGAGAAGCGATACGGTATCGGAAACGGCCAGTCCGGGATCCTTTACGGAGACCTCGGATATCAGAGGAAGTATCTCATTGCGCCATCTGTTCCTGGTATAGTCATTTTGGTTATTTGTCGAATCCGTACCGTAAGTTAATCCGTTTGCCTTAAGATATGAAAGGATCTCATCCTTGGATACCGAAAGCAACGGTCTTTGTATATCTTCTGAAGATGCTTTCGGAGAGATCAGGCCCTGAAGCCCCGCTCCCCTGAATACGTTCATGAGAAAAGTCTCGGTAAGGTCGTCTCTGTGGTGCGCGACGCAAATGGCATATGAACCCGTAAGAGAAGCCGCAAACTTTCTCATCAGGTCATACCTTACGATCCTGCCGGTCTCTTCTTCCCCCCGTTTAAATTCCGCCGCCTTTGCCTTTATATCTTCGTGGGCGACCTCTACCGGTATCCCGAGTCTCTTGCAGAGATCAACGGAGATCTTCTCGTCTCTTAAGGCTTCGTCTCCCCGAAGCCCGTGATTAAGGTGAAAAGCATAGATCTTCGGAAAAACGTCCTTCTCTTTTGAGAGTTCGCATAAAACCGATAAAAGGCAGACAGAATCAGGACCTCCGGACAGACCGACAATGATATTGTCGGTCAGGAGAAGACCGTTTCTGTCACAAAAATCCTTAACCGTTAACGCAAGTGCCGAGATCATCCGTGCTTATATAGTGTCAGGGAAATCCGTGTTGGAATCTGAGAAATAATCGTCATTGGCGATATTGGAATCCATATCCCCGCTGTCTGGATCAAACGGAGGAACGCCCTGATCTTCGTCTTCCTCGGTACCGTCGGGATACATATTCTTCTGAGGTGCCGATGACTGCATGCCGTTCTTTGTGGGATCCTCAGGCGTGGAAGCCATATTCTCCTCAAAGAACAGTGTCTTGGCGCCCCACCACATAAGTTCGACCTTACCGGTCTCACCGTGACGGTTCTTGGCTATGTTCAGGGTAGCGGGAACGATCTCTTCAGTCTGTTCCTTCTTGTCCTTATCGTAATAATCCGATCTGTGTATAAAGATAACGCAGTCGGCATCCTGCTCGATAGCACCGGAATCACGGAGATCCGACAGCTGAGGCATATGATCCTCGCCTCTCTTCTCGGCGCTTCTGTTGAGCTGTGACAACGCGATAATGGGAACATTAAGTTCCTTCGCCATGACCTTCAGGGATCTGGAGATATACGTGATCTCGTCCTGTCTGGAACTGCTCCTTCCAAGCCCGGATCCGTTCATGAGCTGAAGGTAGTCGACTATGACGAGTCCGAGCTTGCCCTGGGCCTTAAGATCCTTACACTTGGCGAGCATCGTTACCGGGCTGACGTCCGATCTGTCATCGATATAGATAGGAAGCGTCTTAAGATCATCGTAAACTCTCATGATCTGATCTTCCTGCTCCTTCGACAGCTTAGCCCGCTGAAGGTCCTTCGCCGATGTATCGGATCTGGATGCCAGGATCCTGTTACCGATCTCCGACTTACTCATCTCGAGCGAAAAGATATCGACATTCCTGTTACGCAGTACTCCGACATTCGTTGCAATATTGATAACGAGAGCAGTCTTACCCATACCGGGTCTGGCAGCAATGATATTAAGCGTACCGGGTCTGAACCCCCCCGTTATGTTATCGAGCATACGGAATCCGGTCCGGTATGTATCCCTGACCTCATTTCCGGCAGCCATTGAACGGATCTCGGTAATATTCTTTAAAAGGATCGCTTTCAGAGACTCAAAGCCGTCACCGCTCGTGTCGGTACGCATATCCGTAAGACGGTTGACTCCCAGATCGATTATATCGTTGACATCGTGCTTGCCGGATTCTGCCTTGGCCTTGAGTTCCTCAAAGATGGAAAGCATCTGGCGAAGCCTGCTCTTGGCAACAACGATATCGACATAGCTCTCGATATTGCTCGCTACGGCAGGGATATCACCCACCTCAAAGACATAACCGATACCTCCGGCCTTCTCGATCTTGCCGGACTTCTTGAGCGAATCGCTCAAAGTGATCCTGTCAATGCTGGCACTCTCGAGATAAAGCCTCGACAGTTCCTCGAACATTACGGCATGCCTCTTATCGGCAAAATCCTCTATAGTGATCTTACCGATTATGTCATTTAACGAGTCACTCTTCCTGATGCAAAGCGAAATTATCGCCTTCTCTGCCTCAGGATCGGAAGTCTTTACCGGAACCGCTCCGGTAAGATCATCTTTCAGTTCGCGTTCCATATATCAAAGTGCCTCAACGTTAATGTCGACCTCGCAGGATACTTCGGGATGAAGCTTGATCCTTACGGTAAATGTTCCGATGCTCTTGATGGTATCTTTGATAACGACCTGCTTCTTCTCGGTCTTAAAACCGGCTTTGGTCATCTCTTCAGCAACATCAGCAGAAGTAACCGCTCCGTAGAGCTTGCCGCCCTCACCGCACTTCATCTTAAGGGTGAAGGACTTGCCTTCGAGCTTGGAAGCCTTCTCTTTGGCGGCTTCGAGAGCCCTTCTCTCAAGTTCTGCCTTGGCACCGGTCTTCATCTTTACGTCATTCAGATTATCGGCTGTAGCCTCTCTGGCCAGCTTCTTCTTAAGAAGGAAATTACGTCCGTAGCCGTCGTTTACCTCTACCACCTCATTAGCCTTACCGACGCCTTTTACATCGGACAAAAGTATAACTTTCATATGTAATGCCTCCCTTAACAAATGTTTATCCATTATATAACAGACACCGTTTTTATTCCACTTGGAAGTGTCCCTGTTTTGGGACATAAACAGAAAAAAGGAACCCCGGATAACCGGAGTTCCCTGTTGTTCTTTCAACTGCAGTCTCTGATCAGTCTGCTACGAAAGGAAGAAGAGCGATCTGACGGGCGCGCTTGATAGCTGTTGTAAGCTCACGCTGGTGAGCAGCGCATGTGCCTGTCATTCTTCTGGGAAGGATCTTGCCTCTCTCGGAAATGTACTTACGAAGATGATTGGCATCCATAAAATCGATGGCCTCGACCTTCTCGGCACAGAAAGCGCAGGACTTCCTTCTTGTTCTTCTCTGTCTGGGGTTGCCGGAGAACTCTCTACCGGCCTTAGGTGCTCTGTTTTCTGCCATTTTCAATTTCTCCTTAGAATGTGAAACGTCAATTGGTTTCCATTAAAGTTCGAAGGGCAATTCCATTCCGTTACCGTCTGCCTCTGCTCCGGGAACCATATCATCGGATACGATATCTGCCACGGGAGCCGTAGGAGCCGAAGCGGCTACAGAATCCTGGGGCGGCTGAGGAGCAGGTGCTGACTGCACCGGGATCTCAGCGGGAGCGGAAGGGGCACTCGGCATCGCGGGAGCCGAAGGTGCAGAAGCGGGATATCCGCCCTGTCCCTGAGGTCTGGCATTACCGGACGACTCGACAAACTCTGCCTCGTCGACCACTACCTCGGTCACGTATCTCTTCTGTCCCGATGCGGGATCATCATAAGTACGTGTCTGAAGGCTTCCTACCAGGCCGATCCTCGAACCCTTGTGGAAATAGGAACCGATAAAGGATGCCGTCTGTCTCCATGCGACGCAGTTGATAAAATCAGCCTGTCTCTGACCGTTCTGATCTTTGAACCTTCTGTCCACCGCAATGGTGAAATTGCAGAAAGCCGTCTGGGAAGACGTATTCTTTACCTCTGGGTCTTTTGTTAATCTTCCGACCAACATTACTTTGTTCATACTTACAGTTTCCTCCTGTTCAATTGAAAGCGATTACTCGCTCACGCGAACAATAAGATAGCGAAGTACACCGTCTGTGATCTTGAGAACACGCTCAATTTCCTTGGGGAAATCACTCTCGGCAGTAAATGTGATCTGGATGTAAAGTCCTTCTCTCTGATCCTGGATCTCGTATGCGAGATGCTTGGTTCCGAGGTTATCGAGTGCGTCGATGACAGCACCGGACTCAACCTTAGCCTTTACCGTATTGATAAGAGCCTCGGTAGCCTCCTCACCTGCAGAGGGATTGAGAACTGTAACCAGCTTATACTGATTTGCCATAATATTCACCTCCTTCTGGACATATGGCCCATCCTGTGGGGATGAGCAAGGATTTGTTGTTACAAAAATACAACTTTAGAAGAATATCACAGGCTGTTGCTTCAAGTCAAGATTACTTCAAAATTCTATTGGTCGCGTCAAACTTTTCTTACTCTTGGATGATAATACCGTGAATATGGTTTGTCAACAGGTTTTCAAACAAATGTTTAAAGGGCCGGACGGTTCACGCTCTCTGCGCGCCAAGATCCTTGAGGATATACGGGAACAGCAGTTCTATCCAGGCTTTCAGAGCAGATGCGGTATGCTCGTATGTCTCCTTACCTGACCCTGAAGGGTCTGATATCCCTATCGACGCGGTCTTTCCCTGATCGTCCTTTATTACCAGGCCTTTTGAGGCCATATACGATGAAAGGGAGAACAGTTTGCCGGTAAGGAGCGGAAAATCCGCGATCAGGCGGCAGACCTGATCATCGTTCATGCAAAGGATAAGATCGTTGCTGTCGAACCTGTCGGTGGAGATATGCGAAGTCAGATGGTGCCGAAGCGAGAGACCTGCAACCTTCTTCAATGCCTCATCCATCATCGGATCGGCAGCGCTACCGGTGGGAGCCTCAAGTCCTGCACTCTCGCAGTAAAGTTCTCCCCATATCGATCTGTCATCGATATGGCAGAAAGGTCCTTTCTTACGCAGAAGATCCGAGAAGACCTCACAGCAGACCGGACCGGCCGTAAGATCGGTATCGCTTATAAAAAGGACAGAAGAAGTAAACACGTTATCGGGAAGGGGGACGTCATCTAAGGATGTATCCTGCCCGGATAAAGCAGCATCTTCTGTATGAGCACTCCCGGGAGTCTCGCCGCTCTTGCCTGCGGCCTTTCCCAGTCTGTTCATATAAGCCTTGCCTATCCCCTCTTCGGGAAACCCCGCGGCGAGTATCAGGTCGACCTCCTGGCGGTCAAGGCTTCGAAGTCCGTCAAAAAGATAATGGGAAGCCATTCCGACATCTTTCGAGGGACCATACACGAAAAAGTCCGTATGTGCGATCATGATGTCATCCCTGCTTCTTCGGATCATATCACGGACTTCTGACCCGCAGAAAAGCCCGATGCGCGTAAACGGCGAAGCGGAAAGCGCTTCGGTTATCTTATCGATAAAGGGAACAGCGGCTGACACGAGCACCTTCTTCTGATCATCGCTCATATTCTTAAGATCTTCTTCATTCATAAGATCCGTATCGACGGGATCGGAATCCAGGACTATCTTCGGGACCGGTACTATGACCGTATCGGCAGAAGGCGCATAATGCCTGTATTTCATTCCGGGAGCTCTGGGAGTCTGTCCTTCCTTAAGTGCCGCAGCAGATTCGGGATCCGTCCCGGTAGCCTCCCTGATCATTTCCGAAGTGACTGCTCCCGGACGTAGGATAACGGGGATCTCTCCCGTCGCATCAACGACTGTCGATTCGAGTCCGACCAGGCAGTCATTGCCGTTGATTATGCCGTACACCCTGCCGTTCATGTCATCTATTACGTGAGAGGCCTTCGTTGGGGAGGGACTTCCCGAGAGATTAGCTGACGGGGCTGCCACGGGAGTCCTGCACAGCCGAAGGAACTTACGGCATATAGGATCAGAGGGCATCCTGATACCTACGGTATCAAGTCCCGCGCTTACGGCATCAGGTATTACGGAAGGATCCTTTCTGACTATGACCGTGATCGGTCCGGGCATAAAGGCATCCATAAGTTTCCTTGCCAGAGGAGTGATACCGGATGCTATCTTCTCCGCCTCGCTTATATCGCTTATGTGAACGATAAGGGGATTGTCCGAAGGCCTTCCCTTAGCCTTGAAGATCTTCTTTACGGCTTCAGGATTAGTGGCATCGGCACCGAGCCCGTATACCGTCTCGGTCGGAAAAGCCACCACTTCGCCGTCGCGCAGGGCTCTTGCCGCATCATCCATGGCCTTGTTATCTTTGGGATCTATTATCAGCGTATTCATTGTCCGTTCTCCTCTGAGCACCTGGCATCTGCTACCGTCAGCGCATCCACGATCTCGTCGAGATCGCCGTTTAATATCTCATCGAGCCTGTAAAGGACCAGGCCAACCCTGTGATCCGTGACCCTTCCCTGATGGTAGTTATATGTTCTTATACGTTCGGATCTGTCTCCGGAACCGACCTGGGCTCTTCTGTTCTGATCCTCTTCGTCTTTCTTTCCCTTCAGTGCTTCTTCCCAGAGGCGGCTCATAAGTACTTCCATCGCTTTTTCCTTGTTCTGGATCTGAGATCTCTGATCCTGGCACTGGACCACGATACCCGAAGGGAAATGCGTGATCCTTATGGCGGAGTCTGTACGGTTGATGTGCTGTCCGCCCGCACCGGAAGCCCTGAACCGGTCTATCCTTATATCCTCCGGATTGATCTTCACATCCGTACTCTCGGCCTGAGGCAATACGGCGACAGTCGCCGCGGATGTATGTATCCTTCCTCCGGATTCCGTAACGGGCACTCTCTGGACCCTGTGGACACCGCTTTCGAACTTGAACCTGCTGTATGCGCCTCTGCCTCTTATCTCACAAGTCAGTTCCTTAAAGCCTCCAAGCTCAGTGGGACTGCTGTCGAGCATGACGACTTCATAGCCGTATCTGGCGGCATACCCTTTATACATCTTAAGGAGTGTCGCAGCGAACAGCGCCGCCTCTTCGCCACCCGTTCCCGCTCTTATCTCCAGGATAACGTTACGTTCATCCCTGGGATCCTTGGGCGTCAGCATCAGGACTATCTCTTTCTCGTATCTTTCGATATCAGTTTTGGCTCGTGCGAGCTGCTCGGATGCCAGTTCCTTGATATCTTCATCACCTGAAGCCAGGAGTTCCAGGGATTCATCCTTTTCCCGGAGCGCCTCTTCCCATGCTCTGACGGTCTCCGCCTTGGAAGCCAGATCAGAGAGATCCTTTGTGAGCTTTGTATAACGCGAAGTATCGGCGATCACGGCAGGGTCCAGAAGGGACGCTGTGAGTTCGTCGTATTCGGCTACTATGCTTCGGGCTTTTTCGATGTCAATTGCCATCAGGCGCTATCCTTTCGAGCCAGTATTCCATAAATGCGGCTGAAAAATCTTCCTTATGCGTATTGTTCAACGGACCGAAAGGATTGACCGTCCAGTGATCCGGAGACGTAAAGAGCATTGTATCATTTTCTTCATAGACTTTTGAAGCCTGTATCAGATATTCCCTGAAACGCACTATATTATGTGATCCGACAAGGAGAACGGGGACATTGTTCTCCACTGCGCAGTTCCTGATGATCTCCCAGGTCTCATCTTCGACTTCGGCATCTGCAGGGATACATACCATCAGGAGCATATGCTCCGGATAATCCCTCGGGACACTCTCGCTTATAACATAGCCGTTGCCATTAGTGATCCTGGAATGTGTCTGCGATACCCATATCGGCATATTTTCCTCGTTGACATTGAAAGATGATACCGGGTGGATCTTGGTACCCAGATCAAGAAGGCCGTCGGGAACATCGCCTATAACATACAGACCGATATCCTGTTCAAGCAGAGCCTCCCGAAGATCCTCCATCTTGTTTTCCTTAGCGACACCGATGCTTATCGAGCCAACGCCGTTAAGGAGAAGGATGCATAGAAGCCCCACCATCATTATGACAGTAACGATCAGAGTGATGCGCTTTCCTGTCAGCATTCAGACACCTTTGTATAGTATGGATCGCACCCCTTTATCGCAGATCCGGCATAGTCAAGGGAATGATCCAGGATCAGTGCGCTGATCCCTTCAAGCGAAGGCTCGACAAAATGTCTGAACATCTCATAGACATACTGTTTCTGATCATCGCTCAGATCAGACTTTATGACAAATAGCCAACCCTTGTCCCCGCTTTTCTTTTTTACGAAGAACCTCACATAGACTTCCTCTATCGACTCCTGATCCCTGCAGAATTCAGTAATCTTCCCTTTAAGTTCCGGAGGATACATATTCGGCTCCCCCACCCTGATGCTGTCATCGGTCTGCTCGACCATCTTTATCAGGAGTTCGGCACCGAGTATAAGATCATCAGTTCCGGGATTAAGTATTATTCCGTCCAGGGTAAACCTTCCGTCATTCATCAGATCTGCCATATCGTAAAAGGACGTTGTGACCGTATCTGTTCCGCCGGTTTTTTCTGAATCCGTATATGCGCAGAGATACTGCTTGCCGTCTCCGCTTCCCATAACATTCAGATTATAGTTACCGTCCTTTATAGTTACTGGGATCAGGAACGTGCATCTCTCGGCCTCCTCGAGGACTTTTGCCGTATTTCCCGTACTCTTGTCCTTTTTTACGTTCTTTATCAGTTCATCGAGCGTACTGTTCTTGAGCTCGCCTTTAAACAGAAGATCTTCCATTCACTGCACCTTTCCCGTCGCCTTAACGGCGCTTCTGTATCCTTCCAGGAGTTTCCTGCTCTCTTTTGCAGGTCTCTTCGGATCGTAAGTGACGCTTGTCTTATATAGTTTCCTGATCTGACCGAGGTCCGCGAAAGTCCCGTCAGTCAGTCCGGCAAGGAGTCCCACGCCCATCGCGGTCATCTCATCGGAAACCGCTCTTGTGATATGGACGCCCAGAAGGTCAGCCTGAAGCTGCATAAGGAATTCGCTCGCGCAGACTCCGCCGTCGACTTTCATATGAGTTGATACGATCCCTGTGTCGTTCATCATCAGATCAACAAGCTCGGTCACCTGATAAGCTATCGATTCGACTCCGGCCCTGACTATATGTTCCCTGCTGCTTCCCCTGGTAAGTCCGGTAATGACGCCTCTGGCATCGGGATCCCAGTAAGGAGCCCCGAGACCCGTGAAAGCAGGCACGAGGTAAACTCCGCCGTTATCCGGAAGCGCCATGCAGATCCTGTCGCAGTCGGAAGGCTTCTCTATGAGCCCTAATTCATCCTTGAGCCAGGATATGACCGATCCTCCCTGGAATACGCTCCCTTCGAGCGCATAAACGGTCTTCCCTCCGAAGGACCATGCCGCGGATGTCAGCAGACCGCTCCCGGAGAAGACAGGCTTATCGCCTATGTTCATCAGGGTAAAACAACCGGTTCCGTATGTCGTCTTGGTATCGCCTTCGTTAAAGCAGTTCTGTCCGAATAGAGCAGCAGCCTGATCTCCGGCTACGGCATTGATATGAACACCGTTCAGCGACATCAGGATATCAGCCTCTTCGCCTGAAAGCCCGAAGGACAGGAGTTCATCTCGATCCAGAGAGACTTCTCCGTAATCAGAGCAAGACGGGCACGGTTCGGCAAGAGCCTTTCTCGGGATCTCGAACAGCCTGAGAAGGCCTTCGTCGTAATCAAGCGCGGTTATATCAAAGAGCATTGTCCTGCTGCAGTTGGAATAATCAGTCTTATAGGATCTTCTGCCGGTCAGATTATATACCAGAAAAGAATCGACGGTACCGAGCAGGAGCTCTCCCGACACCGATGCTTTCTCGGCTCCGGGGACATTTTCCAGGATCCAGCGCATCTTAGTCGCAGAAAAATAAGGATCCAGCCTGAGCCCTGTCTTTGCTTTGATATCGTCTTCGACTCTTAAGTATGCCTCTCTTCTGCAGATATCGGCTGTACGCCTGCACTGCCAGACAATGGCATTACATATCGCTCTGCCGTTTCTTTTTTCAAAAGCGATCGTCGTCTCCCTCTGGTTGGTGATACCGATACCTCTGATATTGCCTATGGAACCGGGGTTGTTCTTCATCACATCAGCCATCGACTTTAAAACAGAGAACAGTATTTCCGAGGGTTTGTGTTCCACATACCCGGGTTCCGGATATATCTGTTCGATCAAAGCCGATCCGGATCTAAAGATATTTCCGTCCGGATCGATAAGAAACGATTTTGTGGATGTAGTCCCCTGATCGCAGGTCAGTATGTATTCAGCCATTATCTTACCTTCTGTAGAGCCTGTTAAGATCTCTATACCACTCGTTATCGATGCTGTCGAGATCCTCCTTGGAGAACCTGACGATCCAGTTGCCCGATACGGTACCCGGAGTATTCATTCTCGTATCGGAACCATAGCCGAGCATATCCTGAACGGGGATTATCGCGCAGTCGGCATGGCTCATCCAAAGAGTTCTGATTATCGCGCGGCAGGATGCGCTGTGCGTACCTCCGTCACCCCAGTTGCTGCCTTCGAATCCACAGTATTTCAGGCACTCCTTCCTCTCGTGCTCATTTGCTTCCCAAAGCCATCCGAGGAGAGTGTTATTGTCATGAGTCCCGGTATATGCCACACAATTGGCAACGTAGTTATGAGGAAGATATGAAGAGTCGTCTGACGGGTTGAACGCGAACTGCATGACTCTCATGCCGGGAAGGCCGCTTAGCGTCATGAACTCTTCGAGATCCGGTGTCTTCTCGCCGAGATCCTCTGCGATAAGGCGCTCCTTGTCGATGCCCTTCTTGTCCATCGTCTCGAAGAACTCCAGCCCCGGGCCCTTGACCCATTCACCCTTGCGGGCTGTCTTGGCTCCGTCCTCTACTTCCCAGTAGGAAGAGAACGCACGGAAGTGGTCTATCCTGACAATGTCATAGAGCTTATAGTTCTCCTCTATCCTTCTCATCCACCAGGAATATCCGTCTTTCTTATGCTTGGGCCAGTCGTAGATAGGATTGCCCCAAAGCTGTCCGTCCTCGCAGAAATAATCCGGCGGCACTCCCGCCACCTTTGAGAAGACATGCTTCTTGAGGTCTCCCATCTTGAACTGTTCACGATGAGCCCATACATCGGCGGAATCTCCGGAAACATAGATAGGCATATCACCGATTATGCTTATGCCAAGCTTGTTGATCTCATGCTTTATCTGAGCCCATTCATCGCAGAAAAGATACTGCACGAATGCATGGTACATATACTCGTCATTATCGCGCAGAGCCGCGACTGCCTTCTTGTCGTAATCCCTGATCGCTTCATCCTTCCAGTCCCACCATGCGCACTGTCCGCAGACGCTCTTCGCCGTCAGATACAACGCGACTTCATCGGCCCAGGATGACTCCTTGAGAAACTCTCTTACTTTGGACTTAAGATCTTCATCTGCTCTTCCGTAAGCCTTACGGAGAAGATCTTCACGGTTCTGACGCAGAAAATTATAGTCGATACGCCACTTGTTGATATTGTATTCGGAATTAACAACTTCACCTGCATTTACCAGACCTCTTTTCATGAGCCTTCTCGGATCGATAAAGAGCCAGTTGCCTGCAAAAGCCGAAAAACTCTGATATGGAGAATCACACATTCCGGGAAAAGAAAACGGCAGTACCTGCCAGTATCTCATTCCCTGTGCACTCAACTGTTTCGCAAAAGAGATGGCCTCCTCCCCAAATACTCCGATCCCGAACGGACCGGGCAGCGATGCGATGTGCATCAGGACTCCACCGCCACGTTTCATATAATTGCCTCCCATAACAATTATCATTTGTAAGTTTCTTACAAACTGATATAATAACTAAGTTTTTATTATACATTATCGAGGTGAAATAATGAATCGATCAACTGAGGAAGAGATCAGAAGAAGACGAACATTTGCCATAATATCTCACCCGGATGCCGGTAAGACCACCATGACCGAGAAGCTCCTTCTCTACGGAGGCGCTATCCATATGGCGGGTTCCGTCAAGGCCCGTAAGGCTGCACGCCACGCCACATCCGACTGGATGGAGATCGAGAAGCAGAGAGGTATCTCCGTCACATCCTCGGTAATGCAGTTCGAATACGACGGATACTGCATCAACATCCTCGATACCCCCGGACACCAGGACTTCTCCGAGGACACTTACCGTACCCTTTGCGCAGCCGATGCCGCAGTCATGCTCCTTGACGGCGCGAAAGGTGTCGAGGCCCAGACGATCAAGCTCTTCCACGTCTGCCGTAACAGGGGGGTTCCGATATTCACTTTCATAAACAAGATGGACCGTGCCGCCAAGAATCCTTTCGACCTTATCGACGAACTCGAGAAGGTACTCGGCATCAGATCCACCCCCGTCAACTGGCCCATCGGTACGGACGGTGACTTCGAGGGCGTATACGAGAGGCAGTCCGGTCAGGTCCTTCTCTTCGATTCGGCCAACAAGGATCACGGTGCCTCGATGGTAACCGAGACAAGTACAGGTATAGATGATCCCAAGCTGCAGTCACTCATGAGCGCCGATCACTATGAGACTCTCCGTAACGACATCGAGCTCCTCGACATGGCTGGAGACGAATTCGATATAGACCGTATCCTCGCGGGACAGCTTACACCCGTATTCTTCGGTTCGGCCATCACCAACTTCGGCGTCGAGACATTCCTTAAGCATTTCCTGGCTACCGCTCCCGAGCCCCAGCCTCATCATGCATCCGACGAGATCGGCGTGGTCGATCCCACTGACGAGATGTTCTCGGGCTTTGTCTTTAAGATCCAGGCCAATATGGATCCCAACCACAGGGACAGGATGGCATTCCTCCGTATCTGCTCCGGCAAGTACGAGAAGAACATGAACGTCAATCACCTGCGCCTCGGCAAGAAGATAACCCTGGCCCAGCCGCAGCAGTTCATGGCACAGGACCGTAATATCGTAGAGGACGCATATGCGGGTGATATAATCGGCGTATTTGATCCGGGACATTTCCGTATAGGCGATACGCTGATCTCCACGAACAGAAAGTTCAAGTTCGACCCTATCCCCGTCTTCCCTCCCGAGAATTTCGCGAAGGTCATGCCCAAGGACTCCATGAAGAGAAAGCAGTTCTTAAAGGGTATCGAGCAGCTCTCCGAGGAAGGTGCGGTCCAGCTCTATAAGCAGCCCGACATCGGAACGGAGACCTATATAATGGGCGTTGTCGGCGTTCTCCAGTTCGATGTCCTCGAGTATAGGCTCAAGGGCGAATACGGAGTCGACATCATAAGGACTCCCCTGAACTACCGTCTTGCCCGCTGGCTCAAGAGCGATGCCGAGAACTTCGACTATCACGACCTCACGCTGACTTCCACTTCCATGCTGGTACTTGACCGTGACGATGAGCCCGTAGTACTCTTCGAATCCGAATGGGCGATCGACTGGGCAATAGACCATAACAAGGAAATGAAGCTGAGGTTCGAAGACATACATACCAAAGACGAATCATAAAAACGGATCATGTTCTATTTTTTCGGTATACACAGATTCAGGAAAGTATTGGGATCTTACGGTGAGGCATCGCCATGCCCTCACTGCGGCAACACGTATTCGGCAAAGTGTGTCCGCATCAACCGCTGGTTCCATATCAATTTCCTGCCACTGATACCGCTGGGATTCGAATATCACCGGCACTGTCCCGTATGCTGGTATTCCGAGAGAGTTAAAAAGACCGAGCTGGGAAGCAAGTCCGGCTTCGATCTTCTTGTTCCCGGTGCTGTATACCACACTTTATCCAAGACCTATGACCTTGAACTTAAAGATGCGGATACAGGCAGGCGATTCAGGCTCCTTAGTGCAGGTCCCAAAAGTCAGTATAAAAAGATCATCAAACAAAGAGGATATAAGAATATCGAGATCGCTACACAGGACGATTAGTTCAGCTCTCTACCGGAAAGATTATATCAAGAGAAAAACTGTATCCGTATGAAGTCTTGACGCATTCGCTGTTTATCTCTCCTTTATACTCGGAAGCGGCAGTCTTTATGTTACGGACACCGAAGCCGTGAAGCTTTCTGTCCTCTTTTAACGTCTCCACTTCATCACTCGTCAGATCGACATAATAAGCCGAAGGATTGGTGCAGGTGATCATAAAATGATTGTCGGTCCGCTTGAACTGAAGATCTATGATCCGGTCCGGGAGTTCCCTGATCGCATCAGCCTCGCAGGCCTCGATCGCATTATCCAGTATATTGGCAAGCATCTTACAGGTATCGAGAGGCGTAAACGATACGCCGGATATGACGCCGCCGCAATTAAGCTTTATCCCTTTGGACGATGCGTCAGCCATCTTCTCCGATATGATGGCATCAGCAACAGACGATCCCGTATGAATGCTCACATCCGCTTTGGAAAGCGCATCACCCATTTCCTCCAGGTAATCTCTCATCTTATCGTATTCGCCCTTTTCCAGAAGGAGCATCAGGACCTGGACATTATTCCTCATATCATGGCGCATGGCGCGCACTTCCGTGTCGGCTTCCGCAGATCTCTCGAAATGCTTCGTCTGGGCATTAAGGTATTCCTCGTTCTGACGGTTCAGAAGCCGAAGGTCATTTCTCTCGCGGTTCGCTCCCGATATATAAACGGCGACGACCATGACAGCCAGACATATCAACATAAGGATAGTTACTATGGTCTTTCTCGAGAATTCTTCCGTATAAAGCACCCCGTCTATCGCGATATCGCTCAGGGTGGAGATAACGATAACTATGATGATAAGGAGCGGGATCGGGATAGGCTTATCATTATGACGGTCTCCCATCTTCGCTATCAGAACGAAGAAAAGGAATTCCAGAACGGAAAACAGAAAAGTCAGCCCCAGTACCAGGATAACGGGATGACTGAGATCCGAGCGTTCTTCAGGGATGACCAGTGACGGCGCACTGTAAAACATTGTGTTTACACAGCTTATCAGATGAGTCGAAAGAAATATGACAAGTATCTTCTTCCACCACTTTTCCTTTAAGGCAAGGAAGATCATGATACAAAGGACCGCTATATAGAAATAAAGGACAGATCCGGAGATTTCCGCAGAACTCCCACCCGACTCATAAAGCACAGTATTAACTATACATAATAAAATGCCGAGTATAAGTGCAGCGGGATAAACGAACTTTCTCCTTCTTATGCCGTATCTGAGAGTACGGTCGATAAGGTATATATTTAAAAGGCCGTATGAAAGATACGACAGAAGAAACATGAACCCGCGTACCATAGCTTGAGCCATCTATCGTCCCATCCTTTTTACATATGCGAAAAGCGCCTTTTTTGATTCGGCGGCACATGTCCTTCCCAGAGGAAGGATATCACCGTTATCCATAACACATCCGGACGCCGACATGGTCTTTACATGAGAAAGATTAACGCAGAAGGATCTGTGGATCTTATTGAAATCTTCTCCTTCTCCCAAGGACTTCAGCGCTTCGGAAAACCTCATCCGCACCGATATCTCTCCGTTTCTCAGCACGAATCTTACGTAGTTGTTTAAAGCTTCCGCATAGAGGATATCCTTCAGGGAAACGATCCTGTCCTCGCCGTCCTTTCTAAGGACGATCTTTTCATCGACATACAAAAACTTCTCGAGATCGGTCAGCGTATTACGGAGCTTATTCTCATCTACGGGCTTAACAAGGAACCTGAATGCCCGCACTTCATAACCTTCTATCGCCATCTCCGTATGACTGGTCAGGAAAATGATCGGGATATTGGGAAGAAAAGTCCTTATCATGGATGCGGCCGTC
>JAFZWN010000153.1 GCA_017617295.1 Clostridiales bacterium | reverse complement strand
CTACACGACGCTCGCATGCGACGTAGTTGCCAGGATGAAGCGAATGCAGGGCTTTGATGTAATGTTCCTGACAGGTACAGACGAGCACGGCCAGAAGATCGAGAAGAAGGCCGCCGAAGTCGGGATGACTCCCAAGGCGTATGTCGACGGAATAGTCGAGAACTTCAAGAAGCTCTGGTCCACACTGGGCATCTCCTATGACCGCTATATAAGGACAACGGACGATTACCATATCGAGTCCGTACAGAAGATATTCAAGAAGCTCTATGACACGGGCTATATCTATAAGAGCGAGTATAAGGGCAAGTACTGTACTCCCTGCGAGTCCTTCTGGACAGAGAGCCAGCTCGTCGACGGCAAGTGCCCCGACTGCGGCCGTGAGGTTACGGATGCTTCTGAGGAAGCTTATTTCTTCAAGCTCTCGCAGTTTGCGCCCAAGCTCAAGGAGCTCCTCTTAGACGAGGAAAAGGATTTCCTTAATCCCAAGTCCAGGGTCAACGAGATGATCAATAACTTCATCGAGCCGGGCCTTCAGGATCTCTGCGTATCGAGAACGAGCTTCACATGGGGCGTTCCCGTAGACTTCGACGAAGGACATATCGTATATGTCTGGATCGATGCGCTCTCCAACTATATCACGGCGCTCGGATACATGAACGAAAAGTATGACGACTACGAGAAGTACTGGCCCGCTGACATGCACGTCATGGCCAAGGAGATCATAAGGTTCCATACCCTCATATGGCCCGCTATCTTGATGGCGCTCGGTGAGCCCCTTCCCAAGAAGGTATACGGTCACGGCTGGATCACTTTCGGTTCCGCCGGAGCCAAGATGAGCAAGTCCACCGGTAATGTCATCGATCCTTTCGTGCTGTGCGAGAGATACGGCGTTGATGCGCTCCGTTACCATCTTCTCCGCGAGATGCCTTTCGGTGCAGATGCTCCTTACACCAACGAGATGATGTTCAACCGTATCAACAGCGACCTGGCCAACGATCTCGGCAACCTCGTATCGAGGACTGTCGCCATGGCGGTCAAGTATTTCGGCGAGAGCCTTCCCGTCGAAAAGGACTTCAACGAGTCCGACGAGGACCTCCTCAAGATGGTCGACGAGCTTCCCGCTTTTGTTTCGGAGAACTTCGAGTCGCTCCATATCTCCGATGCGCTCGAGAAGATCTTCCGTGTCATCGCGAGAGCCAACAAGTATATCGACGAGAACGAGCCCTGGGTGCTCGCCAAGGATGAGGCCAATAAGGGAAGACTTGCAGCCGTTCTTTATAACCTGCTCGATACCATCAGGAGATGTTCGATACTCCTTCTGCCCGTAATGCCCCATATCTGCCCCGAGATCTTCGAGCAGATCGGTGCGGACGATTCCTGCACGACATGGGAGGCAGCAGGCGTAAGACATGCTCTTGCGGCTGACGTAGCGGTCAAGAAGGGCAGGGTCCTCTTCCCCAGGATCGATATAGAGAAGGAACTCGCAGAGCTCGATGCGATGAATGCTCCCGCAAGGGAACTTCCCGAGGAGCCTTTGAAGGATAATACGGCTTTTGATAATTTTGCTGCCCTTGATCTGCGTGCCGTAAAGGTGCTTTCATGCGAGAAGGTAAAGAAGTCCGAGAAGCTCCTGCTTTTCAAGGTCGACGACGGCTTCGGCGAGAGACAGGTGCTCTCCGGTATCGCCAAGTACTATAAGCCCGAGGATCTTATCGGCAAGACGCTCGTCATGATCGTCAATCTCGAGCCGCGCAAGATGATGGGCTATGAGAGCAACGGCATGATCCTCTCCGTCAGGGACGGCGAGGGCTTCAGGGTGATCGAACTGCCCGGTGACATCAAGCCCGGATCAGACGTTTCCTGAGAATGAGACAAACCGCATATTATAACGGTGAAGCCAGGGGTATCTTTGATACTCATGCCCATCTGTACGACAGCAGGTTCGATCAGGAGGGAATGAGGATCGGGGATATCCTTTTGCGTGCGGCGGAATGCGGTATAGAAAGGATACTGATCCCTTCGGATTCCATAGAGACATCGGGGAAGGCGATCGATCTGGTCAGGGAATATGACGGCATTTCCGGCGTGGAGCTGTTCTGTTCCGTCGGGGTCCATCCTCACGAGGCGAAAGACTGGGACGATAATGCCGAGAAAAAGATACGCGAATGGCTGTCTTCACGAAAGGAACTTAAGATCGCCGCTCTCGGAGAGATCGGTCTGGATTACCACTACGACTATTCTCCCCGTGACATACAGCGGGAAGTATATGAGAAGCAGCTGATGCTGGCATATGAGTACGATATCCCCATTATCCTTCACGAGAGGGAGGCTGCGGGCGATTCGACCGATATCCTGAGAAAGTTCTGTAAAGAGGGCAGATTAAGGAGTAATCCCGGCGTCTGCCACTGCTGCAGCGCTTCCCGCGAGATCGGCGAAGAACTCGTAAAGATGGGCTTTTATATCGGGTTTGACGGGCCGGTCACTTTCAGGAATAATAAAAAAACGATAGAATTATGTGAAGCCACGCCTCTGGAGCGTATAGTAATCGAGACGGACAGCCCGTATCTGACTCCCGAGCCCAACCGGGGCATCATAAACGAGCCCGCGCATGTGGCATACGTGGCGGAGAAGATAGCGGAGATCAAAGGGGTCAGCGTGCAGGAACTTGCCGAGATCACGGCCGGTAACGGCATGAGATTATATGAATTGGGAGAAGCAAAATGAGCAGAGATAAGATACTTATAGGACTGACTGTCATCTTATTGATAATCCTCGGAGTGGTCTTCTGGTATGACAGGAACAGCGCAGTGCTGGAGAGGACTTTACCGTATCAGCTTACCGACGATATGAAGATCGTTGAGATGAACAAGCACGGTTCCCTTTTCGCCAGATCGTCCTATGAAGTCAAGATAAGGATCAGCCACGAAGATCCCGAATCTGTAATGGATATGATCAGTGAAGCATATGACTTCGGAGGAGGCTTTATCGGACCTGAGGAATATGCGGATTTCAGTAACGGCCTGTTTGACGGGTTCAGGATCAGGCCCAATCCCGAGCCGAATACTTTTATCTGGGTAATGTCGGCGAAAGACGAGGGATACCACGAAGTTACGCATATCATCTGCTCCGAGAGCGCTACCGACGCATACCTGTATATCTATTACAACAGGTGACGGGAGGGGTTATCCCGCATCAAAAAATGTTGTTGACAGAAAGGGTACCTTTCGTATATACTTCTTTTGCGCTTGAGAGAGCCAACACAAAAAACCAGCAAAAACGGAAGCTTAGCTCAGCTGGGAGAGCATCTGCCTTACAAGCAGAGGGTCACAGGTTCGAGCCCTGTAGTTTCCACCAATGGCGCAGTAGTTCAGCTGGTTAGAACGCTAGCCTGTCACGCTAGAGGTCGAGGGTTCGAGCCCCTTCTGCGTCGCCACATTGCCGGTTCTTATGGACCGGCAAATGTTTGCCCAGATAGCTCAGTCGGTAGAGCAGGGGACTGAAAATCCCCGTGTCGGCAGTTCGATTCTGTCTCTGGGCACCATAAGAAGTCATCCTTTACGGGTGACTTCTTTTTTTTGTTTCTCCCGTTGGAGGATTCTTCTTTTAAATTTAAAAAATATATTATATAATCTCCCTTGGAATTTTGGATAATGATCAGAATTGGAGGTTGCGGAATATATGGAAAAGGCTTTTGCCAGGGACAGCAGGGATGTCATTAAAGACCTCTCTACGGATCCGGATAAGGGATTAACATCAGAGGAAGCAGAGAAGCGGCTTAAGGAATACGGCAGAAATACGCTCGGTGAGGAAAAGAAGGTCCCCCTTTGGAAGAGATTCCTTCTCCAGTTTGCCGATGCGATGGTTATAATCCTTCTCGTAGCGGCAGCACTGTCGGCAGTAATGGCCGTCAAAGAAGGCGGATTCGAAGGATGGATCGACGTTATCGTTATCCTTTCCATCGTTATCTTAAATGCCATCCTCGGAGTATATCAGGAAGGCAAGGCCGATCAGGCTCTTGAAGCTCTGAAGAAGATGAGCTCTCCCCAGACAAAGGTCATCCGTAACGGCGAGCTTATCATGATGGATTCGGATATGCTCGTTCCCGGCGATATCGTATCGATCGATGCCGGTGATGCCGTTTCCGCCGATCTGAGACTCCTTTCGTCAAGTTCCCTTCAGGCAGAGGAAGCTTCGCTTACCGGTGAATCCGTTCCCGTTTCCAAGGATGCGGACGAAGTCCTCGAAGAGGGCGCGGGCATCGGAGACCGCAAGAACATGCTCTTTATGGGCACAGCCGTAACATACGGACGCGGCAAGGGCGTTGTAGTCGGGACCGGAAAAGGTACCGAGCTCGGAAAGATCGCAGACAAGCTTTCCAACATGGATAACGAGGTCACCCCTCTTCAGAAGAGCCTTAACAGCCTTGGTAAGATCCTCGCAGTAGTCTGCATAATCGTTTGCGTTATAGTTTTTGCAGTAGATATATTCGTTCAGCATTCACCCTGGCAGGACGGCATGATGACAGCCGTATCGCTGGCAGTTGCAGCCATTCCCGAGGGCCTTGCCGCAGTTGTTACGATCGTTCTTGCCATCGGCATGACTAAGATGGCCGAGAGGAAGGCTATCGTAAAGAGACTCCTTGCCGTAGAGACATTGGGCTGCGTTGATGTTATCTGCTCCGATAAGACAGGTACGCTTACGCAGAACCAGATGACGGTCAAGGTGCTTTACGACGGATGTCATGTATATGACGTTACCGGCAACGGATATGCTCCCGAAGGAGGCATAAAGGGTCCCGACGGGAACGATGCCGATGTATCCGGAGTTCTCGAGATACTCTGCCGTTCCGCAGTCCTCTGCAATGACGCTTCTATCGTTAAGGAAGAGGACGGTTCCTATTCCTGCATAGGAGATCCCACGGAGGGCGCGCTGACTGCTCTCGGCAGCAAGTGCGGCATGATCCGTGAAGCCACGATGAATAAATACCACAGGGAGATCGAGCTTCCTTTCGATTCCGACCGTAAGATGATGACAACTTATCATTCGGGTATCGAGGGCGGCAAGTGGATCAGTTACACGAAGGGTGCTCCCGATATCATGCTCGCAAGATGCGACAGATATCTCGACCGTGACGGCGAACATCCCATGACTCCCGAATATCTGGACAAGATCAAGAGACAGAACCATGATTTTGCCAGCCGTGCTATCCGTGTCCTTGCTTTCGGATATAAGGTCCACAGTACGGGTATCGAACCTGATTTCTCTCACGAGAAGGATATGATCTTTGTCGGTCTTATCGGCATGATCGATCCCGAGAGACAGGAAGCCAAGGATGCCATAGCTGTATGTAAGCAGGCCGGCATCAGGACCGTCATGATCACGGGCGACTTTAAGGATTCTGCTGTCGCCATTGCCAATAACCTTGAGATGATGGATAAGGAGTCCGGTGCCCTCTCGGGATCCGAACTCGACAACATGAGTGATGAGGACCTGCGAAAGGCCTGCGAGACTACCAATGTCTATGCCCGTGTATCACCCGAGCATAAGGTCCGTATCGTATCGGCACTCAAGGCCAACAACCATATCGCATCCATGACGGGTGACGGCGTCAACGACGCTCCCGCTCTGAAGGCTGCCGATATCGGAGTTGCTATGGGTATCACGGGAACCGATGTTGCCAAGAACTCCGCCGACATGATCCTCATGGACGATAACTTCGCCACGATCGTAAGCGCGGTTGAAGAGGGAAGGGTCATCTACTCCAACATCAGGAAGTTCGTCAGTTTCCTTCTTTCCTGTAACGTCGGAGAGATCCTCGTTATCTTCCTTCTGTCGCTTATCCCGAACAGCGTGATCCCCGGGATCGCCGCTCCGCTCACCGCGATACAGCTCCTGTGGCTCAATCTCGTTACGGACAGCTTCCCCGCTCTTGCACTCGGAAGAGAAAAGGGCGAGCCCGGCATAATGAAGCTTCCTCCCAGACCCAAGGGAGAAGGCATAATCAATAAGCCTATGGCAGTAAGTATCGCCGTTCAGGCTATAGCGATCTTTGCTTGTGTGGCTACAGCATTCCTTACGTCTCTGACATCGACATCCGGTTTCTTCTTCGGTTCCGGTATCGAGAATCTGGCCGGAGCCAGGACAGTCGCTTTTGCCACACTGATCCTTGCAGAGCTCTTCAGGGCATTCGCATCCAGGTCGGAGAGGATCTCGGTATTCAAGCTCGGACTGTTCACCAACAAGATGATGAACGCTTCGGTCGGGCTGGCACTTGTCCTCCTGATGGCAGTTATCTATATCCCCGGAGTCAACAGGATATTCGATAACGTCGCTCTTGCTCCCACGGCATGGCTTGTTATCGTTCCCCTCTCGCTGATACCTTTTACGGCAAGCGAAGTCTTCAAGGCTATAAGGAGCAAAACGGGTAAATAATCCCCGAAAAAACAAATTGCATAAAAAAACAGGATGTGATAGAATCCTATGGTTAAAAATCTTGATGGAGGCAATGACAGATGAGCGTACCCGTTATCATACTTTCTGTCCTTGAAATAATATTGGCTGTTTCCATGGTCGTTCTTTTCCTTGTTCAGGAAGGTAACGACAGAGGAATGGGTGTAGTAGGCGGCGTAACAAACGATTCCTACTTCAGCAAGACAAAGGGAAGATCTCTCGAGGAGAGACTCAAGAGTGCCACAAGACTTGTCGGCATCCTCTTTGCCATTGTTTCCGTCGTCCTCTATCTGGCCATAGCAAGAGGATTCTGATAACAGAATAAAACAGACAAGCAAGACCGCTCCTTCAAAGGGAGCGGTTTTCATTTGCTCACTTTTCCTGATATCAGCCATTTGTATGATGAAAACGGCAGTCTGAGGTTGTACAATGAAGACATCAAAAATATCAGATATGAACTGACGAAAAGGAGGATGACTTATGAGAAGACCCGCTAAAGCATTAAGTGTTGCTCTGACGGCTGCGATGGCCCTTACGGCTGTACCTCTTTGGGGGAGCGACAATAAAGTAAACGCTTCACAACCAGAAGTTAATTCCACTAATTTCCCTGATCCGAATTTTCTGGCTTTCGTAAGCGAATATATCGATCAGGACCATAACGGGGTCCTGGACGGCATCGAGATAAGACAGATACAGTACCTGGACATATCGAACAGGGGGATCGAGACACTTCAGGGGATCGAGTTTTTTGACTTTCTCACAGATCTGAATTGCAGCTATAATGAGCTGACGTCCCTGTCCGTTACCGGGAACACGTCACTGCAGAAACTGGTCTGCAGCGATAATCAGCTTACTTCTCTTGATGTCAGCGGACTTGAATATCTGCAATATCTGGATTGTAACAGTAATTTGCTGCCCGCGATCGATGTTTCTTCGAACGTTGAGCTTGAATGGCTGGATTGCAGATATAATGAACTCACATCGATCGATATCTCACATAACGGAGCTCTTTACTGTTTTCAGTGCCGACATAATCATATTACCTCTATCGATGTCAGTCAGAATGAGGAGATGAAATATCTCTGGGTGGGCGAGAATCCTCTGACATCGATCGATGTTTCCGACCTCAATGCGCTCGAGCAATTAGGTATCGATAAGACAGATATATCCGAACTGGATATATCTGATAATCCGAGGCTTGTAAATCTTTCTGTCTGGGGAGCCGATCTCTCCGTTCTTGATATAAGCAATAATCCCCGTCTTTTATATCTTCAGTGCCAGGAAAACAATCTGACGACGCTGGATCTTACCGGTCACGATAATCTCCTGGCTTTACAGTGCTCGGACAATAATCTTACAAGTATCGATGTAACAAGATGTACCAGACTGTGGCAGCTCGAGTGTGACGGTAATGACCTCTCGGAAACGGGACTGGATGTCAGCAATAACCCGGAACTTTTCTATCTTCACTGTCATGACTGCGGACTGATAAATATCGATATCAGCAATAATCCCAGAATGATAAGGACTTATCTTAACGGAGACGGCAGATTCTATTATTTCTATCCAGAAACAACTGATGTATATTGCCTCGACGAGACAATAGACGATCATACTTTTACATATACATTTACCATCGATAAGACCATGACCGTCACATACGGTAATGAGGTTCCGGGACACAGGACTCCTCCGATCCCCGAAGTTACTTCGGCGCCTTCAGAGTCTCAGTATGAGGTTATTCCCACACCTGTCATTACTCCCAGAGCAGCAGGCCGCGGCGATTACGGTACCGGTGTTGAAGGTTTTGTTGGCAGACTCTATGGTGTGGCTCTCGGAAGGAATGCCGATCCCGAAGGCTGTCAGAACTGGATCGATACCATAAGATCCGGCGAGAATACCGGTGCGGATGTTGCAAGAGGATTCCTCTACAGTCAGGAGTTCCTCGGTAAGGATATCTCCAATGAGGAATTCGTCCGTACCCTTTACAGAACATTCTTTGACCGTGAAGCCGACGAGGGAGGTCTCAATGCATGGGTAGCAGCTCTCAATAACGGTGAATCGAAAGAGAATATCATCGAAGGATTCATCAACTCCGCCGAGTGGTCAAATGTATGCGTAAGCTTCGGTATCCCTTCGGGCGGAACAGGTGTTCCCACGATCGAAGTCGAACCCAATCAGGAAACGATCGACTTTGCCACAAGACTCTATACCACATGTCTCGGACGTGATGCCGATGAGGCGGGACTGATGGCATGGGCCAGACAGCTTGCCAACCAGAGAGATACGGGAACGGGAGCAGCAAGAGGATTCTTCTTCAGCTATGAGTTTACCAACCAGAATGTAAGCAACGAGGAATATGTCAACCGTCTGTACCGTACCTTCATGGGACGTGAAGCTGATGAAGCAGGATTCAGTGCATGGGTTGGTCAGCTTGATAACGGAACATCCCGTGAAGAAGTCTTTAACGGCTTTGCCCAGTCGCAGGAGTTCGGACAGATCTGCGCATCTTACGGGATCATAAGATGATCATTTGATAGATACAAACCGCTTTGGGGCCGGTTCATATAATGTGTGCCGGCCTCTTTTTATGTGTATGATTTATGATAAAATCATTTGGTCGATACAAATAATAACGAATTTTCCAAATCGCCAGGGTTTGGGCGTATATGAGCAAGTTACGGGATAATCAGAACGACATAACATACAGCAGAAAGAATGATGAGATCGAGTGTGTCCGATATAAGGGCTATTTCGCAGAAAGTGACTGATAAGTCCCAATAATGTCAGCATGGGTTTTCTATACTGATGGTGAAAATAGTAAATCACCAGTATTGGAGGCTCAAAAATGAAGTTAGACAACTTGGTTG
>JAFZWN010000152.1 GCA_017617295.1 Clostridiales bacterium | reverse complement strand
GGTATATGCGGTCAATCATCTGCCGTTTGCCCTGATACAAAACCTGATTTTTCATGCTACAGGCGCTTCGGAATTGGTGTATACTTGAGCTATGAGGATCGCGGCATTTATAGGTGACATATATCAGGACTACGAAGCTGAACTGGTCAGAACGATCGAGAGGTACGCAGCTTCTCACGGTCATGTCGTGGATATTTTCGGCAACTGTTCGATCCCTGACGGTAACCCTCTTTACGCGGAAGGTCTGAAGAGCATCTTCAGAGTCCCGGAACTGGACGAATACGACGGTATCTTTATGGCATCGGATACGATGCATCACTTCAACATGAACAAAGACCTCATCCATCATCTGATGAGTTCGTCCTCATGCCCCATGGTCAATGTAAGATCTGTCGAAAAAGGATTCCATAGCGTGGTCCCCGGCAATGAATCCTCTCTTTACGAGATCACTAAAAAGCTCATCGAGGAACTCGGCGTAACGGAATTCGGATTCGTTACCGGACGTGACGATATGGAGGATTCCCACGAGAGGTTCGCGGGCTTCAAGAGAGCCCTTGACGAGCACGGGCTGACCATTACCGAAGACCGCATATTCCACGGGGATTACTGGAGGAGACAGGGCGCCATTACGGCAGAGTTCTTCCTCTCCCCCACGGGAACTGCAGAGAGTCTTCCACAGGCCATAGTCTGTTCCAACGATTACATGGCTCTGGCTCTGATGGATGAGCTCATGATAAGAGGCATCAGGATACCCGAAGATGTTTTTATCACCGGTGTTGATAATATCGATGAAGCGATCTATAACGATCCGCCGCTGTCGAGCATAGAGATATCGGCCGAGAAGCTGGCTCTCTGCGCCCTTCAGACTCTCGAGAAGCTCATATACGGAGAGCTTGTCCCGGAGATCCAGACCGTAACCGGCAACATCTTTCTGAGAAGAAGCTGCGGCGTCGAGGACGGAAGTGACGATAAAAAGTCGAGGAGATATGACAGCCAGAGACGTATGGTCTCTCGAAGATATATCGAGTTGTCCACCAAGTTTGAGGACTGTCTGACGGAAACAGAATGCCTTGATGATGCCCGCGAGTTCTTCGAATCGACCGGAGTATTCTCCGAATGCCGTTTTTACGTTCACGATGAGAAACCTCCGTTAAGCGAGCACGGAACAACGTTGGTCCTTCCGATCAATTTCAGAAACGAAAGTTACGGATACTGCAGCATGAAGCTGGTACCCGGTAATACAAGACGCCCGATAGATGATCTGATGGAATTCGTTATGCTCCTGATCGGTCACACCCTCGGCCGTCTGAAACTCTATCAGGAGATCCTCTCATTCAAGGATATCCGCGCACTGGCCTTCAAGGATCCCATGACGGGGCTTTACAACAGAAGAGGCTTCGACCGTAAGGTAACCGAGACATTCGAATATACGACTAAGAATTCCCTTAAGACTGCTGTGGTAAGCATCGATATGAACGATCTCAAAGGCGTCAACGATAATTACGGTCATTCCGCCGGCGACGATGCGATAATCAGGCTCAGCCAGGCGATCTCGGGAGCTCTTCGGGAACAGGAGTTCGCTGTAAGGATGGGCGGAGACGAATTCGAGGTCATCCTTCTGCTGACCGAACCCGACAGGATAGATCAATACATAAAGGATTTTCAGGATGCCCTTGCTAAGGCCAACTCCGAGACAGAATACGAGCTTACGGCGAGCATAGGCGCATGCCCCATTGATAACTGGGAACTGTTCGTGGAATGCATGCACAACGCCGACAAGAAAATGTACGAACAGAAGCGCGCTTTTAAAGCTTCTGCATCCGGGAAGGGTTCTGTTCGCTGATGCATCTTTTTATCCTGATCATTCTGATCGTAACAGCCCTTTTATGCCTGACATTACTTATACTGGCTGTCATCGAGCCGAGAAAGCTCGTTGTTACTCACGAGAAGATAGGAAACAGTGAGACCAGATCCGCGCGTATCCTGTTCTTCAGCGATCTTCATGCGGAATTCTGTTTTATACCGGCGCAGACAGTCATCGGCCTGATCGAAAAGGAAAAGCCCGATGCGGTCATTTTCGGCGGTGACATAATAAACGATCCGCTCAAGTGGGAAGCAGGACAGCGCTATCTTCTTAAGATCAGGGATATCTGCGCGAAAGAAAACATACCCTTTGCCGGGGTGACCGGTAATCACGATGTCGAGATATCCCCGTCAGACATCTCCGCCTGCGGTTTTATAAACCTATGGAAACAGCCCGTTATCCTGCAGTCTTCAAACGGAAGGACGGTAGGCATCAACGGTATAACGGATTCGGGGCGTAAGTCCCGGGTATGGTACGATCCAAAGAACATAGATGATGCCGATATAACCGTGACGGTCGCGCATAACCCCGATGCCGTACTCCATCTGGATCCGTCCGTCAAAACGGATCTGATACTCTCGGGACATATCCACAAAGGTCAGATAAGAACACCTATGCGTATAGAGTTCACGATCCTGCGCGCCGACGCTCTGCCTCAGGAGGGTATCATCTCCGGGCTTCACACGATAAACGGCAGGACCGTATTCATCTCATCCGGGATAGGCTGCGTAAAGCTTCCGCTCCGTCTCGGAGCTCCTCCGGAAGTAAATATCATAGACCTGTATCTTTGAGCCTTATCCTCAGACAAACTGTCTCAGGATAAAGGATACCGCCAGCGAGAACAGTATCGCGAAAGGAAGCAGTATCCACAGATGGTCCCTGATAAAGGGAACAAACGATAATCCGAAACAGATGACAAACGCCGCAGCAGCCAGGATAATGGGCAAGAGGCTCGTAATAATGCTGCCGCCGCAGAGAAACAGTATGAAAACGACCGAGAAGGCCAGTATGGAAACGAAGAATATTGCTGCTCTTGTCAGCTTGGATCTCAGATCATACATAGAGTTAACCTCCCGTTATAAATTCCGCCGTCCGTGACAATACGTCCTGATCCGACAGAAAATCATTGTGAGCGGCCCCGGTCACCGTGACAAAATCCACCGATGTGTTCGAGAAACATGTAAACAGCGCCTGACTGCTCCGATACGGTATGACCTCGTCGGCGTCGGACGCGAAGATGATGACGGGACATGATACTTTCTTCGCATACTTATACGAGTTCATCCGGTAAGTTACCAGGAGTTTGGTCGGACCGTGGAACAGATCGAGGACGTTATTATAGATATCATACGAATCCCTGTAGGGGGCCATGAGTATGAGACCGTCCACATCAGCCTCGCTCGCCAGATAACAGGCGACACCCGTACCGATGGAATACCCCATGACATAGATATCATCGATAACGGATATTCCGTCCACCGTCTCGTACGCTTCAAGCGACATCTCCCTTAATCCCGAAGCAGTGAGGTGGCCGGTACTCTGTCCGTACTGAGGATAGTCGAACATGAACATATCACACGAAGATGTTATTCCTCCGTATATATCATCGTGCTCGATTATATACATGGCATAGGAAGATGCTTCCTGGCCATTGCCCATCAAAACGAGAACGGCAGGTCTGGATCTGTCTTCGGGGACATCTTTGGCAGGCAACCTCCATCCGGTTATAGTGCCGCTCGAACTCTCGAGATATTCGGGAGCGGGACGGCCGGCTTTCCCGTCCAGTTCCAGGAGCTCCTCATATGCATCTTCATCAAAGTGCGGATGGAAGAGAAATGTCGGAGCGATGTTGATGATTATTACGGAAAACGCCGTGATAAGGCTCACAAAGCCGGCCAGGATATAGACCGGTACCGTGAACCTGAGGCTCTTGCCGTCGAGCTTGTAAGTCAGAAAGAACATCACCGCAGCGATCACGGCTGCCGTGATTATACAGGCGATAACGGTCTTCGTGATACCGCTTCCCGCAAGTATCAGGAAAAGCAGCGGTCCCGCGATAAGGGCCGCGAGAGCACAGATAAGAGATATCTTAAGCTTGTCTTTCATATTCCCCTCCGTATTCAAGGATCATCTCAAAGGACAATCGGAAAGTCTTATATTTTCGGCAAGTCCCGGGAAGCCCATGTCGATACAGAATGATTTCAGCTCTTCTATGTTCTGCCTTCCTCTGGGACCGATGACAACTTCGACGATCATGTCATCGGGCTTAATGCCCTTTTTCAGGCACAGCAGATCGTATCTTATCTTCAGATAACGCTTTATCTCGTTGTCTTTCGATTCATAATCGTACCGGTAGGTATCGGGATTATCGCAGAACGGCGTTCCGAGGAGCGTATAGACCCTTCTCTCGCACTCCCCCCAGAAACTGTGGTTCTTATAGATCGGAGCACTGGCCAGGATATGCGAAGCCAGCGACTCGAGATCGTAGATCCCCGTCTGATCCGGGATCTCCCCTTCCTTGAAGTAGCTCTCGATCAGGGGATAGTAACGGTGGTTCCTGACATCAAAATCATAATAGACGTTATTGAAAACGACATTGCATCCTTCAAGGAGCGAAGCGAAGACTTCCGAATTGATCTTCAGACAGACGCCCTGGGCGCGGTCGGCATATCTCTCCCACTGGGAAGCATCCTCAGCCTGGGTCGAGAAGCACATCGCGAAAGGGAACTCCGTCGAAGCTTCCGCCTCGATATGCCTGCAGAACTCCTCGCACTTATCCGAATGGCCGAAGTCCTCCCGGACGGCGCCCGTTATCCTGCCGATAAACTCGAGCCTCTCGTTACGGTCATTCATCGAAGAAGTGTTGCCCCACCAGAACTCCTTGTTTTTCATTATCCCGTATAAGGCCTTTATTGTTGTGTAATGGTAGATATACAAACCCGTTCTTCTCCTTACTGATCCCTGTGAGGAAGCTTGTGGACCGAACCGTCGACTTCCTGTATCCTGATATTATCCATCTGAGACTTCAGATTGCCGAGGACGCTTGCCCTGTAGATATTCCTGAGCTCTTCTCTTTCCTTAAGCTCATCTTCCGTAAGGCCTTCGGGACTCTTGTTTTTCTTCGCCAGTTCGTTGATCCTCTTTATGACTTCATCTATATTCATTGAATCTCCTCCGATACTATCGTCTGC
>JAFZWN010000151.1 GCA_017617295.1 Clostridiales bacterium | reverse complement strand
ATTATCATCCGCGTTAACAGTCCCGGCCAGACTGCCTAACGGGATGATCACAGCAATGATCAAAGATAAAAGTGCCGCAAAAAAAGAACGTCGTGAAAATAGTTTCATCATATCTGTCTCCCTTACAAATCATATTTCAGAATTAATACTGAAAAACCATCCCTCAAAATATATTGATAAATCATCCATATGTCAACAAAAATAGATAAATGTCTTCATTTTTGTAGATTTTTACCATTTTTTATTCAATTTTGCCGATCGGGATCCGTTTTTATGCACACAGTTGACAAACGTCTACCATTATGCAATAATTGGTATACACATGTGTACCGAAGGAGACAGACTATGATCAGACTTTCAGATTCCGAATGGAAGATCGCAACATATCTTTGGGATAACGGATCCATGACTATCACCGAACTTACAAAGGTATTGAGCAGCGAGACAGGCTGGCAGAAAAACACGGTCATTACACTTCTGAAGCGTATGGAAGAAAAGAATGCGGTATCCCACAATCAGGATTCGCGTGCCAAGAGCTTTTATATGCAGATAGACAGGACCGAAGCCGAGATCGAGGAGACAGAATCTTTTCTCGATAAGGTCTACAGCGGCAATGTCGGACTTATGATCTCCAACCTTGTCAGATCGGATAAGCTTTCAAAGGATGACATAGAAGAACTCTTGAAGATCCTGGAGGAAAGATAATGCTCAGATACATCTCGGGGATAAGCTTTATAACCCTTGCTATCATTGCCGTAAGGCATTTCGCTTCGGGTAAGATCAGCAAACGCATCCAATATGCCATGTGGATCCTTATTCCCGTCTATATTCTGATATCACAGTTTTTAAGGATCAGCATATGTCTGCCCGAGGCATTTAAGGGCAACGATATCCTGAACGGATACGAGGTAACAGAAGCTATTCCCGCAAACGAGACCGTGACGGCTCTCCCTGTTCAGTCTCGGGATGCTGTCCATTACCACACCGAAGCATCATCAGAAGTTACACATATCAGCATCCCCCTTCAAAGAGAAAGAGCTCACATTTCCGTCTCCGGAATAATAAAATACATAAAACTATATCTCCCGATCGCATACACGGTCACTACAGCGGTTTTTGCCGGCACGGTACTGATCTACAATGCCGGATTCATATTCTACTGCAAAAAGAGAAGGACGCTTCTCGGTCTTGACCGCGGGATCGGAATGACCGTATTCAGGATAAAGAACAACGGAGCCCCTTTCCTTCTTGGGAACAAGGTCTATCTGAAAGAACCTTCGGATCCGGAAGATGTGGAACGCTTTGCTCTTATACACGAGTCCTGCCACTTCAGACACGGCGACTGGCTGTGGTCTGCAGTAAGGATCGCCGTGCTCATCATCAACTGGTATAACCCTCTGATATGGTATGCCTATCTGTTGTCAGGCCGGGATTGCGAACTGGCATGCGACGAGGAAGTACTGATCAGGATCGGAAGTGATAAGCGTACTGAATACGGCAAGGCACTTATTTCGGCCATGGCCGGAATGCAGAACGAAAAAGGGATAGGGTTTGCCCTCACAATGAACGGCAGGAGTAAAAAGCTTATGAAAGAACGATTAACAAACATAAAGACGGCAAACGGGAAACAAAGGATCTTACCCTTAATTGCAGCTGCGGTTGTCCTCATCTTCGCGGTCGGCTGTTCTCTTACGGATGTAACCGAAGGATCCTCATCAGATACAACCGAATCATCAGTAACAACAGAAGCGCCGGAAACTGAGACCCGGCAGACCGAAACACCGGTCACCGTCGAAGAACCGGAATCCAATGTAACACAGTCTCAAAACGTTCAGCTCACGCTTCCCGACGGGCACAGAGTGATCTTTATCGCGCCTTCGGTATTTGATGACGATCCCGTACAGTTATCCGCATCCTGCAGCACCAATGTCATATATATGACAAGCAATAATTACTATGTCATGATGAGCATGGTCAACGCTATTCAGGAATCCGGAAACGACTGTGACGATGTTCCGTATAACATCTCCCTGGAATGCACAGATCTTGAAAACGGTTCCGCCATTAAGGAGGGTGAAGGCTATGAACTGACATTCGAAGGATCATTCCTGGAGATCGGAAACAGAGATTGCGACAGTACGGGATCTGTCGACATCGCCGACAATGTAACCTTTTACAGTGTGCGCACAGATGATGACAGCACAGGCAGAGACCCTTCGGTACCCGAACTGGCAACGATCTTCTATAACGATTACGACAGAGATTCATTAAGGATCGAAGAGATACCCGATATCAACGAATATATCGCTAATGCAGACCTGAGGGACATATCCATAGTAAACGACACCGTCATAAGTGCTGTTGCCACGGTAAATGATAACGAGATAACAGAGATCTATTTCTGCGAAAACTGATCGCCCTCAACATAAAAACAAAGCGGCCGTCTTCAAAATGAAGGCGGCCGTTTGCTGTAAGAAAAGTCATTTTACTACTTATGCAAACCCTGAAATATCTAATTATGCATCGCGTTCCCCCTTTCTCCTTATATAGATGAGGAGCACGGCTCCGACTGCGACAGATAATATGCCGCAGATACGGGCTATGCCGATAAGGCTTTCACCGGTGGACGGGACATTCGGCGCCTGCGGCGTCGGAGACGCTTTGGGTGTGTCAACGGGTCTGTTCTCTATATCGACCTCTATTACCGTTCCGTTTATCTTCGCATCTCCCCTTATAACCACAGTCTGAGGAGATGCGATATGGAACGTCCCGTTTGTCGCATCGCTTGCCAGTTCCGTTATAACATATGTCCCGAAGCGCAGTCCCTCCACATATGCGCATCCTGTACTATCCGTCGTTACCGTCGCGATAACTTCCCCGTCTCTTGATACTTCGAAAGTAAACCCGCTCAGAGAGTATCCTGAGGGAACGATCTTCTGTATCCTGATCGTTGCCCTTACGGGGGAATTAACGAAGCAACCTTCCTGAGGACGGCTGACATTTTCGGTATTATCGATCACGATGCTCCTGTTACCTCTTGAAACTGTAAAAGGATAGGAATCCGTATCACGGACGAATCCTTCGGGAGCCCTTGTCTCGACCAGGTTATAAGATCCCGACGCTAGGCCTCCCAACGTGTATATACCGTTTTCTTCAGAAAGGATCCCGACTACAGAACCGTCATCTCCCGAATAGACGGTAAACTCAGCACCGCTTAAGATCTCATCGGGATAATCCTCGTCGTGCTTATAGACCGTAACGATACCTTCGGGCGAATTACAGATACCGGGGAAATCAGTATCCCTGATCTCATAGATGACAGAATCGGACGTTACGTTCACTGACCAGACATCATCTCTTCTGATATAGCCATCGGGACTTTCTGTCTCTCTTATGAAATAAAGACCATAAGGAAGTCCTGTGATCAGATATTCGCCTTCGGATACTTCTTCCATAGTACCGGCCGAAAGATCGATCCCTTCCGTATAGATCCCATCACCGTTCGTGTCGGAATACACGGTAAACAGAGCACCCGTGAGCATCCTGTCGGGATAGTCCTCATCGATCTTACGGATCCTGATACCGCCGTGAAGACCGTTAGTCAGGTAATAGCCCGTCTCATGATCCGAAGTCACCGCATCGGAAGCGAGTTCGATCTTCACGCAGTTGTTCTCGTTAAGGACAAAGCCCTCGGGAGGAACAGTCTCCACCAGAAAATACGTGCCGGGCCGAACGGGTCTGTCGAGCATATAGACAGGAGTATGATAATTATCCTCGGTAAGGATCACATTAACGGAAACGAACGATCCGTCATAAAAGGATGTTGCGATACCGTCCCCGTCATCAAGTTCACCGTTACCGTTATCGTCGTGATACAGACTGAACTGAGCACCCGAGAGGAAATGTCCCGCATCGTTCTCATCGACTTTATAAAGGCAGATATTAAGAGTGACCGGTGTCTCCTCTACGGTTATGTCATAGATATCGGGTTCGGTGACGGAAACGGGGAACTCCCTCTCATTAAGGCAGTAACCCTCGACCGTCACGGCTTCCCTGAGTATATAATCTCCGCCTGATAGTCCCGGGAAATAGATCATGCCGTCACCGTCCACATCGTTACAGCAGACAAAAGAATCCTCTTCTCCGGGATCGATGATCCCGTTGGAATTCCAGTCTCTATAAAGGTTAAACGATGCACCTCCGACCGCTTCGCCCGTCCATTCGTCGACCTTTCTGACACGCAGGATCGCGCTGATGGTATTGATCGCCGTAACCTCGTAAGATGCTTCGGAAGAAGGATCGATATAGATACGCTTTACGTTTCCGTTCGAGCCGTCAGCCCATCTGCATACCATGAGATCGGGAGTCACTTCCGTTATCTCATACCAGCCGGAAGGGAGCTTACCGATACTTACGCTTCCGTCATCTCCGGTCACGAATGTCCCGATAGTTACAGAAGGCATCGTATTGTCAAATGTCTCGCTGTCACCTCTGTAGACCAGCCTGAATGTCAGCCCTCCGACCTGACCGTCCTCGGAGACCTTACGGATCAGAAGGGATGCCTCAAGTCTCCTGTTCTCGGCCCTTACCGATACGGGTCCATTCTCGCCGTCGGTTATCTCGATACTCCTGTAGAAATATGTACCGTCAGGTGACAACGTGAATCCCTCAGGGACATCGTAAGTATAAGGAGCAGTTATGATATTCCCGTCTGAAGGATCCGTATAGAAAGTCATCGGTATATATTCACGAAGGGTATATGTTCCTTCTGGGATCCTTGTAAGCATCTCGCTCTCACCTAAGGGAAGCTGCCATAAGGCAATATCCTCTTCACCCGCGATCCCTGTTGTATGAGCTACCGCAGTGGCATAAAGGTCCCCCTCGGACGTTAACAGTTCAAACCTGACATCGCTTTCATCGCCTTCCGTAAGAGGTACCTTGTAGATACGAAGGCTGTTCGTCAGTTCTTCATTTTCGACCTCGAAAGTATATACCCGGTTGGTGTCGAGTGTGAAAGTGATGCTGTATGATACATCGCCGTTTTCGCCGGCATTTCTTACCCAGCCTTCGGTGTTATTCACGGTCCCGATATCAAGTATCGTTCCGTCCTCGCAGGTAGCGGTCTGAGAAGGCCATATCTCGGTAAGCGTATAACTGCCGTATGCAAGTCCGGAAGACACATCTCTGTCCCAGATGACATGGCCGTCGCTGCCCGGCACCCCGTATGCCACTGTCCTTCCCGTATCATTATTACGGAGTATAAACGATACTGTCCCGATATCAAAAGTATCACCCGCAGGTATCCTCTTAAAGACATCGATCCCCGCATAATGAGCAACATTATCAACGGTAAAGATCATATCTCTCGAAGCCGATCCTATCTCAAATGCTCTTCTGTATCTTCCGTCAGCCACTCTGACCCATCCGGAGGATATGTTCTCAACTTCAAATTCATTAGAAGGCCAGCTTTCTTCGATGATGTACTGCCCGTACGGAAGGCGGTCCACCGTCTCCGCTTCTGATATGGTACGGCCGTTATAACCGCCATTCCATATGACTCTTCCGTCGGAAGATCTCGGGACTCCCGTTGCTATGTTTTCGCCCGTATCGGGAATACCGTTACCGTTAAGATCGTTATAAAGCGCGAACGTAACGGCAGACAGGTCGAAAAGCTCACCGCCGCCTTCGATCCTCTTGATCGCACTTACCGATCCGGTCTGCGGACGGTTCACGACGGTATAAGTCCTGTTTCCGCCCGAAGGGATATTGATCGGCATATCATAGGTCGTATCATCTATCCTGTTCCATCCTGGCGTGTCGTTTATTACGGTATATGCACCTTGTGTCCAGCTCTCACGGATAACATAATTACCTGAAGGAAGCGTCGTAAAGTTATAGACAGAGGAGAATCCTGAACCGTTCCACCACACCTTGCCTGAACTGTCGCAGTTTCCTTCCGCCACACGGTAGTCTCCCGAAGTTACTGAACTGCTGTTATCGGTATCGTAATACAGCGTAAAGCTCAGATCATCGAAAGAAAAACCGTCGACGATGGGATTGATGGATTTGTTGAGCGAGAAACCTCCCTGACTCCTGTGGTTATGTAGGACAAAGTTCACATCGGAGCGGCCGTTCAATACAAAAGATGTATAGAACATGTGGTTCTCCATAGTGTTGCCCCTGGCAAGCCACGTTCTGGATCCGTCGGTAGGGATATCGTACGGATACTGAATGCGGTTTCCGTCCATCGCGTCAAAATACGTAGGAACATAGATCTCATTTATACCGTAGTTTCCTGCGGGAAGATCGAGCGAAGTATCTCCGACGGATTCCCAGACCAGACGTCCCCTCGAATCCGTGAAGCCGGCCGCGACGAGCGTATCTCCCGCTCCGGCATTATAGAAGCCGCTGCTCCTGCCTTCACCGTATCTCCAGAGGTTAAAAGCGATATTATTGACTATGTCTCCGCTGCTGTCAGCCACTTTCGTGACACTGAAGCCGATATCATCGGTAAATCTGACATATACGTAATCGTACTCCTCCTCGCCCCACGTCGTGATCTCCTGCCAGTTGTCAGTCTCAGCCCAGTCCGGTCCCCATCTTCCGTCGCCATAGACCAGCGCGAACCTCCTCGAAGAAACATCGGATCTTATCGTCAGAAGGACATCATCTATCTCGAGGCTTCTGTCGTTAAAAGCTATCGTGACCCTGTTGCCGGCTGTATCGAGAGCATAATCCACATCAACAGCCTGTCCGTTCACCGAAAAGGAAAGGTGCGGATATAAGGAGAGCACCCCGTTAGTATCCGTGAGGACTATCGTCCTCGTGCCGGGATCGACTAGATATCTGCTGTCAGAAACAGCCGCGGCAGCCTGTTCCGGAGTCTCATATGCAAACGAAGGAATAGTCCTGTTAAACAGATAATTCCTGACTCCTTCTTCTATTCTTCGATACCAGTAATCCTCTCCTTCGTGAAATGCCCTGACATCAGAAGAAACTGTATCATCAACGGGACCGAGGATAAGATCGGCAAGATTTCTCGTGCCTGTATTTCTGTAATTGAACGAAGCGTCCCTCTCTCCAATAATGACTTCCCAGAGCAATATCTGAGTCGCCACGGCATAGTAAAGATTATCGTTCGGATCAGAAACACCGTTATTTACAGTAAGCGATGCGGGACTGCCTTTATAACCGAGGCTCAATATGATCTCCGTGAAGTTCTTGATCTGCTCTCCGGTAAGTACATTATTGCCGGCGGCGAACGCCTGCTCAGGTGTCTGGGAATTGGCCACAGTACCATTAGATCTCGAACGGCCGGGTTCCATACAGTAAGCGATCTTTCCGGGCATCTCGCTTATCTCAAAAAAGTATATGGCATCGCCTTCGTGCCTTACCCATCCTCCGGGGTATTCGCCTGACGGATGATAGTACGGAAGATGGTAAGTGAACACATCACTTGATGCCGCATTTACTGTCTTTGACAGGTCCTGTGAGAAATATCCGAATGCGGTCAATACGGCAAGCAGACCGCATATAAACTTATAAAATTTCTGCATAATTCGCTTCTCCTCTCATTGGGGGGGGGGATGATCAGACCGCCATATCAGTCGCCACGGTATAAAGACGCCCTGACGAACGGCTGTAATAGTATATGTTGTCGGACAGCACTTCGCCTTCGGCGACATCTGTGGCATTGACATGCCTTACCAGATCGATAAGCTGACCCGGATCTGTATTGAACGCCCCTACCGCGATGACCTCATTCACTGATGAAGGAAGTATATAAAGATCGCTCTTGATACGCTCTGCCAGATCACAGAGGATATTGTCATAGAGAAGTACCGAAGCGCCCATTGTCCCGCAATTATTGGTCAGCATGAACATCTTGACCTTTGAACAGTATTCATCCCACATCTCTTCTATGTCGCTGTCCGTGTCCCGGGCTGACAAGTCTTTTACCATATCATCAAAGTCCACGATATGTTCCGGCAGGATCACCCTGGTATTCTCATATGCCAGCCTGAAGAGTTCCTGCTCATCCAGTCCTGCCGATTCAGCAAGATCGTTAGTTATCAGAGCACTCGAGAATCCGGTCGGGTCGACCGAGACCACCCATCTGTAGATGACCGACAGATCCAGGAATTTACGGTGCGGAGAATCAGCGAGTATCGAGCTGTTCTCTCCTGTGTTTATCAGCTGAAAGACCACTCTGTCCCTGATATTATCGATATCTATAGAGTTTCGAAGCGTCCTGCCTTTTGCTATACCATTACGCATACATAAGACAGTCTTCGTCAGTTCCCTCTCAAAGTCACCGGATCTGGAATAATCCGCGAAGATATCATCAAAATACATCGTTGGCATGATCAACGTATCTGAAGTATCATTCTTCTCATACAGACAGAAGCCGTCTTTCAGTTTCCCCCTTTTAGTTACCGGCATGGTCCTAATGATGTATTCTTCTCCCCGGGCTCCCATAGCCGCAGGCAATTCATTGACCATCTTCTCTTTGAATTCCTCATAGCTGTACATACAAGACCTCCTAAAAATGTTATTTTCAGGCAACAAAAAACCGCGGCTCTTTCAAGTCGCGGTCCTGCATACCAAAATCTATTTTAAGGATACAACGGATATGCTTTCCCAACAACCCCGATTTTTTCCCGATTTTTAGTGGTCAACGACAAAAATTGTCGATTTTGGGACATTTTCGGGGCATATGGAAATGACGGAATTCATCTTACGATGATCGTTTCATTAGCCAGGTTCTCACCGTTGATGGTGATCGAGATCTCGTATGTTCCGGTCTGCAGAGTCTGTCCGTCCGGAAGCCTCAGAGAAAAATAAGCATAGATCCCGTTATCGTCGTCACTGTTATATATATACTCCGCAGGCTCCATTGCCTCTCCGTTATATGACCACTCAAGGGCATATACATTATCCTGTGAAGGATATGTCGTTCCGGCAAAGCATTTGAAAAAGATGCCTTCTGCCCCTGCTGCATAAAAGTCGTCATAGTCATACATCGTCTCGGTATAATCAGGATCGGAATAGTGATACAGTCCGCCGAAATCCGAGTAGTGCGTGATGATATCCAGAACAGGAGCAGTCTCCTCATCGTAGATGACATTGCATTCCACCTGGACGACTAATTCATCAAGATTATATATAGTGAAGACATATCCGCCCGGGATCACATAACCGGCCTCATTTGTCGGCACCAGGAACTGCCCGTCGGTATATATACCGTAATAAGGGCAGTAACCGGAGTACAGTTCTTCACCGTCGCGCTCGACATTAAAGGTCAGTCCGCTCCTGTCGCTGTCATCGGAAAAGTCCCACTCGAGATAAAGCGCAGGAACATTCGTGAACTCGGCTGTCCCTTCGGTGGCATCGATACTTTCCCAGTTAATGGGATCCTCCCAGATGATGCTCTCAAGTTCTACATAAGGGATCGGCGGCTCGGTAGTCTCTTCCGTTGTCGCTTCGGTAGTAGTCTCTTCTGTCTGCGAGGCAGTAGTCGCCGTGGTCTGCCCAGTCGTCTCTTCTGTTTTTCCCGAGCATCCTGCCGCCAAGAGCGCCATGCTCATGGCACAGGTAAACGCAGTAACCCTGACAAGTGTCTTTTTCATATATCTATCCCCCAAATTTATAAGATGAGCATAATCTACATTAAAAATATAATACGAATCGCAAAAACTTGGTAAAGAAATATTTAAGATTCGCTGCTGCGTATCGGGGATGGTATATGAAACCGTTCAGTCTCAGTTGATGCCTTCGGCCTCCGTTTCCTTCTTTCTCTCGATCGTTACCATCATGATGATCTGTCCTAAAGCAATAAGTCCGAGACCGGCCATAAGCATCGGATTGACGGTATGCATAAATGCGATGGCGATAAGTGCGATAGCCGTGAATGCCAGGATGACTGCAAGTGCTTTCCAGAAAAGTGTTACGTTTCTCATTTTTGTTTCCTCCTAAGAACTGAGCTGTTGTTTTTGTTTTATGGCTTCATCTTACAGAGGCAGTTTCAATGTAACGTCAATATCAGTTAAAGAAAAAGACGGATTTATTAAAGAAATGATAAATGACTCTTCACGTTTCCCTTGGGTTCAGTGTATATGGATCTGCTTTGTTCTTTCAGATCAGTGAAGATATGTTTATCAGAAAGATACATGTGGGTTTGTAACCCAAATATTGCTTTGAACTACCGAGAAACCCATGAAGAAACAGATTAAGGTGTCACTCCTGCTTCTCACCCTGATCTTCCGCAGCCTGATAACGCCTCGATATACCGTCCAATGTGATATCGAGACTTACCCCCCGTTCGAAAGCATAACTTCTGTAATCCTCGATCAGGGCTATCGAATCCTCCGGGGAATTCTCGGGGATAACTACATGAAGGACGCGCGAATAAATATCTTCGCCCGGGACTTCATACAAGACCCCGTCTATATTACGGCTGGCGCCGTTAAATTCCGCCAGGGAATCGATCTCGTCTCTCATCCTTCTGTCGATCTCACGCGTATCATCATACCATGGCGATGTCAGATCCACACTGGTAATACCTGTTGCCGTACCGTTTTCAAACGAATTGATAACCGGGAAAGTCGGTGGAAGATTACATCCGTATTCTTCGGCAAAATACTCTCCTCTTCTGAAATTTCCCTCATCCCATATCGAAGATGTATCCGCCTCTTCTCTTTCGCGCGGATTAAGGAAGAAACTCATATCGCCGTAAAAAGGTATGACATCATAGATATATCTCTCCTTCGTTCCCAATATGGTGTCGGTCTCATATCTTACCCGGACACCGATGACGTTTCTTCCCGTATCAGTCTCCAGATCGACATCTATATTACGCGGCATAAATGCATCGCTTCCGCCGTTCATACTTATATACTGTGCGGCGATCTCATTCTCCATCTTCTGAGAGAATAACCGGTCGAGGATCATCTCTGTCAAGGATCCCCCCGAGATCACATCTGCCGAATCGATGACCGTCACGGCATCGGCTGCGCGCGACAGCATCTCCATTCCTTCATCGGATATATCGGGCATCGCATTGATCACGGTCGATACCGTATCAGTAACACTGGTCGACACCGGTGTTATGAGCGAGATCTCGCGGCAGGTATTCCTGACCGCCCTCTGCATCAGGATATCGCTCCTCATAAAGACAGTCATCGATACCATTCCCGCTATAAAGACGATCGTGGTCGTGAATGCGACCGCTGCCTCGAGCGTGATCGAAGCTCTCTTATTCATACATGGCATACCCCCTCTCAAACGAGATGATCTCCCCTTTATAAGTTGTCTCCAGGGTGATACCGCAGACATAGCCTTCGAAGTCTCTTCCGATAACGGTATGCATACGCTCAAGAAGCGTATTATCGGGAATAAAATTCAAGTAGAAGTACAGTATCTCTCTGTATCCGACCTGAACTATCTCTGTCTCACCTGATGATATCAGTGCGATCTTATCGCCTCTCATGATCTTTCCGTAATCGGAAAGCGCCGTGACCTTACTGTATAGATATGCGACAAGGAAGACATAGACTTCAGACGGAAGCTGACATGATCCGACGGTAAGCACCAGGACAAGCGCCTCGAGGACTTCCGCCACGCCTTCCACGATCTCTCGTTTCTCGGGATCCGCCAGGACTTCAACAACATTCTTCCCGATCAGGAGCCCGTATACAAGGAGGTTCACTTCATATTGAGAAACATTGCCGGTCTGACCCGTAAGGATATATTCGACATCGGGATATACCCCGTCATGGATCATACCGAGATCCGTCCCGTTTATTGAAGTATGCGGACCCACGCTGCAGTCAAAATTGTATGCGGCATAATGAACTGCAAAAGGATGGAACGCCACATCCTCGATAAACGAGGAACCTGCCGAGAAAACACCGATCACTCTCGATATCGCCTCTGAAGCTACGGATAATCCGTGACTTCCGATCCCTCCTTCGGGATCGAGCCCGTCGGAATCCATATCGTCAAGTTCCTCCATCAACTCCCCGAAGGACTCTATCTTCTCACTCACCTCCGATATATCAAACTGTGACATCACCGATTCCAGAGCTTCCCTTATCCGGTCGCTCTTCTCGACAAAGTCGATCATGAATGATGCTGCATCGCTTCTTCCAAAATCCCGGAGCGCTTTGGCAAGATCGTCCAGTTCCAGGCATTCCGTTATCCCCGAGAAACAGTTCATAAATGACGTAAAAGCTACTCCCGGCATCCTGTACGAGTAATAAACAGCAACGGCGCGCGCCAGATCATCGGTATCAAAGGTATACACACCGGAAACCGCGAGCGTATCCCCGTTTATCATCCCGTTAGCTTCCATGACCGAATCAAAGATATCGCAGTCGATCCCGTTTATATCAAATGCGTATATCCCGTAAACAGAGAATAAAGTCCTGTCGTAGTCCGCCAGAAAAGAATCCACCTGCGAAGAGACAGCACGGCAGATGGTCATCTTTCTGTTCAGATCGCAGACGAGCGAAAAATAAGTACACTGAACGAGTATAACGGCCGAAAGGACGATAGCCAGGAATACCGAAGACGTACCTCTCTTATTCCTCTTCCGATACCGCATTCATTACACCTCCGTATACCATCCGGTAATTATCCGACAGTCCCGCCAGGAATGTGTTCAGATCTTCAACATCAATATCCGTACCGTAAGGCTCTCTCTGATCTATCTCGTCAGTGCCACTTATGAAGTCCCGGTATGATCTTTGGGCCGTATAAAGAGGCCAGATAACAAAGCCTGTTATAACAAGGATGATAACGGGTAAGATAAGTGCCGATTCCAATGTCGATCCCATGGCAAAAACCTCCTGTGCTTATAAATTCAGCATACAGGAGAACAAGCGTGAATAAATCCCCCAAACGGGTACAAATGGACTTAAAAAACTACAAGGATTCCCATTAATCGGACAACAAAAACGACAATCGCATGATCAGTTCAAGAGATCTTGAGAAACACACGTTAACGGAGCCTTCCTCCGAACTGTTTTTCGATCTTTTCGACTATCTTTTCGTAAGGTCCGTTGACATCATCTTGGGTAAGGGTCCGGTCATCCGCCCAAAAGACCAGAGACAAAGTAACCGACTTGCTGTCTTCGCCGTCCTGAGGGTCATCGTTCACATCGAAGAACTCGACATCCCGGAGGTACTTGCCGCCGGCGGACCTGCTGGCGCGGATGATATCTCCGACAGCGGTCTTTACGGGAACGACAAGAGCCAGATCCCGTGCGATCCCCGGGAATCTCGGAAGCTGCTTATAGACCCTTTCAGTTCTCGCCGAAGAGATCAGCAGACCGGCATCAAGCTCGAAGAAACATAACTTAGACGGACATCCGGTCTTCTCGGCGATATCAGGATGTATCATTCCTATTACCCCTGCCCTTTTCCCGTTGACCGTCACGGCTGCGGTTCGCCCGGGATGGAACGTCGGATCATCCGTAAGAGCCTCAAAGAAGATGCTCCTTATCCCGAGCACGGAAGCGAGCTCCGTAACTGCCCCTTTTGTCTCATAGAAGACATCCGCACCGGATACTGAAGCGATATTACTGTAGTAAAATCCCGAAAGTGTCTTTTTCTCGAGCGGCAATGCGGAAGGATCCGCATCCGGGATATAGACACCGGCCAGTTCGAAGGCCCTGGCTTCGGGAACGCCGCGATCAGAATTCCTCTTTGCGATCTGATACATCGAAGGAAGCATAGTAGTTCTCATGACGTAAGATTCACCCGTTACGCTATCGGCGATCCTAACCTGATCACGCAGAGGAGAATCATCGGGGATCAGAAGGATATCCATATCCGCGGGGCTCTCGAAAGAATACGTGACAGCTTCACAGAACCCGCAGGCGACCAGAGTATCCCTTATCTTCTCGGAAGTCTTCTGCTCAGGTGTTCTTCCCCCGAGCGTAGTCTGCTTCCCCGACAGGAAGGTCGGCTCGATATTGTTATATCCGTAGAATCTGGCAACTTCCTCGGCGATGTCGGCAGGAGAGACCAGATCTGAACGGTACGACGGAGGGATAATGTCGGATCCGTCGAATACGCATCCCAGATCAGTCAGGATATTCTTCATATATTCACTGTCGGCTTCTATACCGAGGAATGAACCGATCCACTCCGGAACAAAAGCGATCCTTCTTTCGGGAAGTCTTACCGGATATACATCTATAACGCCCTTGCTCACCTTACCGCAGCCTGTCAGTTCGATCAGTTCGCAGGCACGGTCAAGCGCCCTGATACACCCCTCGGGATCGAGTCCGCTTCCGGCCCTTACCGAAGAGATCGATCTGATACCGAGATTACGGGCAGTCTTACGCACCTGATCACCGTTAAAACAGGAAGACTCCAGAAGCACGGTCTTAGTCCCCGCCGAGACACCTGAAGACTTACATGAGATAACACCTGCCACTTCACAGATTTTCTCTTCATCAGCGATAACGATATCGGACGGATCAAGGACCGTCTCGGAACCGTCTGACATAACGGTCTTCTCATCAGCTTCCGCGGATCTTACGATGATATGTGCTCCCGCGATACGGTCAAAGTCAAATGCAGTAACAGGCTGCCCGAGTTCAAGACACACATAGTTGCATATATCGACGATATTATTGACCGGACTTATACCTGCCTGCGAAAGTCTGTCCTCCACCCATTCGGGGGAACGCCCGATCACAATATCCTCGATAGTCCTGCAGCAGTATCTGAAGCATTTATCCGGATCGGAGATATTGACACGGACGATCTCGGAAGTGTTGAGCGTGCCCTCTCCCTTAAACACGGGAACGACCGGACGGAAAGGCTGTCCCAGAGTGACCGCGGCCTCTCTCCCGAGGCCTTCGATCGACAGACAGTCGGGACGGTCAGACATGATCTCGAATTCCAGGACCGCGGAACCCAGTCCGAGGATATCCTTGATATCGGCTCCGACAGGCGTATCCGAAGGCATATCCCAGAGCCCGTATGAATCAGCTCCCTCATATCCGTCGGGAGTCACTCCGAGCTCATCTATCGAACAGCACATTCCGAAGCTCTCTACTCCGCGGAGCTTTCCCTTTTTTATCTCTATACCCGATGGAAGCTTCGAACCTATAGTGGCAACAGGGCATATCATGCCCTCATATACGTTCGGCGCCCCGCAGACGATCTGAAGATCCCTGCCGAGTTCATCCGATCCCAGGTCAACAGTCACGATGTGAAGATGATCGGAATCGGGATGATCCCTGACCGATATGATCTTTCCCGAATATACACCCGACAGACCTTCTCCGGTCGTAATGATCGCTTCAACTTTCGATCCGGACATCGTCAGTCGCTGCGAGAGTTCCTTCAGACTGACATTGATATCCGTAAAATCCTTTAACCATATAAGCGGTGCTTTCATAAGCTTATCTTCCCTCCCGATTCACTTAAACTGCGTAAGGAATCTCACATCATTCTCGTAAAGCAGGCGGATATCGTCTATCCCGTATCTGACCATAGCCGTCCTCTCGACTCCGATCCCGAAAGCAAATCCGCTGTAGATCCTGCTGTCGATCCCGCAATTCTCGAGCACTTCGGGATGGATCATCCCGGCGCCCAGGACCTCGATCCATCCTTCATCCTTACACACGCTGCATCCTTTGCCTTTACAGCAACAACATGTCAGATCGACCTCTACCGAAGGTTCGGTATAAGGGAAATTATGCGGTCTCAGTCTGATCTTTGTATCCTCGCCAAAAAGCTTCTTTGCAAACAGCTTCAAAGAACCTACGAGGTCTCCCATGGTGACACCCTTATCCACCACCAATCCTTCGATCTGATGAAATACCGGCGAATGAGTACTGTCCGAAGTCTCGGCCCTGTATACCTTACCGGGGCAGATATACCGAAGCGGTGGCTTATTCTCTTCCATAAGCCTGATCTGCATCCCTGAAGTCTGTGTCCTCAGGAGCATATCGTCACTTATCCTGAAAGGATCCTGGACAT
>JAFZWN010000150.1 GCA_017617295.1 Clostridiales bacterium | reverse complement strand
CGTAACGGTATAGACAGGTGTCCACGAAGCCTTCTGTCTAATATACATCTCCATATTATCTTCCCCTTATTCCTTATCCCTGCATTTAATTCGGATTATATATATTGTCGCTTCCGAGGTCAATCATCATGCCGGTAATGCTATAATGACCTTACCTTTAAGATAACGGATCCGGAGAAGTTATATGAACGTATTGGAGACTATCGGCAAGAGAAGAAGCTACCGCGGAAGATATAAGCCCGTGAAGGTTCCCAGGGAAGATCTTATCAGGATCCTTCAGGCAGGACTCGATGCGCCCTCGGGATGCAATAAACAGACAACGAGCCTCATAGCGGTCGACGATGAAGAAACGATGGAAAAGATCCTTTCGGTCATAGATCCGCCGGTCGCCAAAGGAGCTCCCGCAGCGATATGCGTTCTCACCAGAAGGATCAATGCATACAGGGACAAATGCTACAGCATCCAGGATTATTCCGCCGCCATAGAGAATATGCTCCTGGCGATGGTGGAACTGGGCTATCAGAGCTGCTGGTACGAGGGACACATCACGGATACCGACAGGATCTGCGACAGGATCGCGGAGATCCTGGACGTTCCCGACAGTTATGAACTCGTATGTTTCCTCCCCGTTGGAGTGGCGGCGGACGAGCCGGTCCTCCCGAAGAAAAGGCCCTTTGAGGAGCGCGCCTGCTTTAATACTTTCAGGAATATGGCTCCGCCGAAGGGATAAGGAAAATACCCCCTAACAGACTGTTTCCGGATAGAAAATGCCCCGAAAAGAGTGCACTTCAATGTAAAAATGCCCCGAAACCGATCAGTTTCCGGGTGAATTTACCCTGAAAAATGAAAAAAAGCGCTCCCCGATGATCATGATCAGTACCCGCGACAAGAGACTCCTTATCTTTTGACCGCGCAGACCTGATCCCGCGCATTTTGCTATTCAATAACAAAATATCGAAAAACAATAAATAATTGTTGCAAAACAAAATTTCCTGTGCTATCATACAGCCATCACGGACGAAATGAGGCCAGGTTATGGAATACAGTTATAAAAGATTTAAGTGGTACAATGTTTTTGCCGTCATAGTTTCCGTATATCTCGGGATATTCGCGGTTATATGTGCGTTACTGCACATCACTGTTTCATATATCTTTTCGGGTTACGCCTTTATCATCACCGCCGTTATGACCGGCGTGCTTGCCCTTATGATAAAAAAGGCAAAGAACAGTATCCCGAAGGCAGTCATCCAGACCCTGTTGTGCCTGGGCTTCGGGCTCGTGTCTCTTATCGTGCTCTTCTTTATGGCTTTTGAACCGTCCGCGACATCGCACCTTAAATGGCAGTACGGTCTCATGAACGATTTCTATTTTGAACACAACGGGGCACCGGATTTCTTCCCCGATGAGATCCCCTCTTCCGCTTCCGGATACGAATACGATTATCGTGCTTCCGTTATGCAGGCGCAGGGACATATCTCAGTCGGATTTAACGCTGATGACGATTATGTAAGGACCCTTACGGAGGAACTGGAGGCTTCTGCGGTCCGCACATTTAAGGTCTCCGAATATCAGACCGTTATTCAGCAGGTAATAGCCGAAGATCCCGATGATGACATGAGGGGATTCGGAATGTATCTCGGTTCAAACGAGAAGACTCATCCGGACGGTACCGTTTATATCCTCGATGCATATTATAACTGGAACCACCCTCACGCCAATGCCGTGATCGTTGACGGAGACTATGTTTTCTTCTCGTATTATTAAGGAACATTTTCATGAATAAGAGTGAAGTTAAATGGTATAACATCTTTTCTGTCGCCACCGCGGTCATCCTTCTGGTAATATCAGCAGTCCCGATAATACTGTCCCGCGGATCCGCGCTGTTGCCCGGTCTGTTTACGGCTTCTTTAGCAATCATACTTCTGATCGTAGGTGTCTGTATGAGAAACAGCATCGCCAAAGGTATCATCATAACAGTCATGACACTGGTCTTCGCTTATGCTTCGGTTGTCGGATCTGTCTTCATCAGCTTACATTCCGGCATGGAACTGAATGCTGCTGCCGCACGCACAGAAGACCCTTCCGAATGGGGGAGCTTTCATGCTTATTCCGATACATCTTACGACGGAAGATATACCGCGGATGTTATTTCCGATCAGGGAATGATCATCGTGACCATAACCGATACCGACGGGAACGAGGTCTTCACTTTCGAACCCGCAAGGAGAAGTGATTTCTGGGGCATTTGCTGGGCAAACGACAGCTATGATCTGTGGATACAGTCAGGCGATACCGGAACGTTCTGCATGAGCCCCGAAGACGGGATGTGGGTAAGAAACGACGATGCGGTCAGGCCCGACTATATCATTACGAGATATGAGCTCCAAAACGGAGATTAAGAGCCTTTGGTGAATGCTATTATCTCTTCGGCGGTCGCGGGCGCCCAGCCGTAATTGCCGCACCAGCAGTTACGAAGATTCCCCTGATAGAAAAATCCCGCTTCCTTACATTTGGCGCGCATCGTTTCAACGGCGTCGTAAACGGGTCCTGCTTCAAGCGTCATGTGGATATGACCGTGGAACATATACTGCATAGGGTCGTTATCGTTGATATAAGAGATCATGGGGAAGTGTGACATGCATATCGAATAGCTGCCGTCCCTGATCTCCTTGTATGCAACGGGAGCAGTCTCGAAAAGGGATATTATGTGTTCGGGAAACTTCTTAGGATCGTGATTGCCGGTTATAAGGTATTTCCTGCCGTGAAGCTTTTTCAGGATATATTCCCAGCGCTCGTAATTCCTCCAGCAGAAATCCCCCAGGATATAGACCTCGTCATTCGGACGCACTCTGGAATTCCAGAGGACGATCATGTCCTCATCCATCCTGTCGACATCGTCCCAGGGCCTTTTGTCGTATTTCATTATATTGGCATGTCCGAAATGCGTATCGGCGATATAATACTTCATCTGATCCTCACTCGAACCTGAATATCATCCTCTGTATATCGATATTATACATGTTGTCGTAAGCCACATATGTGGTCGTCGTATTGATATTGGCGGAAGGAAGCTTCGTACCGTTGATGAGATTGTTCGCGCTCTCGACACCCAGATAGCCCATGGCATAGGGATTCTGGACAACCAGTCCTTCGATCTCGCCCGTCTCGAGCATTCCGACCGATATGACGTTGCTGTCGAAAGCGTATATCTCCAGATCGTCCTGAAGTCCCAGATCACGGATCGCATAGCCTGAACCCAGGCTCATGAGCTCATTAAGTGCGGCCAGTGTATTGATCTCGGGATGCTCGGCCAAAAGCTGCATCGTGCCCTCATATGCCGATTCCTCGGTGGATACGCAGTTGACCGTGTAGATCGCCTCTACCCTTCCCGATTCGTTTATCGCGTCGCAGAATCCCTGCTCGCGCTGCTGGCCGTTGGCCGAATTGACATCATAGTTGACTACGCCCACCACGAGGGTACCGGGATTGTTCTCCAGCGCGTGTTCGCCCGCGAGCCTGCCCGCTTCGTAATTATCCGTCATTATCCTGCATGAAACGTCGTCACAGTTAACGTCACTGTCAATGATGACTACGGGGATCCCCGCATCGATTGCTTCCCTGATGGCTTCGGCGTTGCCGTTATAGTCGATCGCGGAAAAAACGATCGCTTTGGCTCCGTTGCTGATCGCCGCTCTTATCATGGCATTCTGCGCCTCGTAATCCTCTTCGCTTCCGGGGGCTTCAAAAGTCATGTCGATATTATATTCCGCAGCAGCGGCCCTCGCTCCGGACGAGACGCTTATCCAGAAAGCCGACACGTCGGACTTTCCTATTACGGCAACATAGGGCCTGGTCTCTCTCGGGGTAAAGATCGTTCCCGTCGACAGGGCCTGCCTCATCACATAGAAGACCGCAAATCCGATCACCACGAGGAGTACCGCACTGAGGATCACTGTTTTCGAGATGTTCTTCCTCTTACTTCTCATACTTGTTCTCCTCTGTGATCTTAGGTATCCTCACGCTGACACAGGTGCCGACATCGAGTTCGGATCTGATCGTAATGCCGTACTTATCACCGAAATATATCTTGATCCTGTCATTGACGTTCTTGACTCCGATCCCTCTCTTGTCGGTTATATCGCTTAAGAAGAGTTCCTTGATCTGGTCTTCGCTCATGCCGACGCCGTTATCCTCGACATCCATCACAACATCATCGCCGTCGCTTCTGATACGGATCTTGATATGGCCTTCGTCGATCATGTTGAGACCGTGGTATATCGCATTCTCGATCAGAGGCTGCAGCGTGATCTTGTTACAGAAATATTCCTTGCACTCTTCCTCGATCTCAAAGGAATAATCAAACTGGTTCTGATACCTGAACTTCTGGATCTGAAGATAGCATTCGGCATGCTGGATCTCCTTGTCTATGGTAATGATCTCATGTCCGCGGCTGATACTGATCCTGAAGAGCTTCGCGAGAGCATTTACCATGAGTACCGCCTCGTCGTTCTTGCCTTCTTCGCACATCCACGAGATCGAATCGAGAGTGTTATAAAGGAAGTGGGGATTGATCTGTGCCTGCAAAGCCTTGAGCTCTGTCTTACGGAGAGTGTTCTCCTCAGCCTTGACCTCTTCCATGAGTTCCTGGATACGCGTTACGAGATGCCCGAAAGAATCCGACAGACTCTCGACCTCCGAGACGCCCTCGACCGGCTCGAAAACAAACTTGCTGGCTGAACCCTCGAACGTCCTCATGGCATCGGTCAGTTTGTTGACGGGCTTTGTAAAGAGCCTCGAGAACAAAGAGCCGCTTATGAAAGACAGGAGCACTACCAGAAGAAGGATCAGGACAGAGATGATGATCATGGTATTGACTCTGTTATTGACCGTCTCATCGAGATACGTGACTCCGACTATCTTCCATTCGCAGTTGTCGATCGTCTTAATGGTATAGATGATGCCTCCCTGAAGATGGGTTCCGTCGGGAAGCCCGTTGATATCGTCGTTCTCCTGCTTGAGACCCGCATATATGAGCTGCTGCTGCGGGTGATATATGATATTGCCATCGCCGTCCATGATAAAGCAGTATCCGTGCTGGCCGATACCAACCCCGTCTATATATCCGGCAATGTTACTGAACTCGACATCCATCGCTATCATCGACGCGTTCGAGAACGACCCGTTTACGCCCTTATTGATCGTTACCACCCACGGATAATAGTTCTCGAGTACAGATACGACATGAGGTATGGATATGGAAATACCGGATTCCGTCGGAACCGTCGTATACGAGAGATTCCTCGTGATCAGATCCTTGACCTTATAGTTGGATCTGACGCCGGTATTATTCCCGTGTATATCGTATGTGGCGATCATGACCACATCGCTCCTTATCGCGATGATATCCTCGATAAACTCCTCCACTGAGTCGGGGTCTCTCAGGCTGGCTTCGTAAAGACTGTCCATGACACCCTTCATATCGTCGATATAATTGTATATCGTTCCCGCCACCTGATCTACGGACTGCTCAGAGTTAGTTATCGCGATATTGTCCATCGATTCCCTGAAAAAGGTATTAAATATCAAAAGCGCGATGATAACAGCCGTCGCGACTATGCTCACGACTGCTGCCGTCATTACGCTCGACAGGGATATGCCCGATACCTTGGCGGCTTTTTTCATCCTTATCCGTTTTCCTCTGTCTCGTTACGTTTCTTGTACTGGATGGGGCTCATGCCCGTCTCCTTCCTGAAGCTGTAACTGAAATAATGCTGGTCCGTATAGCCGCACTTGATGGCGACATCCTTTACCTTCAGAGAAGGATAATCGAGGAGCCTGACCGCTTCCTCCATCCTCCTCTTTGTAAGAAGTTCGATAAAAGTGCTTCCCGTCTCCCTGCTTATCAGGGCGCTTAAGTAATTCGGGCTCACCGCGATCTGACGGCTGACGCTCACGAGCGATATCTCGGGATCGGCGAACTCGCGGTCTATTATGCCCTTGGCAAGTTCGCAGTGTCTCGATCCGGACTGTTTGCACTGCTCTTCGACCAGGGCTGCAGCACCCACGCAGAGATTCCTGCAGTAATTCCTGATATTGTCTATCGACCCCGTCATGTCTGACATCTGGAGAGGGCACTCGGCCTGCAGCCTGTCGGTGTGCTCCTTCTCGACGACAGAATAGAGGATCTTATAGACAGCCGATGTCAGGCTCGGAACGATAAAGTTGGCGCTGAACTTATATCTTCCCGCATTATCCATATCCGCAAAGAGCTTATCCACGGCTTCGCCTGCCTCCTTTACGAGACCGCCTCTCACGAACCTCTCCTCGAGAGAAACGAATTCCTCGAATTTCTCGATATCGGCGAAATAATCGTTTTCGACATCCGATATATATCTGATGCTGCTGTTTTCTCCCTTATAGGAGATCGCGTTCATGGCCTCGGCATAAAGCTCGTGAAGTCCCGTTATGCTGTCTCCGATCCTGCTTATTCCGATCGTGCATCCGCAGTCCATGATCCTGTTGACGCTCTGCGAGATATCCTCGACTGCGATATGAAGATACTTCTCAAGGGTCCTTTTCGTGCCGTAAAGAAGGGTCACGACACGCCCGTCGGTAAAGAAACTGACGTGCTTCAGGTATTTCTTGAATATGATGTCCAGCGAATTGATGGCCGCCTTGGAGGTGATATTGAGACCGTCCTTGCTGATCAGGCTCGTCACCGCTATACAATAGGAGATATCAACTCCGGGGGTCATGAGCCCCTGCCTGGTGGCTTCGCTTATTATCGCGCCCGAATTCTCGGATGCGTGTGCATGGGTATAGCCGTCCAATACCAGCGGCATCACGAAAGATATGGAATCGAGATGCTCCTTGGCCTGCTCAGTGGATCTGAACTGCTCGAACTTCTCGTCGATCTTTCTCCTGATCTTGACGAGTTCTCTGTTCATCTCCTCAGCCGATATGGGCTTTAAAAGATAACTGATGATATTGTACTGGATCGCCTTCTTGGCGAACTCGAAGACCTCGTATCCGCTCAGAAAAGCTATCTGGGTCGAGGGACGGACCTCGCGGACCTGACGCGCGAGCTCTATGCCGCTTATAAAGGGCATCATGATATCCGTCAGGAGAAGGTCGGGGCCGAGCTTCTCGGTAAGCTCCAGAGCCTCCGCCCCATTCGACGCTTCCGCGATCAGTTCGAAGCCCAGCGCATTCCAGTCGGTCTTCCTGACCAAAGCCCTGCGGATCTCTTCCTCGTCGTCGGCAACTATAACGGTATACATAAACTCCTCCGGTCCGGTTGATCGTTTTTTCTTTTCAGCATTTCATTATACTATTTTACCCTACGACAAAGATTGTCGCACGCAAAAGCGACATGCGACAATCCTTGTTCGGTGGAGGTTGGTTTGTATTATACGATCCTTATTTCTTTCTTGATCTGACATCAAATGCCACCGCGATGATAAAGATGATACCCTTAACGATGTACTGATAAGAGATATCGATGGTCATGAGGTTCATTCCGTTTGTCAGTGACATGATAACGAATGTACCGATGATAGCGTTTGTGACTTTACCTACGCCTCCGGATACCGCCGTACCGCCGATATAGGAGGATGCGATGGCATCCATCTCGAAAGCGAGACCTGCGGTAGGTGTGGCGGACGAGAGCCTGGATGTGTAAAGGAAGCCTGCAACAGCCGCGAGAACTGACATGGAGCAGAAAGCAAAGAGAGTGACCTTCTTAACATCGACACCCGAGAGTTCCGCCGCCTGATCGTTACCGCCGATACCGTAGATGTGACGGCCGAGCTTAGTCTTTGACAACATAAAGGTGTAAGCGCCGAGGATAACAGCTACGATACAGGCACTGATCGGAAGGCCCTTGTTGATGGCGAGCATCCAGGCTGCGAAAAGGATTACGACCGATACAGCTACGATACCAACGATAAAGATAGGCAAGGAGACTACAGGAAAGTTGTATTTCTGTCTGTTCTTTCTTGATCTGATCCTGAAAAAGATCACTGCGGCTACGGCTATGAGTGCGATCAGCATCGTTACGATATGAACGCCCGTGCGGTTTCCGGGGATATCGGGGATAAAGCCCTGGCACATAGCCTTGAATGTCTTGTCTGTTACGATGATGGTACCGGTGCTTGCCAGGGATCTCGTAAGGAGTCCTCTGAAGATGAACATTCCGGCAAGAGTCGTAATAAAAGCGGGGATACCGAACTTCGTAACGAGCGTGCCCTGATAAAAACCGATGGCAAGACCCATGAGAAGGACTATGAGCATAGAAAGCCAGACGTTGATCCCGACCTTTTCCATCAGTATCGCCGCGATGGCGCCCGACAGACCTGCAACGTATCCGCAGGAAAGATCGATGTGCCTCAGGATGAGGATGAGTGTCATTCCTATCGCGAGCACAGCGACATAAGCTGCCTGATTGAAAAGGTTGGATATGTTCTGTGCGGTAAAGAACTTACCTTTTGTCCATATCTGGAATACCAGCATGATGACCACGAGTGCAAAGTACATCATGTAGCTCGCGGCATTTTCTTTGAGAAGAGAAAAAACCTCTTTCCCGAGACTTTTCTTTGTTCCCATCTTGTTCTCCTCCTTAAGCGTTGATCGCCATCTTCATAACTTTTTCTTCGGTCGCTTCCTCGATCGGAAGCTCACCTGTGATCTGCCCTTCGCTCATTACATAGAGCCTGTCTGACATTCCCAGGACTTCGGGAAGCTCCGACGAGATCATGATTATGCTCATGCCCTGCTTTACAAGATCGTTCATTATCGAATAGATCTCGTATTTGGCTCCTACGTCGATGCCTCTGGTAGGCTCGTCGAGTATCAGTACCTTCGGGTGCGAGAAGAGCCATTTTGATATCTGCACCTTCTGCTGGTTACCGCCCGACAGGTTCTTTACCTTCTGAGCGATCGTGGGCGTCTTGATATTGATCTCTTTTCTGTACTTTTCGGCGACTTCGATCTCCTTGTTCTCGTCTATCGCGAGTCCCGGTATGAGTTCGTCAAGGTTCGCCAGGGTGATGTTGTATCTTACGTCCTGTATCAGCACCAGACCATTACCCTTACGGTCCTCGGTAACGTAAGCCAGGCCGTTCTTTATCGCCTGCTTCGGGGTCTTGAAGCTGACACGTTTTCCGTCCATCCAGATCTCGCCCGAAGTTATCTTGTAGTCATAGGGATTTCCGAATACCGCCAGAGCGCACTCGGTACGGCCTGCTCCCATCAGGCCCTGAAGACCTACTATCTCGCCCCGTCTTACATTGAACGAAACGTTCTTCAGGATCTTCTTACCGGTGTTCCTGTCTTCGGCACTCAAGTTCTTTACCTCGAAAACGATATCCGAGATGTTCTTTTGAAGCCTTTTGGGATAAACATCATCTATGGTCCTTCCGACCATGTTCCTGATGATGTTCGCTTCGGATATGTCATCCTCTTTGGCATCCAGCGAACAGATAGTAGAACCGTCTCTCAAAACCGTTATCGTATCCGCTATTGCCGTAACTTCACGGAGCTTGTGTGAGATCATTATGCATGTGATCCCGCGCTCCTTAAGTTCTCTCATAAGGTCCAGGAGGTTTTTGCTGTCGTCCTCGTTCAGCGATGAGGTGGGCTCATCGAAGATGAGGAGTTTGCAGTTCTTGGACAGAGCCTTCGCGATCTCGACAAGCTGCTGTTTACCTGTGTTCAGATGCTTGATCTTGATCGAAGGATCTATATCGAGCCTAACCTTGCGAAGATATTCTTTCGACTGGACTATCGTCTCGTTCCAGTCGATAGTCCCTCCGTTCATTATCTCGTGTCCGAAATAGATGTTCTCGTACACGGAAAGCTCCGGGAAGAACGCAAGCTCCTGATAGATTATCGCTATTCCCGCGGCCTCGCTGTCAGCTATGCCTTTGAACTGCCTGACTTTGCCTTCATAAACGATGTCGCCCGTATAAGTCCCGTATCTCCAGACGCCGCTTAGAACCTTCATCAGCGTGCTCTTTCCGGCACCGTTCTCTCCGACAAGGCAGTGTATCTCACCTCTACGGACTTTGAAATTTACGTCACTTAAAGCCTTGACTCCCGGAAACTCTTTTGAGATATTTCTCATTTCCAGAATATATTCATCAAACATTGTCCGTATTCCTCTCGTTTCATGGAATTATCTTGATAAAACAGTGTCCGGGCCCCGAAAACCATTTTCCGGCCGATCTTCGGGTGCCCGGCACTGCATAACTTATATCATCGGATCATATTGGGATGATCAGCCCGGATAACCTTCGATGTCGGCTGCGTCAACGTAACCTGCATTGACGGGAGCGCTTATGTTGTCGATGGTGATGACGGTAACTGCCGTCTCGTTGGAAGGAACCTCGATAGTTCCGTTGTTGTATGTTGTTGTAGTAACAGGTGTGTTGTTTCCGAGGATAGCATTGACCATGTCGCATGTTGTGGAAGCAAGCTCTGCAGTGTTCTTCCAGATCGTCATGCTCTGAAGACCGGAGCAGATGTAACCGAGGGAAGCAGTCTCACAGTCCTGACCTGTGATAACAAAGGAAGTAACGTCGTTATCATCGGCGAAAGCATCAGCGATAGCTCTTGCTGTACCGTCGTTGGGAGCAAGGATAGCGCAGTCACCCTTCAGAGAAGCGTCGTTGGAAACGAGATTAGCCTCTGCAAGAGACTTTGCTGTATTGAAGTCCCAGTTAGTGGTGATGGTACCGAGGATATCGGAAAGCGCTTCGTGATCTGCCGTAACGTCAAGTGTCTGGCCGATATAAGGTGTGATGGCGTCGCAGTTTGCAACCGTGAACTGTCCGTTCTCGACTGCCTCGCTCAGAACGCTCCATGCGCCTGCGAAGAAGATGAAAGCGTTGTTATCTGTCGTAGCACCAGAATATAGGTACAGAGGTACGTCTGTCTGGCCCTGGTAAGCGTCGATCAGGTACTGGCCCTGCTGAACTCCGACATCAAAGCTGTTGAATGTTACATAGTAATCAACTGCATCAGTATCTGTGATAAGTCTGTCGTAGCAGATGACCTTTACGCCTGCATTGTGTGCTGTCTCTACTGCTGCTGCTGCTGCCGTGGCATCCTGTGCGCAGATAACGAGAACATCGATACCCTGCTCGATAAGAGACTCAACGTTTGTAAGCTCTGTAGCGGAGCTGCCCTGAGAGAAAAGAACCTCGGAAGTGAATCCTGCATCACCGAGAATGGATGTGAAGGAAGCCTCATCCTGGATCCACCTGGGCTCGTCACGTGTGGGAAGGACGATACCGACCTGGAGTTCGCCGTCAGAAGACGTTGCTGCCTGAGTATCATCTCCGGACTGTGCTGCAGCTGTTGTATCTCCGCTCGTTGCGGGATCTGTTACCTGTGTGGGGGTGATGGCGGAACATCCTGCAAATGATGCTGCCATTGCAAGGCTCATAAGAGCCGATACGATCTTCTTTTTCATAACCTCTTTCTCCTTTATGTTTTGATGATCGTCAGCCTTTGGGGCGGCTGTTTTCTGATGACAGACTAACATCAGGATGTCTATGGAAAAATCAAAATAGATATCAAAAAAGTTAAAATATTTCAGATTCGGGAAAACAAAAAACCGGGAGGCATCCGATCCTCCCGGTTTTGGTTAAAAATCTTATCTTTTGTGTGAAATTTTTTAGGAAACGCTCGTTATCCCGGCAATTCCTCCACCAGAGTATCACCGATATCCGCAACCGTTGTGACATTCATTATATCGGCAGTCATGACGGTAACGACACAGTTTCCCGAATGAAAGCAATAGAAGAACATATTGCCGCTTCCCATCGAATCGTGAAGGAAATAGTTGTTCTGCCTGATCACGACATAATCGCGGAATGTATCATGCATATCGTTCCAGAAATCAACGGCTTCTTCTTCGGAGTCAAACGTCTCGATCACTATCTCCATCCCGTTCGTATTTGCATGGCGGGTGTTCCCGTCAACATTTGCCTCATCCATAAGATCAGCCGCCAGATCGGCATCATAGAGAAGGGTCGTCTCATATACTATATCAAGAACTTCATCCGGAGATATTTCGGAAGGAGCCCCTTCGCGGCCGGACATGAGCGAATCATAGATATCGGACATAATGACCTCGGTGCTTTCATTGTCTCCGATCACCGAACCGTTGCTGTCAAGCGTAGATGTCATGATAAAGAAATCCCCGTTGCTTCCGAAATGGAAAACGTCCTGTCTGCAGACATAACTGTAAGTGGTCATATCTCCTTCTGTTCTTGAGGAGATAACAAATTCAGGTGTACCGATCTCCAGGGCTACTCCGAACATCTCCATACATTCCTCCCAATCCTCCCAGTACTTATCGAGGATCGCTTCAGGAACATCAGATGAATTAACAAGCTCCCAGCCTGTATCAGCCGGATCTTCTCCGGGTATGTTTACACAGCCGTCGGAAAGGATGGCATCGATATCGATCGGGCATGTACCCGTTACGGAAAGGTTTCCGTCTTCATCCTCTTCCACAAAGACAAAAGAATCGAATCCGTCCACCGTCGAACAGAGCAGGACGCGAAGAAGGGCTTTGTGTACGGGATTAAGTAATTCCTTGTATGTGACAAACAAACAGGGCTCGTATCTCCCGTTGTCATACGCCCTGATATGATCAAGGACTTCCTGCGGAACTGCGGAAAGATCCATCTGCTCAGCCGTCGACCAGCCTCCGTACGTATACATTGCATAAGGACTCTCATACTCGCGGTCCATTACGGGATCGGGACAACCGCTTATCATCCTCGTCTCGAAAATGGAATAATCAGACTGGCTCCAGCTGCCGTCCCCGGAATCACTTATGTAACGAAGGGCCAGCCCGTCATTCTCGAACATGTAAAGGCACGAATCGGTAAGGAAGCACCGCGTGGTCACGCCGTCAAGCGTTCTCTCTCCGAGATATGCCAGCGGTTCGTAGTAAAGATCGTTCTCGTCAAAGGCGGAATTATAACAGTCGAGAAGTTCCCCCGATACGGTCTCCGAATCGCCGTATGTCCATATACCGCTCTGATCAGGATCACCGGGAAGAACGATATTATAGACATTGCACAGCTCGCCCCTGGAACTGCCGTCATCATGCACATATACCAGGCACCAATACCCGGCCCCGGAAGAAGGAACGCCCTTACAGAGAAAACAGTAATTGCATGAATCGTCTCCCGTCGACTGCTGGTATTCGACCATGGCCAAAGGAGTAAACTGATCGTCCCCGAGGTCAGGTCTTATGCTGTCAAAAAGGGAATCAAGCTCATCCGTCATCTCCGTATCAAAGGGGACCGTCCATAATCCCGGAACCGCGAGATTCTCTCTCATGACCTGTTCCCAGTTACCGATCGCGACCGGGGTCATGGGGCTCCTGCTTTCTTCCGTTTCCCTCGCGCCCGTTTCAGGATCCTCAGAACCCTCTCCGCGTGCCTCGATGATCTGAACCTCTTCTTCCCCGTTTCCGGTCTCTTCTTCCTCCTGTTCACTCTCTTCTTCGCGTTCCGAAGAATGCCGCCTTTGTGACCTGCCGTTCCTCTGATCGCTGCATGCCGTCACTCCCGTCAAAAGGACGGTTGATGCCATGAGCAGTGAGATCATCTTTTTCATATCATATCCTCCAAGATCATTATGTTTTTCACCTCACGTTTCTAATGACGAAGAAAAAACAATGAAGGTTGCAAATTTATTTTACATTTTTGGAATTTTTCCGGAACTGTCCCGGAGTGATGCCTATGACCTTACGGAACTGCCGGCAGAAATGCTCAGTACTGTTATAACCACACGACTCCGCTATCTCGGCGACCGAATGTCCGGTATAAAGGAGCCTTTCCTGGGCGAGCTTGATCCTGGCCTCTATGACTTCCTCTGTACATGTATTACCGAACGTCTCGGTATACAGAGTCTGGAATCTCGTCCTGCTCAGATTAAGTCTCGAAGCCATGAGCTCGATCGACCAGTCCGCTTCGGGATGGTGCATTATATCACGTCTCAATTCCTTCAGTTCATTATGGTAAGGTGACATCTGCGCATCGGGAGCTTCATCGGAGAGCTTGGTCATAAGGACGCGGAACAGTTCCCTGATATCGGACTCCTTCTCCGGGGAATCGGGAGCATTTGATTCCCAGGCTATGAGCTTTATAAGTTCATGGACGAATTCCGGATCATGCGGCGAAAAGGGCGTATTAAGGATAGGAAAGCTCGAGATGAATCCCTCGTCGGTCTTAAAACGGATCCAGTCGTTGGTATAAGGTTCGTTCGGGACCGATGTGTAATATTTCCGGTGTTCCGGAGTAAACAATACGACCGACTTCGCGGGAGTCAGGGTCAGCTTTCCGTCCACCTGGAAATACGCCGGTGTATGCGTATATATCATCTGGTAGCAGTCGTAGCCGCCGTAGCCCTTATCGGTGTCATAGACCAGTCCGTCCTTGTGGGTATATGAATAACCCGCAAACAATACATCAATCAAAACGCTTACCTCTGATTAGCACAAATATCGGTGAAATATAAGTTGATTTATTGTGAATAATACCATCCGCTGAACGATAAATCAATTTTGGAGTGTGATATTTCATTGTTACGGGTTCCCCGAAGTGCTAAATTGCCGTACGTAAAACGATAATAAGAAAGGGACAGATCCTTATGAGCATGCAGATCCGTGACATGACAAAAGGCAATACCACGAGACTCCTCCTTGAGTTTTCCATACCCATGCTGATCGGCAATATCTTTCAGCAGGTATATAATCTCGTGGATTCCATCATCGTCGGAAGATTTGTCGGATCCGATGCTCTGGCGGCGGTCGGATCTACCGGTTCGCTGTCCTTCCTTTTCTTCTCGTTTTGCATAGGCTGCGCGAGCGGAAGCGGTGTAGTGGCTTCCAGATACTTCGGCAGCAAGGAACATGACAATGTGAGAAGGGTCGTATCCAACAGCGCATACATAATGCTTCTGGCCTCGATCGTTATGGCTTTGGCCGGCTTTCTCCTGTCAGGTCCCGTCTTAAGACTTCTTAACACACCCGATAATATCTATCTGACGGCAAGGGATTATCTGAGGCTCATGTGCCTGGGGATCCCTCTCGTCGGTATCTATAACTACGCATCCGCGATGCTTCGGGCGCTCGGAGATTCGAGAACTCCTCTTATCTTCCTGTTCGTATCATGCATCGTCAACATGGTCCTGGATATCGTCTTCGTCTATCTCTTCGGAATGGGCGTTATGGGCGCTGCCGTAGCGACGCTTATCGCTCAGCTGATCTCCGGAGCGGGATGCATATTCTACTCGTATAAGACCAATGAATATTTCCACATAAGCAGAGAGCTTATGGAGATAAGTCCGAAGATCATCAAGGAATGCCTCCGTATGGGCTCGATGCTCGCCGCCCAGATGTCCATGATCGCCGTATCCTGCATCGTCCTTCAGCGTTATGTCAACGGATTCGGCTCCACGGCAGTGGCGGCCTTCACCGCGACGAGCAGGATCGAGCAGATAATCCAGCAGCCCTACGGATCGCTCGGCATGGCGATCTCCACGCATGCCGGCCAGAACCTCGGCGCGGGTCATCACGAGAGGATAAAGGAAGGCTACCGGAAAGGGATGAAACTGATACTCATATTCTCCCTCATAATGCTTCCCGTTATGCAGATCTTCGGCGAGAGCATAATCGGAATCTTCGTAAAGGATTCCCCCGAAGTCGTAAGGCTCGGTGCCACGGCTCTCCGTATCACGAGCATCTTCTACGTGGCTCTCGGTACTATCTACGTTTGCAGAGGCGTCATGAACGGTATCGGCGATGCCGCCTTCGCCTTTATAAACGGCGGTGTCGAGATGTTCGGAAGGATAGTATTCCCCTGGGTCCTTATCGGTTATACCGCTTTCGGAGTATGGGGATTATGGATGTCGGCAGGCCTTACCTGGTTCATAAGCGGTGCTTTCGCTCTGGCAAGATACTATCAGAAGATCAATAAGCTGCAGCCTTCGGTCAGGCATTCCACTTGTACAGTCCCGCATAGATGCCATTCAGCTTCATAAGCTCCTCGTGAGTCCCGCTCTCCTCTATTCCGTTCTCGGTGAGTACCAGGATCCGTTCGGCATTCCTGACCGTCGACAGACGGTGGGCGATGACGATGGTCGTTCTGTCTTTGGCGAGCTTCTCGAGTGATTCCTTTACGATATTCTCGCTCTCGTTATCGAGTGCGCTCGTCGCCTCGTCAAAGATCAGGATCGGCGGGTTCTTGAGAAATACTCTCGCGATAGACAGACGCTGCTTCTGACCGCCCGAGAGCTTGATGCCTCTCTGTCCGATATCTGTATCGTAGCCGTTCGGAAGCTCCTCGATAAACGAGTGCGCATTCGCGAGCTTCGCCGCTTCGATTATCTCCTCCCTTGAGGCTCCGGGCTTGCCGTAAGCTATGTTCTCGAGAACGGTTCCCGCAAAGAGATAGACATCCTGCTGAACGATACCTATATGATCGCGAAGGCTCTTTACCGTCACTTCGCGGATATCCTTTCCGTCGATCTTAACGGCTCCGTTTGTCACATCGTAGAACCTCGGGATCAGGCTGCAAAGAGTCGTCTTGCCGCCTCCCGAGGAGCCGACCAGAGCGACATACAAACCCGCTTCTATCTTGAGATCGATATGGCGGAGCACTCTGTGAGCGCCGTCCTTGTACTTGAAGGAGACATCGGAGAACTCGATATCACCTTTCACATCCGTTAAGGGAACCGCTCCCTCATTGTCCCTGATATCGGGTTCTACTGAGAGAATCTCCATGAACCTCTCGAATCCCGAGTAGCCGTTCTGAAACTGCTCGGTAAAATCGATCAGGGTCCTTATGGGATCGGTAAATGTATTTATATAAAGAAGAAAGGCGACAAAGTCGGGGATCCTGACATACCCTTCCGAGATCATGATGCCTCCGGTAACGATGACCGCGATATTGATGAGAAGCGTAAACGCCGTCATTCCGGAATGGAAAAACCCCATATAGAAATAACTCTTCTTCTTGGCACTCAGAAAGGCCATATTGCCTTCTTCGAACTTCTGCCTCTCGATGTCCTCGTTGGCAAATGATTTGACGACCCTTATTCCCGAGAGATTATCTTCAGTCCTCGAATTGATCTCGGCTATCTTCTCCCTGTTGCTCCGGAATGCCGCCCTCATCTTACGGTTCAGGATAAAGGCATAGATGAACATTACCGGGACCAGGACAAAAGCCGCGAATGTAAGATGACCGCTTATCCGCGTCAGGATGATGAAGGCACCGACGATCTTTATTACGGAGATAACGATGTTCTCCGGTCCGTGGTGCAGAAGTTCGCTTATCTCGAAGAGGTCAGTCGTTATCCTGCTCATGAGCTGACCGACCTTCTGGTCATCAAAGAAAGAGAAGGAGAGCTTCTGGTAATGGGAGAATATCTCGGAACGCATGTTGGCTTCCATCTTCGACCCCATGACATGACCGACGTCGGAGATATAGAAATTGGCAATGAACTGAAGGATCACGAGTATGACCAGGATGATCCCGAGCCTGATGATATTCCCCTTTGCGATCTCCGGATCCATATAGATGACTTCCGAAGTAATGAACCTGACGACGAGCGGTATCACGAGCGCTATGGCAGAAGCCACGATCGCAAAGAACATGTCCAGAAGGAATGTCCCTATATAAGGCTTATAGTAGCCGATCATCTTCCTGAGATTCTTTCCCATATCCCGTTCCTTTTTTGTCTTTCTCCCGGGCTCACTCCGTCTTCTTTATGATCCAGTACCCGTTATAGGCATAGCCGTCGTCTCCGACGAGACATCTGCCGTCAGGCGTGAATCCGAAGTCCAGGAACGCCTTCGAGCGCTCGACCGCATATATCGGGCACTTGGATATTATCTCATTACAGTCAAATAATCCAAAGGAAGGAGGGATTATGACCGAGAGGATATCCTTGATGACATCAGCCGTCTCGTATGCGCTTCCGAGATCAAGCCGGATAACACCCACTTCGCCGAAGTCCTCTCTGTACGGTCTGTGAAAGGCCTCTATCGTTCCGACGGCCTTACCCGCCGCCTTATCTATAACGGCGAACCTGACGAAGTACTTCTCCCCGTACGAATAGAGCCAGAAATCGATCGCCTGATCCATCTTCTCCTTAGTGGGGTAGTAGAAATTATCACCGTGGCAGTTATCGCTGTTAAAGAAGGGAACGGCATTCTTATCACCATATACTTCCATAAGATCTGTGGAATCGTCTTCGGTGACAAGTCTTAAGAGCCATCTGTCATTACCGAGTTCCGGACATTTCTCATATACGTTTTCCATGCTTCTACCTCGCAGAATATTATTCTACGATTATAGAACTTTTGTTCTTATATGTCAATCGTATATCAGCCGGACTGCCCCGTCTTCTTATGCTCTTTTTTCTCTTTGTACATGGATGAATCGGCTATCCTCTGATAATCCTCCATGGCAGTCTGCATATCCGGATAATCCTCTTTCCCGGGAGTCCCCAGATACGATCCGACGGAGACATTTATCTCATAAGGCTTACCGTCTCTTCTGACGGCAGAACCGATATTCTCCCTGATACGGTCTATGAAGGATCTCATCTTCTCTTCGCTGTAGCCTTTGGCAAGGACCACGAATTCGTCACCGCCGGCTCTCGTGCAGATCTCATCATCCCCGGAAACATCCGTCATGGAATCGGAGATCGCCTTGATACAGTAATCGCCTTCGGCATGTCCGTATGTATCGTTTATCTTCTTAAGGTCATCCATGTCGAAGATCATGAGAGCCAGATCCTGACCGCTTCCGCGGCACTCGTCGTAGAAGAGCCCGAAGAACTGCTCCACGCCGCGCCTGTTGTATATTCCGGTCAGCATATCGCGGTTGGACAGGAACTCCAGCCTCTTGACCGAACTGTGAAGATCTCTTCTTACGCGGGTATCCTCCAGTATCATCCCCAGGTCAACGAGCCAGGACTGCTGTGCTTCCTGTTCGCGCATATCGATATCCGGAGATACTATAAGATATCCCATGTAATACTGGAGATGATGGAGCGTAAAGATATAATACGGATACGGGTCTTCGAGCATATCCTTCGGAAGGATATCCTTCTTTCTGAATGTCTGAACGGAAACATCCTTGTCGCCTCTGAATCCGGTCACGACAGTCATCTCCTCGTCGGTCTTTGAAAAATCGGCTCCGACTATCCTCTGCTTATCCCAGCCTGGAGCCAGGCACAGGAGCATATCCTTGAACCCGGTATTCGCCTTCGCATTCTCGGATACAGCCCTGAAGCAGTCCTCAAGGGTATCGGCACCCGAGACTCTTAACATCAGGTTCGTCGTTGACTGCGCGATGTTCGTGGTATTCTTAAGCCTCTTGAGATAGATATCCCGGATGTCCTCTATGTTATCCGCAGACTTGGGCTTGCAGCCGCAGGACTGGTTACATACCATCTCGCCCATGATCCTGATCTTACGCGGAAGCTCCCTTCCCTTTATTATATCCAGGAGCGAAAGGATCGACTGATATCCGGCATTAAAGAAAGGCTGGCACGACGTGGTCACCGAAGGATAGCCGTTAACGGCCTCATCGACTCCGTCATAACCCGTGACCATGATGTCTTCAGGGACCCTGATGCCTCTGGCCTTACAGGCGTTTATGAATCCGACTGCCGAATAATCGTTGGCACACACTACCGCATCGGGATACTTTGTCCCGTGCCTTTTGCAGTGCTCGAGGATATAATCCAGCGCAGGTTCTCCGCAGTCGCGCCAGAGAGTACCGTAATAGACTTTCTCTTCATCATAGGGAATATCGTGGCTTATGAGAACGCTCTTATATGCCTCGACCCTCTCGGCGGTAAATGTCTTATCGCGGATCCCGGCCAGATGATAGATATCGCGGCATCCGTGTACTGTTACGAGATGCTCCACCACTTCACCGAATGACCTGGTCTCGTCACAATAGATGCTCCTGTGGTCATTATCCCGTCCGCCGATATTGATCACCGGACATTTCACTTTGGAAAGGATCTCCTTAAGATGGGCTTTTGCCAGTTCGCTGAAATAAGTGCTGATCTTGACGATACCGTCAAAATCATCGAGATCGGGAATATCATAGGAGACATTATCGCCCTCGTCATATCTGGTATATTCTCCGTAGTTCCTGTAGCTGTATGAATCGGAAAAACCCGCAAAATATATAACCTTGATGCCGAAATCGAGAGCCGCTGCATTGATGCCTTTCTGCATCAGTCCCGACATGGGCTCGTACACGTGAGAAGTAAAGACCGCTATCTTGATCATAATGACCTCATCAGTATCTTATGTGAAACTCCGGGGTGCCTAAGATAGATTATAAGCGATTTAGAAGATAAAATTGATGAAGTAATTGTAAATTATTTCAGATTACGGTCTGATCTTCTGGTAATAAAAGCATGCAAGCTGTGTCCGGTCGCGGAGCCCGAGCTTACTGAGGACCGAACTGACGTGATTCCTTACGGTCCCTTCGCTCAGATACATCACCGATGCGATCTCTTTGTTTGACAGTCCGTCAGCCACATATTTGACGACATCCGCTTCTGTATCGGTGATGCCGAATTCGTCGTAGGAGAAGTCCTCCTTGCGGTTCAGGATATCGGGAAGCTTCTCGACGACCTTGCCTCCGAAGACAGTCTGTCCTCCGAACACCGCCCGTACCGAGGAGGCGAGCGAAGCACAGTCCTGCTTGAGGATATAGCCTTTTGCCCCGACCTTCAGAGCTTTGTTTATATATTCGTCGTCAAGGAAGGTCGTAAGGAACAGGATCCTCGCGTCCTTTTTGACCTTCAGTATCTCGGACGCCGCATCGAGCCCGTTCATGTCATCCATCCTGATATCCATGACTATGACATCGTGATCGAACGATAGCGCCATGGAAAGACCTTCCTTTCCGCAGGACGCAGTACCGGTCACCTCTATATCGCTCTCGTTATCGAGTATTACCTTTAAAGCCCCTGATACCAGAGGATCGTCATCAACAATAAGTACCTTCATGATCTGTTCCTTTCCTTGGGGATGGTGACCAGGACCGTAAACCCGTCGCGGCCTGATTTTACGGTCGCTCTTCCGTCCATGGCTCTCGCCCTCGCCCCTATGTTCTGAAGTCCTATGCCTCCTCCGGATAAAGAGGATACATCCTCTCCTCCGAGAAAGATCTCCCTTTCTTCGTTCCTGCCGTTATCGAATATCTGAAGCCTCCAGAATGTCACGTTCTCGACAAGACTGATCTCGACCTTATCACCCTTGCTGTATTTGGCGATATTGGTCACGGCTTCCTTAACGATCCCCAGGATATTGCTCTTCAGTTCGTTATCAGCCGGAGACTCGATCGAGGTCTCAGCCGTCACGTCGAACCTGTCTTCGATGACCTTTACGATATCGTTTATTCCGATGGAGAGATCTATAGAATCGTCATGCAGTTCGTGAACGCTCTTTCGTATACCCGTCATGGCGAGATCCAGTGTCTCGCTTACGGAATCAAGCTGCTTTCCCACATTATCGTCCCTGTTTATGATCTTTATCGCCTGCATCTGAACGATGACACGGGTGATCATGTGACCCACGTTATCGTGGATCTCACGCGCTATGCGGTTGCGCTCCTTAAGTCTCGCCATATAGACTTCATTGTCGGCGTTTTTCATTATCTCCTTTGAGAGCCTTCCTGCATCGATGGCCGAACTTCGCGCCGCATCATACCTGGCGGTCATCTCCTTTTCCATACGTACCGAACTGTCGGTCTTATATGCCAGATATAAGGCAAACAGGCCGGTCAGACAGGCAGCGATCCTTATGGAAAACGGTACTTCTATCCTGAATATAAATGCTGCTCCCACGGCACCTGATAAGATACGGAGGGCATATGACCATCCTTTGGGAAGACTTCTTTCGCACGAGAAAAGAGAATAGAAAGTTCCGGGAACTGCGAAAGCCAACGGAGGGTAGAAAAAGGCACCGGCTGATGCGGCTATGCACGCCGTCACCGCCACAAGATCCCCGTTGAGGATCTCGGTTATAAACTCCAGTATCATGGTGATAAGACAACAGGCTACGACCGTCCCTCCCGCATTGCCCCAGTAAGAGACAACTATAAGAAAGACGGTCGCTATGTAGATCATAAGCTTATCAGCAAGTCTTCTGTTCATGATCTGATTATACTATTATTTTGCCAGCCTGCTCACCCTCGTGGATTTGACGATCGCTGCCATAACGGAGAGTGCCGCTGCGAAGAGAAGCTGGATTCCGAAGCACAGAAGGATCTTTCCGGAATCGTAATCGACGCCTCCCAGCGTGCTCGTCATATTGTTGGCGTAGACATTCCAGTAAAGCGGGAAGAACCTTGCCACCTTGAGGATGCCCTCACCCAGCCACTGCTGGGCGACAAACACGCCGCACATAAAGCTCATTCCGAGGCTGATTATATTCGTTACCATCGCAAGAGAGTTCGAGCTGAGGTTGAACGAGGTTATAAGGGATGCCAGCGAGCAGGCAACCATGGTAACCAGGAATGAATTGACCGCTACGACTACTAAGTGGTTAGCGATAACGGAGGATCCCTTTCCGAGTATAAGGCTGATGATAAGAAATACTGCCCAGAGAACACATCCCGAGGTGACGAGGCCAAGGGTATTGGCCAGGCTTATCTTCCTGCGCTTCACGGGAGATGCATCCACCCTCTCTGTAGTCAGGGGATCGTTATTGGCTATTACGGTATGTCCTACTCCGAGGGCCATAAACCCGATCGCCAGATATCCGTAATACTGATTGAGATAGAATACGGCAAGGTCGCCTGAATCATCGCCGGCACCGCTGCCGGCCGCTATCGATATCTCGGTCTCGTTATTGACCAGCGATGCGGCTTCGGCCGCAGCCTCCTCATCGCTTCTGCCCATCAACTTATAGGCATCGTAAGAAGTCTTATAGCTGTCGGCGATATGTGTCAGCATATATGCTCCGCCGCCGTTCTCAAAGTCGGTCATATAGGTGATCTGCCCGTTCTCGATCGTAAAGTGGCAGTCCGACATCCCGAAGAACACGAGGTCCTGAACCTTGTCAGTGCCTTCATTTTCAAGATCTGTAACAGTGTTATTCTCGGATAATGCCTCTATGAAGCCCCTCGAGAATGCCGTTTTGTCCAGATCGGTATATGTTACATTGTAGGATCTTGTATATGTCGTATCCGTTCCGCCTGAAGCCTTGGAGGAGAATGCAAGCCCGATGACCATCACCAGGAATATCACACCGTATATGATAATGCCCGATCTGTTGTTCTTGAGCAGCTTGAAGAAATTCTTATAAAGATGCATATTTTTCCCTCCTCAAAATTATCACTCCGATCACAAGGAAGAGTACTGCGAGACCGATTATCTTGATGATGTTCAGATAGAACCCGGCATCATTGCCGCATACCGCCATCTTGTAAAAAGCCATGTTAATGACTGTCGCAGGGTTGATATCGTTTATTATGGGACAGTACTTCTCAAACAGTCCCGGGATCTGCATGATCATCTCTCCCGACAGGAATACCGATGTCATGACGATGGCCGTCGCCTTATTGGCCCTTGATTCCACGTTCCCCTTAAACAGGAGTCCGCACATTACGCCGAACCCTATGGAGAAGATAACGGCAGATACTACGAATATGATGAGCTTGACCGGATCAGTTCCCAGCGACAGACCGAAGACCAGCTTCATGACTGCGAGCTGAACGGCTGCGATGAGAAGACAGGGGATCAGTCTTGCGGTGAATGCCAGTATTATCATCCGGCTCTTCTTCGAAGGCGATACAGAAAATCTCATAGCCTCCCGTGTAACATCCGCCTTAAGGTCTCCCACTATGTTCACGCCGGACATGGAATCAAAGAAGATAGCCATTACGAACGTGCTGTAGAAATACCAGGTATAGGGATTGGGTTCTTCAGAGAATACATTGTCCGCAGGCTTTGCAAAAGACTGCTCTGCCTCTTCCGTGATCATCTGAAGAACGGATGCCGCCGATGCCGGATCGCTCTCGAAAGCATCAGCCATGAGAGCATATCTCTGACGGAATGAATTGGTAACTCCCCTGGCAACTGCGCCTGCCGTAGAGGAATGCTTCTTTGCCAGCGTGACGGAGATATCGTCGTCCGTTACGACAAAGAGGACCTCCGCATCCTGCTCGAGCATTGCCCTTCCGCTGTCGATACTGTCTGCATACGACAGTTCAAACAGCTTCCTGTCTGCATCATCAGATGACAGTTCCGTCATTACTGTCTCAAAGCTTTCCTGGTAGTTACCCTCCCCGACGCTGACCAGAACGGCATTCATCGGGGAGATATTATTCTCGATGTTATAGATATTCCCGAAAGCAAAATGCATGCATGTCATGAGTATCAGGGGAAATGCCAGGTTCCAGAACAGGAAGCTCTTTGCCCTGATCACTTTTTTAATGTAATAGATGAACATATCCTTTATCTCTCCTTATCACTCGTCGCGAAGCTGCTTGCCGGTCAGTTCCAGGAACACATCGTTCAGTGTCGGCTGCTCCGAGAAGATCTTCTTCATCCTGTATCCCTTATCCTGAAGGATATTCACGATATCGATAACGTTGTGTTTACCCGATCCCGCTTCGACCTTCAGGCAATTGTCCTTATAATCGACGCTGTATACATTGGGAAGCTCCCTTACTGCCTCTATATCCTTCTCATCGACCCCCGATGCCTCTATGGTTATGATCTCGCTCTTCTTGATCATGCCCTTGAGCTCATCGATGGTGCCTTCCGCGATCGTGTGGCCCTTGTCGATGATGAGGACGCGGTCACAGAGCTGCTCGACCTCCTCCATGTAGTGGGAAGTATAGATTATCGTGGCACCGCCCTTACGGAGCTGCTCGATGCCCTCAAGTATCTTGTTCCTGCTCTGCGGATCTACCGCCACCGTAGGCTCATCGAAGAAGATCAGCTTCGGCTTGTGGGCAATGCCGCAGGCAATATTCAGTCTTCTCTTAAGACCGCCCGAGAGCTTCTTGGGCTTGAACTTGACGAAGTCATTAAGTGCCACGAAGTCGATCGCTTCCTGAACATACTTCTTTCTCTTCTCCTTATCCGTTATATAAAGCCCGCAGAAGAAGTCGATGTTCTCATAAACGGTCAGTGAATCGTACACAGCCACATCCTGGGGAACGATACCGATCTTCGACTTGATATCGTATTCCTTGGGACTCATCTCCTTACCGAAGATCTTTATCGATCCCTTGTCGTACGTAAGGAGCGACATGATGCAGTTGATGCATGTCGACTTTCCCGATCCGTTGGGGCCGAGCAGTCCGAATATCTCTCCCTCGTTGACGCTCATATCAAAATGATCCAGAGCGATCAGTTCCTTATACCTCTTGACCAGGTCTGTTACTTTTAAGATCTCAGCCATTTTCGTAAACCGTCCTTTTTCCGTTGTTTTCTTTATGACCAGATTATCCGTAAAAACGGTCCTCTCTCACAAGTGACATTTGTCATTGCCGGGCAAGACGGGTGTCACTTTCCGCAGTAGGGATACTCCGGTCCGTAAGAACAGGGAGCTGAAAGAGGCAAACGAGGAACTTCTCAAGATCGCTTATCTTCTTATCAGCTTCAGACAGATCTATAAAAAAACTCGTGCCATAAATATCTATGACACGAGTCTGCACTGACACCGGTGCGGTGTCAGGATATTTTTGACACAAAGGTTTTTAAGCTCTGATCGCGTCCTTCATCGACTTAACGAACTCTCCGATCTTCTCCGGGGCGTCCCTGCCGTCAGAGGCGAGGATCTTTATTATCGCCGAACCGACGATCGCGCCGTCGCTTATATCCGCCATTGCCTTTGCCTGATCGGGATTACTTATTCCGAATCCGATCGCGCAGGGGACGTCCGTCACTTCGCGTATGGTATTTACGATCTCCTCCAGACCGCTTGCGAAAGACGTTCTCTCGCCCGTAACGCCGAGGCTGGATACAAGATAGATAAAGCCTGATGCCTGCGATGCTATCTCCTTGATCCTGCCTTCCGAAGTGGGAGCTATCATGGAGATAAGATCCACGCCGCATGCTTTGCAGTAAGGCTCGAACTCCTCCTTCTCCTCATAAGGGATATCCGGGATTATGATGCCGTCGATACCGACGCCGGCGCATCTTTGCATGAAGCGGTCAGGACCATATGAGAAGACGACATTGGCGTATGTCATGAAGACAAGCGGGATGGTAACGTCTTCCCGAAGCTTTTCGACCAGGGCAAAAACATCGTCCGTCGTGATGCCTCCGGAAAGAGCCCTTACGTTAGCACTCTGGATAACGGGTCCTTCTGCGGTGGGGTCGGAGAACGGGATGCCAAGCTCGATAAGATCGGCACCTTTTGCGACCGCTTCCAAAACGGCCCTGTATGTCGTGTCGGTATCGGGATCGCCGCATGTTATGAACGGTATGAATGCCTTACCGTTTGCGAATGCTTTGCTTATATTACTCATGGATATCTTCCCCCCTGTATCTTGCTATGGCGGCACAGTCCTTGTCGCCTCTTCCGGAGATCGTGATGACGATTATCTTATCCTTACTCATCTCCGGCGCGATCTTCATGGCGTGTGCCACCGCGTGTGATGACTCGATAGCGGGGATTATGCCCTCTGTCCTTGACAGATATTCGAAAGCATTGACCGCCTCTTCGTCCGTGACCGGCACATACTGCGCTCTTCCGATATCATGAAGGTATGCGTGCTCGGGTCCGACTCCGGGATAATCTAGTCCTGCGGAGATCGAATAGACCGGAGCGATCTGACCGTATTCGTCCTGACAGAAATAAGACTTCATCCCGTGAAAGATACCGATCTTACCCGTGTTCATCGTGGCTGCCGTCTCAAATGTATCGATGCCTCTTCCGGCTGCCTCGCATCCTATAAGGGCAACATCCTTATCATCGATAAAGTGATAGAAGGAACCGATGGCGTTGGAGCCTCCTCCGACACATGCCAAAACGGCGTCGGGAAGCCTTCCCTCCTTCTGCAGCATCTGCTCCTTTATCTCCTTGGAGATCACGGATTGGAAATCACGTACGATCGTGGGGAACGGGTGTGGGCCCATAACGGAGCCGAGGCAGTAGTGCGTATCGGAGATCCTCTTTGTCCATTCGCGCATTGCTTCGGATACTGCGTCCTTGAGTGTTGCGGTGCCGCTTGTCACGGGAATGACCGTGGCTCCGAGAAGCCTCATCCTGTATACGTTGAGCGCCTGTCTCTTGGTATCCTCTTCGCCCATGAAGACTACGCATTCCATTCCGAACAAAGCGGCAGCCGTTGCAGTCGCAACGCCGTGCTGTCCTGCTCCGGTCTCCGCGATGAGACGCGTCTTGCCCATCTTCTTTGCAAGGAGCGCCTGACCCAATACGTTATTGACCTTGTGAGCGCCCGTGTGGTTCAGATCCTCTCTCTTGAGATAGATCTTCGCGCCTCCGAGATCCTCGGTCATCTTCTTTGCGTAGTAGAGCCTTGAGGGCCTGTTCGCATATTCATTGAAAAGATCGCTGAGTTCCTTATTGAACTCCGGATCGTTCTTATAGTGATCGTAAGCCTCCTGCAGCTCGATGACGGCATTCATGAGTGTCTCGGGGATGTACTGTCCGCCGTGTATGCCGAATCTTCCTTTTATGTTTGTCACTTTGCCTCTCTCCTTATTTCTTTCATAAATGCTTTCATCTTATCTTTGTCCTTGGCTCCGTCCGTCTCGATGCCCGAGCTCACGTCGACCCCGAAGGGGTGAAGTTCCGTTATGAGTGAACTGACATTATCGACAGTGAGCCCGCCTGCAAGTATATACGGAATATCAAGATCTGCAATAAGCTTTCTGTCGAATCCCTTTCCGGTGCCGCCTCCCGGTGTGTCCAGGAGTATGATATCGGCCGGAGAGGAGACCGCCTCTAAAACGTCTTTCCTGCCTCCTATGCCGAATGCCTTTATGACCGCCTTTCCGCTTGATCTCTTTAAGGTCTTGATATATTCATCGTCCTCGCTTCCGTGAAGCTGAGCCATGTCGATCACGCCTTCGTCCAGGAGTCTTAAGATATCCTTCATATCCGCGTTTACGAAGACGCCGACCGCCTTGATGTCCGGGCGGAGCATCTTCTTAAATGCGGCAGCAGTCTCGGGGCTTATGTATCTTCTGCTCTTCGGCGCGAAGATAAATCCGACGTAATCGGGCCCAAGCTCGTTTACCGCCTTGATATCTTCCTCGCGCATCATGCCGCAGAACTTAACCTTTGTCACAGATCACCTCTGAGCTCCCGGAGCATTTTCTTCTTGTCAGGAGCTCTCATGAGAGTCTCGCCGACGAGCACCGCATCAGTACCCGCCTCACGGAGAGCCCTTATGTCGTCGTGCGTCTTTATGCCGCTCTCGGCAACGAAAACGGTCCCTTCGGGAACATACTTCTTAAGGGCTCCGCTGTTACCCACATCGACAGTAAAATCCTTAAGGTTTCTGTTGTTTACTCCAATGATCCTCGCGCCCGCTTCCGCAGCCATGAAGACCTCATCCTCATCGTGCGTCTCGACCAGGGCGGAGAGGCCGATCTCGTCGCAGATAGCCTTGTATTCGGAAAGCTGCTGTTTGGACAAGATAGAGCAGATTAGAAGTACCGCAGATGCTCCGAGGACATTTGCCTCGTAGATCATATACTCGTCCACCGTAAAATCTTTCCTGATGCATGGGATCTTGACGGAAGACGCTATCTCCTTTAGATAATCATTGCTGCCAAGGAACCACTTGGGTTCTGTCAGAACGGATATACAATCCGCACCTGCATCTTCGTATTCCTTTGCGATCTTAAGATAGTCAAACTCGGGGGCGATCAGACCCTTGGAAGGAGATGCCTTCTTGCATTCGCAGATGAATGCGATTCGGTCCTTGCGAAGGGCCTTTTCGAAAGCGAACTCCTTCGAAGGAACATCGGAAGACATCTTCCTCATGTCAGAAAGGCTGATCTTTCCCTTCGCTTCTTCAGTCCTAACTTTTGCATAAGAGGCAAGTTCGTCAAGGATCGTCATATCAGACCTCTTCGTTACTCACTTTAATGAGCTTTTCGAGTGTTTCCAAAGCCTTGCCGGAATCGATCTGATCAGCGGCGAGCTTGATGCCGTCCTCGAATGTCTCGGCCTTGCCCGCGATATAGAGCGATGCGCCGGCATTGAGAAGGACAGTGTTTCTCTTGTGTCCCTTGGCTCCTCCGAGGATGTCTCTGGCGATGGCCGCATTCTCTTCGGGGGAACCGCCCTTCAGGTCATCCTTTGTACAGCGCTCGAATCCGAACTGCTCGGGAGTTATCGTATAAGTCTTGAACCAGCCGTCCTTGAACTCGCAGATGCTGGTGGGAGCGGAAAGCGATATCTCGTCGAGCTTATCCTGACCGTAAACTACCATTCCGCGCTTAACGCCCAGGGACATAAGTACTCTCGCAAGAGGCTCCATGAGATATTCGTCGTAAACGCCGAGGAGCTGCATCCTGGGAGAACCGGGATTGGTCAGGGGACCGAGGATATTGAATACCGTCCTTACGCCGAGCTCCTTACGGATCGCACCGACATACTTCATCGATGTATGGTATTTCTGTGCGAAGAAGAAGCACATTCCGACTTCGTTAAGGAGCTTAACGCAGAGTTCAGGACTCTGGGCGATATTGACTCCGAGCGCCTCGAGGCAGTCGGCCGTTCCGCACTTGGAAGATGCGGCACGGTTACCGTGCTTGGCGACCTTAACGCCTGCGGATGCCGCCACGATGGCGGATACCGTGGAGATATTGAAGCTGTGCGCATTGTCTCCGCCCGTTCCGACGATCTCGAAGATATCCATTCCCGTATCAACTTTCACGGCGTGATCGCGCATGGCTGCGGCACAGCCGGCGATCTCTTCGGTGGTCTCGGCCTTGGCGCTCTTGGTGGAAAGAGCTGCGAGGAACGCGGCATTCTGAGTCTGCGTCGTCTCGCCGTTCATTATCTCGTTCATTACCGAATAGGCCTCATCGTATGTGAGATCCTCTTTGTTTACTATCTTAACGATTGCTTCCTTGATCATGATCATGTCCTCCTCATGTTCTTTGCTATTGTGATAAAGTTTTCCATCATGGTTTTTCCGTCAGGTGTCATTATGGATTCGGGATGGAACTGAACTCCGTATACCTGATAGTCCCTGTGCTTTACGGCCATTACCTCGCCGTCATCCGTCACCGCCGTGACCTTGAGTTCCTCAGGCATCGTATCGGGATCCGCGGCAAGGGAATGGTAACGTGCCACGGGGACCGCGACGAACAGTCCGTTAAAGAGATCGCAGTCGCTATATACCGTTATTACCGACTGCTTGCCGTGCATGAGTTCCTTCGCATAAGTAACGGTGGCACCGTATGCCGCGCAGATCGCCTGATGTCCCAGGCACACGCCTAAGATCGGATACCTGTCGCCGAGCTTTTTAATGACGTCGATACATACTCCGGCATCCTCGGGCCTTCCGGGACCGGGTGATATGACGATCGCATCGGGCGCCAGTTCATCGATCTGCTCAACCGTCATCTCGTCATTTCTGATCACCTTGATATCAGGCTCGACGGAACCGATGAGCTGATAGAGGTTATAGGAAAAGCTGTCGTAGTTGTCTATCAGAAGTACCATTCTCTTTCCCTCCTCACATCTCTTCGTCTTCCGCCGCTCTTATCGCGTTGATGACAGCGGCAGCCTTATTGATCGTTTCCTGATATTCCTTCTCGGGAACGGAATCATAGACGATCCCCGCGCCCGATCTGACGAATACCTTGTTGCCTTTTTTGTATGCGAGCCTTATGGCGATACATGTATCGAGATTGCCGGAGAAATCGATATATCCGATAGCTCCGCCGTAGATCCCTCTCTTATTGTTCTCGAGCTCGTTTATGATCTGGCATGCCCTGATCTTCGGGGCGCCCGACAGTGTGCCCGCGGGAAGGATGGAATCGATAGCGTCGATGGCATCAAGGTCGTCCCTGATGGTTCCCTTTACGGTGGAACCTATATGCATTACGTGGGAGAAGCGCAGGATCGAGTGAAGGTTCTTTACTGATACGCTTCCGAACTTCGCTATCTTTCCAATGTCGTTCCTTCCGAGGTCAACGAGCATGTTGTGCTCCGCGAGCTCCTTGGGATCGGCGAGGAGTTCCTCCTCGAGCTTCAGATCCTCTTCCTCAGTCTTTCCGCGCGGTCTCGTGCCCGCAAGAGGATAAGTATAGAGAGTATCGCCGTCAAGCTTGACCAGTGTCTCGGGAGATGCGCCCGCGACTTCTACGTCGGTCCCGGAGAAATAGAACATATAGGGGGACGGATTGATCGTTCGAAGGAGCCTGTAGACATTGAAAAGAGATCCCTCGTATTCGGCTTCGAGACGGTTCGAAAGAACGATCTGGAAGATATCGCCTTCCTTAATGTGATATCTGGCCTTTTGGACCATATCGCAGAACTCTTCCTTGCCGAAAAGGGGCTTGATCTCGCCCTTGAGCCTTCCGGGCTTCTCCTCTGCGGGCTTGCCGTTCCTGATCAGACCGATAAGATCCATAAGGTCCTTTTCGGCTCTCTTATATTCATTATCGACATCGTCGAGCCTTATGTTGACGATAAGGATTATCTTCTGCATCAGATAGTCGAAAGCGATGACCTTGTCAAAGAGCATAAGGTCAAAATCCTGAAAACCCTCCTTATCCTCGGCATCGAGATCGAGGCTCTTTTCGGCGTATTTCACGTAATCGTACGAGAAATAACCGACGAGTCCGCCCGTAAAAGCGGGCAGACCGGGGATCTTCGGGCTCTTGTAATCTCTCAGGATGCCTCTTAAGACCTGTCCGGGATCATCAGTCTTTATGACGTCATCTCCGACCTTCATCACGCCGTTTAAGCAGGTGATATCGAGCTTGGGATCGAACCCGAGGAACGTATATCTTCCGCGGTTCTCGTTGTTCTCCATCGACTCGAGCATATAGCAGTGAGTCGATACGTTCTTCAGGATCTTCAGTACTTCGATCGGTGTCTTTATGTCCGACAGTATCTCGGTACTTACCGGAATATAACTGTAAGCCCCTTCTTCTGCATACTGTCTGACCGTCTCGATCTGCGGTAAGATCTTCATTTTTCTTTCCTCCTTCTTGTTGTTCCGGAGGAAATAAAAAATCCTCAACAGAACTTCTTCTGTCAAGGACGAATAAATTCGCGGTGCCACCTTGATTCACAAACACATGACTGTCTGTGCACTTAGCAGGATACCAACATATCCCCGGCAAGTAACGCATGCCCTCGCGTTGCAGAATACTTTGCGGTTCGCATTTGACTGCACCCTCGGCGGTCCATTTGATGACTTGTTTTCCACCGGACTCTCAGCAACGCCGGCTCTCTGTGGGAGCATCATCACCTTTATCTCCGCGTCAACGGTTTAGGTTTATATGGGGGAATGATAGCACTGAAAATAACAGATTGTCAACATTTTGAGGAAAAATTGCGACCTGCCGGTATATTCCTGCGTCATTAATGGCAGAGAGGCAAAAAGCTATCAACCACCGAAAGGAAGAAATAAAGAAATGAAGACTATAAAGATAACAAAAACAACAGCCCTTGTTCTCGCCGCAATGATGCTCTGCTTTGGAGCCGCTTCGTGCAGTTCGTCAAAAGAAGTATCAGGATCACCGGAAACAACTGCTAACGAGGTCGTTTCCGAACCTTCAGGAAGCAGTCTGCCGGCCGAGGCGATCGCCGCTTATAACTCTGCCTATTCGGTAGTAGACGAGTGTGCCGGAGTTCCCGTATGTCTTCTCAAGACTTATGAGACGGAAGATGGTATCAACTATGTGATAATGGAACACGCGGGATTCCTTTCCTATTCGGGTTCCGAAGTATACAGGATCAAAGTGTTCAGTCCCTCAAGATCCGGCGAATCCGACTACGAATTCGGTCCGGAGACGACGGTGAGCGGAGTTTCCGTCGGCAACCCCTTAAACGAAGAGATATTCAGCAATCCCGATTCCGACGATCCCTTTGAGGTCACTCCCGAAGAGGAAGATCTGTTCAATTCTTCCGTATCCGATATGGAAGCAGTCGCAGTGCTCGGAGTAAGAGGCGGCGAT